>NZ_CP088149.1:287500-587500 GCF_002845275.2 Pseudomonas sp. S06B 330 | reverse complement strand
ACGATAGGCCCGACCGCCACCGGTGACCTTGGACAGTTTACTGGCTACCAGGCGCAGGACCTGGTCACCGACATCGTGGCCATGGGTATCGTTGAATTTCTTGAAGTGATCAACGTCGGTCATCGCCAGCACATAGCTGCGCCCCAGGCGCTGCATGCGTTCATTGAGTGCGCGTCGCCCGGGCAGGCCTGTGAGCTCATCACGAAAGGCCATCTGATAGGCCTCGTGAGACACCGCCGCGGCGATCATCAGCATCACCTGACTGCACATGATGTTGAGGGTGAAGGGCAGGATGAAGGTCTTTGGCAGCATCCAGAAAATACCGATCAGCCCAATGACCTGCGCGGCATGCAAAGGCCGGGGTTCACGCAGGTACTGCACCACGAGCACCACGAAGGCAATGAAAAACACCGGGTAGGCCAGCTGGATCAGGCTCATCCAATGGCCATGCAGCGACGGCCAGCGAATTTCAGCCAACCAACCTAGCAAGGCCTGTGGAAAACTTTGCTCCAGGCCCAGGGCGACACTGCCGACAGCCAGTAAAACCGCGAAACGGGCGACCAAGTCCTGAAACAGATGCGTACGCTCCTGCCAGGCACCGTAGAGGGCGAACATCAGCGGCAAGAGCAAGCAGACCAAATGAAACACCACCGCCGCATCTTCGCGAACACGACCATTGTCACGGTAGAAGTCGGTCTGGGTATCGAGCAAAAAATAGGCGATGTACACCGTGAGCATCAGGAACAGCTCGCGCTGACGACGATAAACGGTGCAATAGGCACCACCGAGCAACAGGACCAGGGTGGGCAGAACATTGAACAGGGAGGTGAAGAAGACGTTGAGGTCTCTAACATAGGCAGCCGCGAGCCCTGACACCAGCAAACAGGCTGATGGCAAAAAGTGGCTCAGGCGTACAGCGGATAAACGAAACAAGGGTAATCTCCGACCCGGCAGATCAATAATGGCATTGTGCCTTAATGTATCGGCAACGCGCATGAATTGATGAGTACGGTTTGTCGGGCCCCTTCGCACCTCGTGATTTTGTGACTGCCTCCTTGTAGCCGCTGCCGTAAGGCTGCGATCGGGCGTGAAACGGCTGTAAAACTGGCCACCGCGATTCGCCAGACCCCGCGCGGTACCCGAATTGCGACTGTTACAGCAAGTGCAGAGTCTTCGGGTTGAAAACGCTCCAAAAAAAACGCCTGCCGATCAGGGCAGGCGTCTTTCGTTACCGTAGATGACTTAGTACGAGAGACCGAAGTGCTCTTCGTTCATGTCCATCAGGTTGTTGGCACCCGACAGCATGGTCGCCACGTGAGTGCGGGTACGCGGCAAGATGCGCTGGAAGTAGAAGCGCGCAGTCTGCAGTTTGGCGGTGTAGAACGCCTCTTCGCTGGTGCCTGCAGCCAGTTTCTCCGCAGCCAGACGCGCCATGTCAGCCCAGAAGTAAGCCAGGCAGGCGTAACCGGAGTACATCAGGTAGTCCACCGAGGCGGCACCGACTTCTTCGCGGTCTTTCATCGCAGCCATACCGACCTTCATGGTCAGTTCGCCCCACTCTTTGTTCAACTGGGCCAGCGGTGCAACGAACTCGCTGATGGCTTCATTGCCTTCGTTACCCTGGCAGAACTTGTGCACGATCTTGGTGAAGCCCTTGAGCGCTTCGCCCTGGGTCATCAGCACTTTACGGCCGAGCAGGTCCAGTGCCTGGATGCCGGTGGTGCCTTCGTACAACATGGAGATTCGACTGTCGCGAACGTTCTGCTCCATGCCCCACTCGGCGATGAAGCCGTGGCCGCCATAGATCTGTACGCCGTGGTTAGCCGATTCGAAACCGACTTCGGTCATGAACGCCTTGGCAATCGGCGTCATGAACGCCAGCAGTGCATCAGCCTTCTTCTTCTCTTCTTCGTCTTTACTGTACTTGACGATGTCGACCTGCTTGGCCGTGAAGTAGACCATGGCGCGGTTGCCTTCGGCGAAGGCTTTCATGGTCAGCAGCATACGGCGAACGTCGGGGTGCACGATGATCGGGTCAGCGGCTTTTTCCGGTGCTTTCGGTCCCGTCAGCGAGCGCATTTGCAGGCGGTCACGAGCGTACTTCAGGCCACCCTGGAACGCGACTTCAGCGTGGGCCAGGCCTTGCAGCGCAGTACCCAGGCGAGCAGTGTTCATGAAGGTGAACATGCAGTTCAGGCCTTTGTTGGCCGGGCCAATCAGGTAGCCGGTAGCGGCGTCGAAGTTCATCACGCAGGTGGCGTTACCGTGGATGCCCATCTTGTGCTCGAGGGAGCCACAGGACACCGCGTTACGCTCGCCAACAGTGCCTTCGGCCGTCGGCATGAACTTCGGCACGATGAACAGGGAAATACCTTTGGTGCCAGCCGGAGCATCCGGCAGGCGCGCCAGTACGATGTGGACGATGTTGTCGGCCATGTCGTGTTCACCGGCCGAGATGAAGATCTTGGTGCCGGTGACTTTGTAGGAACCATCAGCCTGAGGCTCGGCCTTGGTGCGCAGCATGCCCAGGTCGGTACCGCAGTGCGGCTCGGTCAGGCACATGGTGCCGGTCCACTCGCCAGATACCAGCTTGGTCAGGTAGGTCTCTTGCTGCTCGGCAGTGCCGTGCTCAGAGATGGTGTTCATCGCACCGTGCGACAGACCAGGGTACATGCCCCAGGACCAGTTCGACTCACCGACCATCTCGCTGATCGCCAAGCCCAACGACTCAGGCAGACCCTGACCGCCGTGATCGACGTCATGGGCCAGGCTTGGCCAGCCACCTTCGACGAACTGCTTGTAGGCTTCCTTGAAGCCGGTCGGGGTTTTCACGCCCGACTCGCTCCAGGTACAGCCTTCCAGGTCACCTACACGGTTCAGCGGAGCCAAAACCTGTTCACAAAACTTGGCGCCTTCTTCGAGGATGGCGCTAACCATGTCTGGGGTGGCGTCCTGGCAAGCCGGCAGGCTCTGATAATGCGCTTCGTAACCGAGCAACTCGTCACGCACGAAGCGAATATCACGCAAGGGGGCTTTGTACTCAGGCATAGCGATGAACCTCTGCTGATGAATCCTGGATAGGGAGACCGCGATATACCGACCAGCTCTAGGTGGCTTTCGGTCAAACAGTTGTTTGAAACATACGTTTACGCCGAAAACTTGTCAAGCATCAACCAGAGGGCAGTTCGGTCATGCAAGACTGGTCGATTGATCTGGCAAAAAACCGCACAAACGCGCAGCCAAGCGCCTGCCAACAGGGTCAAGGCGCTGATACTCAAAGATTAGTTGAAGCCGCGTAGCTCGCGCGGCGAGGGGCTCAAGCGTAGGTGTCGATCAGCGTGCCGAGCATTTCGTCCGATGCTTTGGCCACTTTGACACCCAATTCGACCTGATGCTTGCCCAGGGCCATTTCCACACTGCTGATGGCCAGGTCCATCTGCTGACTGCGATCGACTGCGCGCAGGCGCTCGGCCTGGTAGTCACTGGACTGGCTGGTGGCTGCACGCTCGACGGTGCTGTTAGCGATCTGACTGGCGGCCTGATCGACGCGGTTGTGCCCGGCCTGAATGGCTCCGAGCCCTGCGTAGAATGCTGAGTTGCCTGAGATTTCCATGTCGAAACTCCATGACGCTGAAGGCGAACAGCTTCCATTGAAGCAGAGCTACTGGCAAAAGGCCCGTTGAAATCAGTAATGGCATGTTGCCATTCGATAGACTCAGGCTAGTCCAGCAGGTCCAACTGCAGGTGTGCCCCCACCGCTTCAGCGCTAACCTGCTTGAGCTTGGGTACTCGCCCCAGACAAGGTGCAGGCAAACGCTCGGCCAGACTGGCCAGGTTCTCTTCAAGTCGCGAGGTGCGCGGGTCGACGATGTTTGCCACCCAGCCGGCCAGTTGCAATCCATCGCGGGCAATCGCTTCGGCACTGAGCAAGGCATGATTAATACAGCCCAGACGCACACCGACCACCAGAATCACCGGTAGCTTCAAGGCAATGGCCAAATCAGAGAGACTGGCTTGATCGGACAACGGTACGCGCCAACCACCGGCGCCTTCGATCAGGGTGAACTCGGCACCCTGGGCCAGAATCTGGCGCATCGGTGTCAGCAGCGCTTGCACGCTCAATGTTACGCCGGCTTCACGGGCCGCCAGGTGTGGGGCAATGGCCGGCTCGAAAGCGAAGGGATTAACCTGTTCATACGGCAACTTGATCGAGCTTTGCGCAATCAGTGCCAGGGCATCGTCATTGCGCAGCCCTTTGGTGCTGGCGCTGCACCCAGAGGCGACCGGTTTAGCCCCCAGCGTGCTCAAGCCAGCCTGATGCGCTGCATGCAAAAGCCCAGCAGCCACGGTGGTCTTGCCGACATCGGTGTCGGTGCCTGCGATGAAATAGGCTGGGCTCATCTTACTCCCCTTCTTTCAACGGCTTTTGCAATACACCGTAGACCACTTGATAGGTAGCCGGCAGCCCTTGCGCTTGGCGAAACTGTTCGTAGGCCTGAAGCAAGCCTTGCATCCGCGCCCGCCCGGTCAGCCCGGCAGGGCGACCCGGGTTGAGATTGTGCGCACCCAAGGCCTTGAGTTCGTGCGTCAGGCTACGCACATCGGGGTAGTACAACACATGAGGCCGGGCCTGCAGGTCCAGTACTTGCAACTCACTTTCGGCACACAGGCGCTGGTAATCCTCCAGGCGCCGGAAGCGATTGACGTGGACCAGGCCGTCGACCGCCTGCCAACTCTCGCGCAGCTCGCACAGCGTACCTACGCAGAGGCTGGCAAAGGCCAGCACACCACCGGGTTGCAGGATGCGTCGGGCTTCATCGAGCACCGCGCGAAAATCACCACACCATTGCACTGCCAAGCTGGTGAAGATCAGCTCGACGCTAGCGTCCTGCAGCGGCAGCCGTTCGGCGTCACCCGCTACATGGTAGTGCGCCCCACCTTGCCCACGGGCATGCTGAAGCATGCCTTCGGCGATATCCACAGCAATACCGGCGGCCTGTGGAAAGCGACTGTGCAAGGCGCGACTGAAATGACCGGTTCCGCTACCCAGGTCGACCCAGCGTTGTGGATCAATACCCGCAGGCAGCTGTTCGAGCAGTGCGCTCCCCACTGCACGCTGCAGTTCAGCGACGCTGTCGTAGCTGGCGGCAGCACGCGAGAACGAGGCAGCAACCTGGCGCTTGTCAGGCAAAGCACCGGGCAGGCCCGGCAGAGATAGATCAGTCATCGCCACTCTCATGTACAAAGGCCTTTATTGCAGCCGCCAACTCATGAGGTGTTTCCATCACAAAACCATGAGCACCGTCTTCAAGCAACCCGACTTCCACGTCAGGCAATTCTTCGAGCAACACCCCGGCGACTTCCGCCGGCACCAGGTCATCACGCCCGGCGAACAGATGCAGCTGCGGGCCTCCATAGGCCTGCAATGCTTTTCGAGTATCCAACTGGCCTAGCACTTCAAGCCCGGCCACTAACTGCTCCGGCGCGGGCGTAGGCATGCTGGCACTAAGTAGGCGCGCTAGGCTGCGAGGTTCTTGTGCACCTTGGGCACATAGCGAAACGAAACGCTTGAGCGTGACCTGGGTGTGATAGCGACATCCCTCGAGAAATGTCTGGAAGGTGTCCACCGCCATGCCATGCGGCCAATCAGGACGACTGACAAAGCTGAGGTTGCTGCCCAGGGTTATCAACCCATAGCAGTCGTCGCCACGGCGGGCTGCCAATTCGGCAGCCAGCATTCCGCCCAGTGACCAGCCACCGAGCCAGGCATTGCGTGGCAGTTGCCGGTCGAGCGTGTCGAGCCAATCCTTTGGATTATTCGAGACCAAATCGGGCAGGTCCTGAATCTCGACCTGCAAGCCGGGGTCGATAGCGCGCAACGTCGCCACCAACGGTTGTAAAGCAGAACGTCCCAGGCCCCAGCCCGGCAGTAGTACCAGTCGGTTACGCATCAGCAGGCTCCAGCAGCGGGTAACAGTCGGCCAATGCATCCAACAATAGCTGCACCTGCGCCGCACTGTGTGCTGCGCTCAAGGTTACCCGCAGACGTGCACTGCCCGCCGGCACCGTCGGTGGACGGATCGCGGTTACCAGCAGGCCGCGTTCACGCAGCATCTGCGACAAGCGCAAAGCCCGCGCACTTTCCCCGATCAGGATCGGCTGAATCGGCGTGAAGCTGTCCATCAACTGCAGGCCGATCTGCTCGGCACCGCTGCGGAACTGCTGGATCAGCGCCGCCAGGTGCTCGCGGCGCCAATGCTCGCTACGCAGCAGTTGCAGGCTGCGCAACGTGGCACACGCCAGGGCAGGTGGCTGGCTGGTGGTATAGATGTAGGGGCGGGCGAACTGGATCAGGCACTCAATCAACTCCTCACTGCCAGCCACAAAGGCACCCGCCGTACCGCAAGCTTTGCCCAACGTGCCGATCAGTACCGGCACCTGTTCATGGCTCAAGCCGAAATGTTCGACGATCCCCCCGCCGTTACGGCCCAAGGTGCCCAGGCCATGGGCATCATCGACCATCAACCAGGCGTCGCGGGCCTGGGCTGTGGCGGCCAGCGCAGGCAGGTCGGCAAGGTCGCCATCCATGCTGAACACCCCATCGGTGACCACTAGGGTGTTGCCCACCGCCTTGTCCAGACGGCTGGCCAGGCTACTCGCATCGTTGTGCAGGTAACGATTGAAGCGCGCGCCACTGAGCAGCCCGGCATCGAGCAGCGAGGCATGGTTGAGGCGATCCTGCAGCACCGTGTCGCCTTGACCCACCAGTGCCGTCAAGGCACCAAGGTTGGCCATATAGCCGGTGGAAAACAGCAGCGCACGCGGGCGCCCGGTGAGGTCGGCGAGCGCTTCTTCCACCTCGTGGTGCGGGCTGCTGTGACCGATCACCAAGTGCGAAGCACCACCGCCAACGCCCCAACGCTCAGCGCCCGCGCGCCAGGCAGCGATCACCTCAGGGTGATTGGCCAGGCCCAGGTAATCATTGCTGCAAAAAGCCAACAACGGCTGACCATCGACCACCACTTGCGGGCCTTGTGGGCTCTGCAGCAATGGCCGCTGACGATACAGGTCGGCCGCACGACGCTGGTCCAGACGTGCGCGAAGATCAAACGCCATGACCGCCTCAGGCCGAGGCGGCGTTGTAGAACAGCTCGCTGCTCTTCTGTTCGATCAGGGCCTGCTCAATGGCTGCCTGGTGGACTTCGTCAGCATGCTCTTCACGGGCTTCAGGCTGAATGCCCAAGCGGGCGAACAACTGCATGTCCTTATCAGCCTGTGGGTTGGCGGTAGTCAGCAGCTTCTCGCCGTAGAAAATCGAGTTGGCGCCAGCAAAGAAGGCCAGTGCCTGCATTTGCTCGTTCATCGCTTCACGGCCGGCCGACAACCGGACATGGGATTTTGGCATCAGAATCCGCGCCACCGCGAGCATGCGGATAAAGTCGAACGGGTCGACCTCCTCGGCGTTTTCCAGCGGCGTACCGGCGACTTTTACCAGCATGTTAATCGGAACCGATTCCGGGTGCTCCGGCAGGTTGGCCAACTGGATCAGCAGACCGGCGCGGTCGTCCAGCGACTCGCCCATGCCCAGGATGCCGCCCGAGCAGATCTTCATCCCGGCGTCACGTACGTACGACAGAGTCTGCAGGCGCTCGCCGTACGTACGGGTGGTGATGATGCTGCCGTAGAACTCCGGCGAGGTATCGAGGTTGTGGTTGTAGTAGTCCAGCCCGGCCTCGGCCAACGCCTGCGTCTGCTCTTGGTCGAGCTTGCCCAGAGTCATACAGGTTTCCAGGCCCATGGCCTTGACCCCTTTGACCATCTGCAGGACGTAGGGCATGTCCTTGGCGGACGGGTGTTTCCACGCCGCGCCCATGCAGAAACGAGTGGAGCCAATGGCTTTGGCCCGCGCTGCCTCTTCGAGGACCTTCTGTACTTCCATCAACTTCTGCTTTTCCAGCCCGGTGTTGTAGTGGCCGGACTGTGGACAATATTTGCAATCTTCTGGGCAAGCGCCGGTCTTGATCGACAGCAGGGTCGAAACCTGCACGCGGTTGGCGTCGAAATGCGCACGGTGCACGGTCTGCGCCTGGAACAGCAAGTCATTGAACGGCTGCTGGAACAGTGCCTTGACCTCGGCCAGGGTCCAGTCGTGACGTGTTGTTGCAGTTGTGCTGGCGCTCATCGGCGGTTCCTTGTTTTAGGCTTGGTCTGGCGCCGGGACAGGAATGCCCGCCAGCGCATCACGGATAGCTCGCATAGTTAAGGAAGCCCAATGCGCTGTCAACCACCATGCAAAGCACTGGTTTACAACTGGTCAAATAGTAACCATGAGTGTCTGTTATGCAATGAAGCCACCGATCAGCATTACCCGTTGTGCGTGGCGTGCGAGACCGAACTACCGTGGCTGGAAGATGGCTGCCAGGTCTGCGCCCTGCCGTTGCCCATGCACGGCCTGACCTGCGGTCAATGCAGCCGCCGCGCACCAGCCTTTTATCGGGTTGAAGCGCCTTGGCACTACGGCTTTCCGCTGGATGCGCTGATCAGCCGTTTCAAGTACCACAGTCAATGGCCATTGGGGCGCTTGCTGGCAACGTTGCTCGGCCGATGGTTGACGCATCGTTTCAGCGAAGGCTTACCCCACCCCACCCTGCTGCTGCCAGTTCCACTCAGCCGTCGGCGCTTGCGCCAGCGAGGTTACAACCAGGCTGCCATGCTCGCGCAGTGGCTTTCGGGGCAAATCGGTATCAGCAGTAACGAGCGGATACTCAAACGCCTGATCGATACACCTGCGCAGCAAGGTCTCAAGGCCAGCGAGCGCAAGCGTAATCTGCGTCAGGCTTTTGCCGTAGAACACATCGAGTTGCTCGAAGGGCGGCACCTGGCTCTTGTCGACGATGTACTGACAACCGGCGCCACCGCCCAGGCGCTTGCCAGTCTGCTGCTCAAGGCCGGTGCTCGGCGGGTCGATGTCTATTGCCTGGCACGCACTGCCAAGCCAGGCAGCGCTTGACTTGCCGCGTGGCTGCGGGCACTTTCGTGGCTGATACTTGCCTGATGCTCGTGCCCGCACATGTCCCTGCCCGCCCCGCTCACCCAACACATCGTTCGCCGCCCTCAGCGCATTGCCTTGTTACAGCACATTGCCGAACAAGGGTCGATCACCCGTGCGGCTAAAAGCGCCGGAATGAGTTACAAAGCTGCCTGGGATGCCATTGATGAACTCAACAACCTGGCGTCCAGCCCGCTGGTTGAGCGCAGTGTCGGTGGTCGCGGCGGCGGTGGTGCCAAGCTATCTCAGGAAGGCCAACGGGTCCTGCGACTGTACCAGCGCCTGCAGGCCCTGCAGGCACAGATTCTGGAGGCTGCCGAAGATGCCAGTGACCTCGACCTGCTCGGTCGCCTGATGTTGCGCACCAGTGCCCGTAACCAGTTGCACGGGCGCGTGAGTACGATTCAGGCCGAAGGACATTACGATCGGATCAGCTTGGCCCTGGCCGGGGAGTTGAGCATCGATGCCCTGATCACCCGTGACAGCACTCAACGCCTGGAGTTGATCCCAGGTACCGAGGTGGTGGCGTTGATCAAGGCAGGCTGGTTATCTCTGCTTGCGCCACAAGCGCTCGCTCTGGAAGGCTATAACTGCCTGCAGGCCAGAGTCGAAGCACTACTCGACGCAGCGCAGGCCCCCACGGAAGTTCGCCTGACCTTGAGCAATGGACAAACCCTATGCACCTTCGCTGAACCCGCCTGGCTCAAGGCCCATGCGGTGAAACCCGGTAGCGACTTACGGGTTCAGTTTCAGCCGTCCTACGTGCTTATCGGAACACCCTTATAAAAACGGACACAAAACCGTCATAAGCCCTGACTAAGGTGACTGCCAAACCCGCAGGAAGCCTGTCATGCACCTACTAGAAGAACACCAGTCCACCGACCTAGAGCAACTGGTCAACCTGAGCCGCCGTCGATTCGTCGGGGCAGGCGCCCTGTGCGGCGCCGCATTGTTTTTAGGCGGCAACCTGCTCAGCCGCAGCGTTATGGCCGCCAGTATCAGTGCGGCCAACAGCAGCCTGCTCGGCTTCGCCAGTATCCCCAGCGCCACCGCTGACAGCATCAGCCTGCCGCCCGGTTACCAATCTTCGGTGCTAATCAGTTGGGGCCAGCCACTGCATTCCGGCGGTCCTTCTTTTGACCCTTCCGGTCAAGGCACGGCCAAGGCGCAGGAACTGCAGTTCGGCGACAACAACGATGGCATGAGCCTATTCCCCTTCCCCGATGATGACAATCGGGCGCTGATGGCGATCAACAACGAATACACCAACTATCGCTACCTATTTGCCCATGGCGGGCAACCACGCTCCGCTGAAGAAGTGCACAAGGCACAGGCTGCCGAAGGCGTATCGGTGATTGAGGTCAAGCGCAGCAACGGGCGGTGGCAGTTTGTCCAGGGCTCACCCTACAACCGCCGCGTCCACGGTAATTCGCCGATCCGCGTCAGCGGCCCGGCAGCAGGCGATGCCTGGCTCAAGACTGCGGCCGACAATAGTGGCCGCAAGGTACTGGGCACGTTCCAGAACTGCGCCAACGGCAAGACGCCTTGGGGCACTTACCTGACCTGCGAAGAAAACTTCACCGACTGCTTCGGCAGCAGCGATCCGGCCCAGGTATTCGACGCCGGCCAGAAGCGCTATGGGGCTTCAGTCGCCAGCAAGGAAATCGGCTGGCACCCGCACGACCCGCGCTTCGACCTGGCAAAGAATCCCAATGAATTGAACCGACACGGCTGGGTGGTCGAAATTGACCCGTTCGATCCCGATTCGACGCCGGTCAAGCGCACTGCCCTCGGTCGTTTCAAGCACGAAAATGCCGCCTTGGCAGAAACCCGTGATGGCCGCGCGGTGGTGTACATGGGCGACGATGAGCGCGGCGAATTTATCTACAAGTTCATCAGCCGAGACCGCGTCGACCATAAGACGCCTAGCGCCAACCGCAGCCTGCTCGATCACGGCACCCTGTATGTCGCGCGTTTCGACGATGGCAACCAGAGTGCTGATCAACCGCGTGGCAAAGGCCAATGGCTGGAGCTGACCCATGGCAAGCACGGCCTGATCGCCGCCAACGGCTTCGCCAGCCAGGCCCAGGTATTGATCCATGCACGCCTGGCTGCCAGCCAATTGAAGGCAACGCGCATGGACCGCCCGGAATGGATCGTAGTCAGCCCCAAGGATGGCCAGGTCTATTGCACCCTGACCAACAACGTCAAACGTGGTGAAGAAGGCCAGCCAGCAGGCGGCCCGAACCCGCGCGAGAAAAACCTCTACGGGCAGATCCTGCGCTGGCGTGAAACAGAGGATGACCACGGTGCCATGAGCTTCGACTGGGACCTGTTCGTGGTTGCCGGCAATCCTTCGGTGCACCCGAATGATGCCAAGGGTGGCTCAAGCAATATTACCCCGCAGAACATGTTCAACAGTCCCGACGGACTGGGCTTCGACCCGGATGGCCGGTTGTGGATCCTCACCGATGGCGATTACAGCAATAGCGGTGATTTTGCCGGTATGGGCAATAACCAGATGCTCTGTGCCGATCCGCTCAGCGGCGAGATTCGGCGCTTCATGGTCGGGCCGGTGGCTTGTGAGGTAACCGGTATCGCTTTTGCGCCAGACCAACGCACCTTGTTCGTGGGGATTCAGCACCCGGGTGAAACGGGCGGGTCGACCTTCCCTGAGCATTTGCCCAATGGCAAACCGCGCTCATCGGTAATGGCAATCACCCGCGAGGATGGTGGGATCATCGGCGCCTGATATTTCCAACAAGACCTGGCGTTGCCCTGACTTTTGGAGACCCAGCCTTGCTGGCGATGAAAATCGACGCAGTGTCAGTTGCTGTGCAGTGCCTGCATCGCTGGCAAGGCCAGCTCCCACAAAGGCTGCATCAATCTGCAGGTACCCCTCAGGTGGGGTACCATGCCTGCATGATGCGGCCACCTGCCGCACAGCAGGAGTCGACATGTCCCACCCCTTCGAAACCCTCACTCCCGACCTGGTCCTCGACGCTGTGGAAAGTATCGGCTTTCTAAGCGATGCCCGCGTGCTGGCACTCAACAGCTACGAGAACCGCGTTTATCAGGTGGGCATCGAAGACGCTGAACCGCTGATTGCCAAGTTCTATCGCCCAGACCGCTGGACCGATGCAGCGATCCTCGAAGAGCATGCCTTCACCGCCGAGCTGGCCGAATGTGAAGTCCCTGTAGTGGCGCCACTTATTCACAACGGCAAGACATTGTTCGAACACAGCGGCTTTCGCTTCACCCTGTTCCCCCGTCGCGGCGGTCGTGCCCCCGAGCCTGGCAACCTCGACCAACTCTACCGTCTCGGCCAGTTGCTCGGGCGCCTGCATGCGGTTGGCGCTACCCGTCCGTTCGAGCACCGTGAAGCCTTGGCAGTGGATAACTTCGGCCATGCGTCGCTGACCACCCTGCTCGAAGGCAACTTCGTACCCAAAAGCCTGCTGCCAGCCTTCGAATCAGTCGCCCGCGATCTGCTCAAGCGCGTCGAAGCCATCTATGCCAACACCCCGCACAAAACCATCCGCCTGCACGGTGACTGCCACCCGGGCAACATGATGTGCCGTGACGAGGTCTTCCACATCGTCGATCTCGATGATTGCCGCATGGGGCCCGCCGTTCAGGATCTTTGGATGATGCTCGCCGGCGACCGTCATGAACGCCTGGGCCAACTGGCCGAACTAATGGATGGCTACAACGAGTTCCACGATTTCGACCCGCGCGAACTGGCCCTGATCGAACCGTTGCGCGCCCTGCGCCTGCTGCATTACAGCGCCTGGCTGGCACGCCGCTGGGACGACCCGGCATTTCCGCGCAGCTTCCCCTGGTTTGGCCAGGAGCGTTACTGGGGCGACCAAATTCTCGCCCTACGCGAGCAGATGGCAGCACTGGATGAAGAACCGCTGAAATTGTTCTGAAGCGCGTACAAGTCTGTCTACAATGGCGATGCTTTTAGATAGCTGCCTAAGCAAGGAATCTGCATGCACGCTGCCAACCCGCGCCGCGGGTACATTCTGGGCCTCACCGCCTACATTATCTGGGGTTTATTCCCGCTCTACTTCAAAGCGCTGCAAAGCGTTCCCTCGGTGGAGATCATTGTCCACCGTGTGCTCTGGTCGGCATTGTTCGGCTCGTTGCTGTTACTGGTCTGGAAGCACCCGGGTTGGTGGCGAGAACTGCGTGAAAACCCTAAACGCCTGGCGATCCTGGCCCTCAGCGGGTCGTTGATTGCCGGTAACTGGCTGACCTATGTCTGGTCGGTAAACAACGGGCGCATGCTCGAAGCGAGTCTTGGCTACTACATCAACCCGCTGATCAATGTGCTGCTGGGCATGATGCTGCTGGGGGAACGCCTGCGCCGCCTTCAGTGGGTTGCGGTGGGCCTGGCCGCAGTGGGTGTAGCCCAGCAGGTCTGGCAGGTGGGTAGCCTGCCGTGGGTTTCGCTGGTGCTGGCCTTGAGCTTTGGCTTCTATGGCCTGATCCGCAAACAGGCCCCGGTCGCAGCCTTGCCGGGGCTGGTAGTGGAAACCTGGATGCTGGTGCCACTGGCCATCGGCTGGCTCCTGCTAAACCCTCTGGCGGCCAGCGCCGATCCCAGCTTCTATACCAGCAGCGAAGCGCTCTGGCTGATTGCAGCAGGCCCGGTCACCCTGATACCACTGGTGTGCTTCAACGCCGCCGCTCGCCACCTGCCCTATACCACCCTGGGCTTCCTGCAGTACCTGGCACCGACGTTGGTACTGCTGCAGGCAGTGCTGCTGTTTGGTGAGCACCTGTCGAGCAGCACGCTGGTTGCCTTCATGTTTATCTGGGCCGGTCTTGCCCTCTACAGCGTCGATGCTTGGTTGAGCCTGCGTCGCCGCAGTTGATCAAAAAACATACAAAACCATGCAGGCCACGTAATTCGTGGCCTGCAGCAACCTCTCCCAAGGTTATCCACACCCTCATCCCCGCGCTTTGTGCACAAGCCACTGATTATTGGTGGTTTTTTGCTCAATTCCCGCAAAGCCACGGCCTGTATGGGCTGGCGCACGCTTCCCCCAGCTTATCCACAGGCCGGTCCCCGGCAAACCGGGATAACTATTCTTCCGGGCGCAACTTGAGTTCTACCATAAGATCGTCCGCCAGCGCCTCAAGCTTGGCTTGAAGTACATCCAGGGAAAGCGTCAGCGGCATCGCCAATAAGGCTTCGGCATGAAACAACGGCTCGCTGCTCATCGGCGCAGGGCGCACGTCAGTGGTAAAGCGCTCAAGATTGACCCCCTGCTCGGCCAGCAGCCTGGTGATGTCCCGCACGATGCCTGGGCGGTCGTTGCCCACCAGGTCCATGGCGATCGGCTTCCAGGTGCACGACGGTTCGATGCCGCTTTCAGCAATCTGCACCCGAATGTCGTGCTCATGCAAGGCGCGCAGCGCCTCAACTAGCTCATCATAGGATTCAGCCGGTACCGCTACGCGCAGGATCCCGGCAAATTGCCCGGCCATACGCGACATACGACTCTCCAACCAGTTACCGTTGTGCTCGGCAATGCACTCGGCAATGCGCTCGACCTGGCCTGCCTTGTCTGGGGCGATTACTGTCAATACGAGATGGTCCACACGCCATTCCTCTGCTGATTGCCTTCGGACGCCCAAAAAACAAGGGCGCGGAGAAAGTATAGGCAAGGCGCGGCAACCTGCCGCAGCAGGCTTTGATGACCAATCGTGTACTGTTTCAAGATTTATCTGGAACAATCTGCCACTTTTTTGAGAACATACTGTCTCCCAGCGTGACCCTCTGCGACCAATTGGTCGCAGAACGACGTATTTAGTCTAATTTTCACAACCGCAGCGCATCATGTAGTATGCCGCAGCGCGGACTACAAAACGTCGAATCGATGTCTGCCAAGGCGCCTGTGAAAATACGCCAATGCCCGCCAGCCTGTCAGGCTGGCAGCACCCAGCCGCCCATAGGGCATGTTCTGGTGCCGTGTTTAGAGAAGCGCGCAAGGCTTAAATAGAAGAGCTGAATAGCTGAGCAGAGTGAGGCAAGCAATGACTGAACACGTTCAAGTCGGTGGCCTTCAGGTCGCCAAAGTCCTGTTCGACTTCGTGAACAACGAAGCCATTCCCGGAACTGGCGTCAACGCCGAACAGTTCTGGGTGGGGGCAGAAAAGATCATCAACGACCTCGCTCCAAAGAACAAAGCACTGCTGGCCAAACGTGACGCACTGCAGGCGCAGATCGATGCCTGGCATCAGGCGCGCCAAGGCCAGGCTCACGATGCCGTGGCTTACAAAGCCTTCCTTCAGGACATCGGTTACCTGCTGCCAGAAGCTGCAGACTTCCAGGCCTCGACCCAGAACGTCGACGACGAAATTGCCCGCATGGCCGGCCCGCAACTGGTTGTACCAGTAATGAATGCGCGCTTTGCCCTGAACGCCTCCAACGCCCGCTGGGGTTCGCTGTACGATGCCCTGTACGGCACCGACGCGATCAGCGAAGCCGGTGGCGCGGAAAAAGGCAAAGGCTACAACAAGGTTCGTGGCGACAAGGTGATTGCCTTCGCCCGTGCCTTCCTCGACGAGTCCGCGCCTCTGGCTGCCGGCTCTCATGTTGACTCCACCGCTTATCACATCGAAGCCGGCAAGCTCGTGGTTGCCCTCAAGGGTGGCAGCAACAGCGGCCTGCGTGATGACACACAACTGATCGGCTACCGCGGCGACGCCTCGGCACCGACTGCGATTCTGCTCAAGCATAACGGCCTGCATTTCGAAATCCAGGTCGATGCCAGCACCCCAGTCGGTCAGACCGACCCCGCCGGGATCAAGGACGTGCTGATGGAAGCCGCCCTGACCACCATCATGGACTGCGAAGACTCGGTCGCCGCCGTTGATGCTGATGACAAGGTGGTGATCTATCGCAACTGGCTCGGCCTGATGAAGGGCGACCTGTCTGAAAGCGTCAGCAAAGGCGACCAGACGTTCACCCGGACCATGAACCCGGACCGCGAATACAGCGCACCGAACGGTGGCACTGTCACTCTGCACGGTCGCTCGCTGCTGTTCGTGCGCAACGTTGGTCACCTGATGACCATCGACGCGATCCTCGACAAAGACGGCAACGAAGTTCCTGAGGGCATCCTCGACGGCCTGATCACCAACCTTGCCGCGATCCATAACCTCAACGGCAACACCAGCCGCAAGAACAGCCGTACCGGCTCGGTGTATATCGTTAAGCCGAAGATGCACGGCCCTGAAGAAGCGGCGTTCACCAACGAGCTGTTCGGCCGCATCGAAGATGTGCTGGGCCTCAAGCGCAACACCTTGAAAGTCGGCATCATGGACGAGGAGCGCCGTACCACGGTCAACCTCAAGGCCTGTATCAAAGCCGCCAGTGAGCGCGTGGTGTTCATCAACACCGGCTTCCTCGACCGTACCGGTGATGAAATCCACACCTCCATGGAAGCCGGCGCCGTAGTACGCAAGGGCGCGATGAAAACCCAGAAGTGGATCGGCGCTTATGAGAACTCCAACGTCGATATCGGCCTGGCCACCGGTCTGCAAGGCCGTGCCCAGATCGGTAAAGGCATGTGGGCCATGCCGGACCTGATGGCCGACATGCTCGAGCAGAAGATCGCTCACCCGCTGGCTGGCGCCAACACCGCTTGGGTACCGTCGCCAACGGCCGCCGCGCTGCATGCGCTGCATTACCACAAGGTCGACGTATTTGCCCGGCAGGCCGAACTGGCCAAGCGTGCACCGGCTTCGGTGGACGACATCCTGACCATCCCGCTGGCCACCGACACCAACTGGTCGGAAGAAGAGAAACGCAACGAACTGGATAACAACGCCCAGGGCATCCTCGGCTACGTTGTGCGCTGGATCGACCAGGGCGTCGGTTGTTCGAAGGTGCCGGACATCAACGATGTCGGCCTGATGGAAGACCGTGCCACCCTGCGGATCTCCGCCCAGCTGCTGGCTAACTGGCTGCGTCACGGTATCGTCAGCGAGGCTCAGGTACTGGAAAGCCTCAAGCGCATGGCACCGGTGGTGGACAAGCAGAACGCCAACGACCCGCTGTACCGCCCGCTGGCACCAGACTTCGACACCAACATCGCCTTCCAGGCGGCGGTCGAACTGGTGGTAGAAGGCACCAAGCAGCCAAACGGCTACACCGAGCCGGTGCTGCATCGTCGTCGTCGTGAGTTCAAGGCCAAGAACGGCCTGTAACGCCCGAGGGCTGCATTGCAGCCCATCGCTGGCAAGGCCAGTTCCCACAGGGACGGTATACATCAGTCCTGTGGGAGTTGGCCTTGTCGGCGATGAGGCCCTCAGGTCAACGATATTCCCAATTCCCTGCGCACCAGCGCCATCAATTTCTCCAGATCGATCGGCTTGAGCAAAAAGTCGACGACACTCAAATGCATCGCCGTAATAGCGTCTGGCACATCGGCATCACCTGACACAATGATGATCGGCAACGCCGCTTTCTCCGACTCTCGAATCTGTCGAATCAGCTCCAGGCCATCGAATGGCTCCATGCGCAAATCAGTAATCAACAGACCAATGCCCCGGTCCCCCTTCAGGTACAGCAGCGCCCGCTCGGCATTTTCCGCCGTCACGCACTTGATGCCCTTGGCTTTCAGATAACTGGCCAATGCGTCACGCGCCAGCGGATTGTCATCCACGATCAATACCTTCTGCGGCACCGTCGCTGGCGCTGAAACCGACGCCAACGCCTCACGCTCGGCCTCACTTAGTATGTCGTCATGGTCGGGCATGGCTGTCTCATCATCTATGACCTGAAAAATGTCCGTTGAATCAAGTTCAGACTGCTTTCACGGCTCTTGCAACCCGCCTTTCGTCGGCTAATTGACACATGACGCCTGGGCTCAAGTGCCTGACGCTGTGTATAGACTTACGTCCAATGGGCACTGTGCATCCCGCGACCGACCATGAAGGTCGAAAACAACAAGGTCGATGTACACAGGTCGACACCACGATGCGGTAAATGCTCATGAGCAAAATGGACGCCTTCACCCAGGCCGGAAAGACTGCGGTTCTGCAGAATATCCAAGGGACCCTGCAGTTTCTGCAACGCTTTCCGCCGTTCAACCAGATGGAGAACGCCCACTTGGCGTTTCTCGTCGAACAGTGCCAACTGCGTTTCTATGCAGCCAATGACAGCATCATCAAACCCAGTGACGGGCCCGTCGAGCACTTCTATATCGTCAAGCAGGGACGCGTGGTCGGCGAGCGCCAACACGTGAGCCGCCCCGGCACCGAAACCACTTTCGAGATCACCAGTGGCGAGTGTTTTCCCCTCGCCGCCCTGCTCGGTGAACGAGCTACGCGTACCGAACACCGGGCTGGCGAAGACACTTTCTGTCTGCAGTTGAACAAGGCTGCCTTCATTCGCCTGTTTGCCCTCTCCGAAGTCTTTCGCGACTTTGCCCTGCGCGGCGTTAGCAGCCTGCTCGACCAGGTCAATCAGCAGGTCCAGCGCCGTGCGGTGGAAACCCTCGGCACGCAGTACTCACTCAATACCCGCCTGGGCGAATTGGCCATGCGCCACCCGGTTGTCTGCGAACCGCAAACACCGCTGCGCGAAGCCGTGGCGCTGATGCACGAGCAACAAGTCGGCAGCATCGTCATCGTCGACGCGCAACGCTTTCCAATCGGCATTTTCACCCTGCGCGACCTGCGCCAGGTGGTGGCTGATGCCAGCGCCGATTTTGCCCAGCCGATTGCCAGCCATATGACGGTTGAGCCTTTCTACCTGAGCCCCCAGGCCAGTGCGTTCGATGCCGCCATTGCCATGACTGAACGTCACATCGCCCATGTCTGCCTGGTCGAGGACAAGCGCTTGTGTGGCGTGGTTTCCGAACGCGATCTGTTCTCCCTGCAACGGGTCGACTTGGTGCACCTGGCCCGGACCATTCGCCATGCCACCCGGGTCGAAAGCCTGGTGTCGCTGCGCGGCGAGATCAGCCAACTGGTCGAGCGCATGCTGGCCCACGGTGCATCTTCAACGCAGATCACACAGATCATCACGCTCCTCAACGATCACACCGTGTGCCGGGTGATCGAGCTGGCGATTGCGGAAAAAGGCGATCCGGGCGTGCCGTTCAGCTGGCTGTGCTTTGGCAGTGAAGGGCGGCGCGAACAGACCCTGCATACGGACCAGGACAACGGCATTATTTTCGAAGCCCGCGATGCTGCTCACGCCGCCGAAATCCGCGGCCGCCTGTTACCGCTGGCGCAACACATCAACCAGGGCCTGGCGCAATGTGGCTTTACCCTGTGCAAAGGCAACATCATGGCCGGCAACCCTGAGCTGTGCCTGTCGCGTGCCGAATGGGCGCGGCGCTTCGCGGCCTTCATTCGCGAAGCCACCCCGGAGAACTTGCTGGCCTCTAGCATCTACTTTGACCTGCGCGTGGTGTGGGGCGATGAGGGCCCCTGCGAACAGTTGCGCCAAAGCATTTTGGAGCAGATAGCCGACAACCGTCTGTTTCAACGCATGATGGCCGACAACGCCTTGCGCCAGCGCCCGCCGGTCGGGCGCTTTCGTGAGTTCGTGTTAACCCGGCAAGGCAGTGACAAAGCCGGCACGCTGGACCTCAAAGTCCAAGGGCTGACGCCATTTGTCGACGGCGCCCGCCTGCTTGCCCTAGCCAATGGCATCAATACCAACAACACCCTGGAGCGCCTGCGCGAGCTGGTAACACGAGAAGTGATAGACCCCCTTGATGGCGCCGCCTATGAGGAGGCTTATCATTTCATCCAGCAGACCCGCATGCAGCAGCACCAGCTTCAGAGTCGGCAAAACCAGCCCTACTCCAACCGCGTCGATCCCGACAGCCTCAACCATCTGGATAGACGCATACTGCGCGAGTCCCTGCGCCAGGCCCAACGCCTGCAGAGCAGCTTGGCCTTGAGGTATCAGCTGTGAGTCTGTTTGCCTGGCTACGACCTCGACAGATCGAAGACCATATACGCCAACAGGCAGCGCAATTGGCTCCAGCAGCCTCGCTCAGTGAAGACACCCTACGCAAACAGCGCTGGGTGGTGCTGGACCTTGAAACCAGCGGCCTGAACACCCAGCGCGACCAGGTACTGTCCATTGGCGCGGTGGTCATCGAAGACGGCGCCATCGACTTCAGTCAACAGTTCGAACGCACCTTGTTCCAGCGCGACCACAAGTTGACTTCCAGCGTACTGATCCACGGCCTGGGGCCTAGTGCTATCGCCGCTGGCAGCGATCCGGCCGAGGCGTTGCTCGACTTGATGCGTTTTATTGGCGACAGCCCAGTGTTAGCCTTCCACGCGCCTTTCGACCAGCGCATGCTGGCTCGCGCTCTGAAAGACCACTTGGGCTATCGCCTGCAGCATCCATTCTTCGATGTTGCCGAGCTGGCGCCGCTGTTGAACCCGCAAATCACCTTGCGCGAGGCTGGGCTGGACGACTGGACAGCATGTTTCGGCCTGGAAGCCATCGAACGGCACAACGCCAGTGCCGATGCCATGGTCACAGCCGAACTGGCCCTGATTCTGTTCAGCCAGGCCCGACGCCAGCAACTGGACAGTCCGGCGCAACTTGACCAACACCTGCAGCGCTGGCGGCGTAGAAGGCAACAAAGTCACGTTTTCTAGGCCGATCCGATGAGCGTCAATTGCGTTCCACGAGCAGATTCTGCAACAATCGCGAATAATTCTCGTTAGTTAACGCATCTTTTTCGGGGAACGCCTTGTCGTCCGTACAAAGCCCACACAGTGAGCTGGTCGGTACGCTCTACCGCGACCATCGCAGCTGGCTGCTCGGCTGGCTACGGCGTAATATTGCCTGCGCCGAGCGTGCCGAAGACCTGAGCCAGGACACCTTCGTGCGCCTGCTCGGTCGCGATCAGTTGCCCGCACCGCGTGAACCTCGAGCGTTTCTCCTGGCCATCGCCAGAGGCCTGTTGTTCGATCACTTCCGCCGCACGGCACTGGAGCAGGCCTATTTGGCCGAGCTAATGTTGATCCCTGAAGCCGAACAACCCTCCCCGGAAGAACAACACCTGATTCTCGAAGACCTCAAGGCCATTGATCTGCTGTTAGGCAAGTTGTCGAGCAAGGCCCGCGCGGCCTTCCTCTACAATCGCCTGGACGGTCTGAACCATGCGCAAATCGCCGAACGCCTGGGTGTATCCGTTTCCAGAGTGCGTCAGTACCTGACCCAAGGCATGCGCCAGTGCTACATCGCCCTGTATGGCGAGCCGACATGAATAGCAAACCGGTTAGCACCCGCGTCCTTGATGCTGCAATCGCCTGGCAACTGTGCCTGGACTCAGGCAGCGGCAGCGCTGACGAGCGCGCCGAATTCGACCGCTGGCATGCCGCCAGTGAAGAGCACGCCCGGGCCTGGACGCAACTGGGCATGCTCGACCAGCGCTTCAGCGCCGCAGCCGGCCCAGCGCGCCAGGCCTTGCTGCAATCGCGCGCCGACCTGCGCCAACGCGTACGCAAACTCGGCAGTGGGGTTGCCAGCCTGGCGTTGGTGGTGGGACTGCTGAGCTGGGCCAGTGCCTATCAATCGGTAGGCTACTGGCTGGCCGATCAACGTACCGCCACGGGTGAACAGCGCAGCCTGCGCCTGACCGATGGCACACTGATCAGCCTCAACACCCATTCGGCGGTGGATATCCGCTTCGATGAGGAGCAACGTCTGATCGTCCTGCACGAAGGTGAAATCTCCATCGAGACTGGCCACAAGGATGACCGTCCTTTTGTCGTCGCCACCGAAGACGGGCGCATGCGCGCGTTGGGCACACGCTTTTTGGTCAAACTGGAAGACCAGGGCACGCGCCTGAGCGTGTTGCAGTCAGCCGTAGCCGCCAAGCCCCAAGACAGTGGCGACGAACAGATCCTGCATGAAGGCCAGCAAGTGCTGATGAGCCAGAATCAGCTCGGCCAGATTAACGGCCTGCGCTCCGGTGCCGATGCCTGGACTCGCGGGATGCTAGTGGTCGACAACGTGCGTCTTGCCGACTTGGTCGACGAGCTTAGCCGTTATCGCAGCGGCTACTTGGGGGTTGCACCGGAGGTGGCCAACTTGCGCATTACCGGCAGTTTCCCTCTAAACGATACCGACTTGGCCCTCACCTCGTTGCTACCCACCCTGCCCGTGCAGCTCGAACAGAACACCCCGTGGTGGGTGACGGTGGTGGCACGCCGCGATTAATCCTTAAGACCTATCGACAGCCATGCCGACGCCCACAGAACCAACCAATACCTTGTGGGAGCTGGCCTTGCCGGCGATTAGCCGCGCCTGCCGCAGGGACTGCAATCAAAATCTAAATTATTTTCACTAAGCCCTATCACTTTTCCAAACTCACTCGGCAAGGAAGCTAGTTAGCACTTATCCGTCGAGGAGCCGCTGCATGACCCGTGCGTTTAAAACCTTCCTGCGTCCCAGTTTGCTGGCCATGGCCATTGCCCTGTCCGCGCCGCTGGCAAGCAGTCCGTTGATCGCCGCTGAGCAGTCCGCCATGCGCAGCTACAACCTGCCTGCCGCGCCACTGTCGAACACGCTGAATCAGATCGCCAGCCAAGCTGGCATCGCCCTGACCCTCGACCCAAACCTGGCCAGCGGCCGTACTTCGGCAGCGGTCACTGGCCAATACAGTGGCGTCGGCGCTCTGCAGGCCGCCCTGCGTGGCACCGGCCTGCAACTGCAACAGAGCAGCGCGGGCACCTATACCCTGGTGGCAACCCCCGAAGGCACACTGGCCCTGCCGGAAACCAGCATCAACGCCACCGGCGACTTTGAAAGCGCCTGGGGCCCGGCCACCGGTTTCACGGCTACCCGTACGGCTGCCGGCACCAAGACCGATACGCCAATTGTCGAAATTCCGCGCTCGATGTCCGTCATCACCCGCGAGCAGCTGGATGACCGCCAGGTCCTCAACCTCAACGACGCCCTGCGCTACACCGCTGGCGTACAAAGCAGCGGCTACGCCTCCGACCCTCGCGCCGACTGGCTGCGAGTGCGCGGTTTCGACCCGACCCAGTTCCTCGATGGCCTACCGCTGCCCAAGGGCTCGTTCGCCAACCCGAAGGTTGAACCTTGGAACCTTGAGCGTATTGCCGTACTGCGCGGCCCGGCTTCGTCGGTCTACGGCCAGACGCCTCCAGGCGGTATGCTCGACATGGTCAGCCGTCGCCCACAGGAACAAAGTGCTCACGAGATCGAAACCCAGCTCGGCAGCAACAACCATCGCCAGATCAACTTCGACAGTACCGGCAAGATTGATGACGAGGGCCAGTTCCTCTACCGCGTCAGCGGCGTCGTTCGCGACAGCAGCTCGCCGACCGACCATGTTCCAGACAAGCGCTACAACATTGCGCCCAGCCTGACCTGGAACATGGATGAAGACACCAAACTGACCTTCATTACCCAGTACACCCGCGACGATACCGGTATCTCCGGGCAGTTCCTGCCGCTACAAGGCACCAAGCTGGACTCACCGGCCGGTGATATTTCCCATCATAAGAACCTGGGTGATCCGGACTGGGAGTTCTACGATCGCACCTACTACGCGCTGGGCTATGCATTCGAGCACCGAATCAACGATGTCTGGCAGTTCCGCCAGAACCTTCGCTATACCAAGAGCGATCTGTCGTTCCAGGGCGTCAACGTGGCGACCAACAATCTCGGTACCGTCCAACCTGACGGCACCGTCCCGCGTGAAACCGGCATCGTCAACGAAGACATCAGCCAGTTCGCCGTGGACAACAACTTCCAGGCCGACTTCCAGACCGGAGAATTGATCCACACCCTGTTGATCGGCCTTGATCACCAACGCTCGAACACCAACTACGAGTGGTTGTACGGTCTGCCCGCCAGCGTGCCGCCCGGTAATGTGATCAAGCCGCCCTACGGCCAGGACTTCTCCAAGGTCGACTACTTCACCATGTACGACTATGCGCAGAAGACCTACCAGACCGGTTTTTATGTGCAGGACCAGATCGCTCTGGACAACTGGCGCCTGACTCTCGGTGGTCGCGAAGACTGGGTGCACACCGGCACTACGTTTGAAAACCAGGGTGACGCCACCAGCACAGAGCGCGACAAGGCCTTCACCGGTAACGTCGGCCTGAGCTATGTATTCGACAACGGCATAACTCCCTATTTCTCCTACACCGAGTCGTTCCAACCGACCACGGGTGCAGCAGTCAACGCCACACAGTCGTTCAAGCCGACCGAAGGACGCCAATATGAAGTGGGCGTGAAGTACCAGCCGGTGGGCAGCAAGAACCTGTACACCGCTGCGGTCTACGATCTGCGCCAGGAAAACGTGAAGGTAGCTGAAGGCAACCTCACCCGTCAGGTAGGCGAGCTACAGGTACGCGGCCTCGAGCTGGAAGCCACGACTCAAGTCACCGACAACCTCAAGCTGATCGGCTCCTACAGCTACACCGACACCGAAATCCTCAAGGGAGCGGCCAACGAAGAAGGCAATCGCATGGCCCTGATTCCGCGCAACCAAGCCACCCTGTGGGCGGACTACACCTGGAATCTCGGCGTGCTGGACGGTTTCGGTATCGGCGGCGGCGTGCGCTACGTCGGCGACACCTATGGCAACACGACCAACACCGATCTTGGCCACGTTGGCTCCTACACCGTCTACGATGCCTCGGTGCATTACGACCTGGGTCGCAAGATCAACACCCTCAAGGGCCTGACAGTAGCAGTCGAAGCCAAAAACCTGTTCGACAAAGACTACCTGGCCAACTGCGACGGTTACTGGTGCTACTACGGTGACGAGCGCAACGTGGTTGCCAGCGTGAACTACAAGTTCTAAGGCAACTAATGAAAAGCCAGACCATACGCCGCTGGTCCTTCGTCCACACCTGGACCAGCCTGATCTCTACCCTGTTCCTGCTGATGCTGGCAGTGACCGGCTTGCCGCTGATCTTTCACCACGAGATCGACCACTTGCTCGGCGATGCACCGGAACTGAAGGAGATGCCTGCCGACACACCGAAACTGGACTTGCAGCAGTTGGTCCTCAAGGCCCAAGCGCACCGCCCGGGCGAGGTCATGCAGTACTTCGGCTGGGATGAGGACGACAGCAACGGGGTGATAGCGATCATGGCTGCGACCGCTGGGACGGAGCCGAACTCATCGCACACCTTCATGCTCGATGGCCGCACCGGCGAAGCGGTGGAAATGCCCTCGGCCAACGGTGGTTTCATGATGACCATGCTGCGCCTGCACGTGGACATGTTTGCCGGCTTGCCCGGCAAGTTGCTGCTGGCCTTCATGGGTTTGCTGTTTGTCGTGGCGATCATCTCCGGCGTAGTGCTTTATGCACCGTTCATGCGCCGCCTGAAGTTCGCCACGGTGCGCCATGAGAAATCACGACGTTTGCGCTGGCTCGATCTGCACAACCTGATCGGTATCGTCACCTTGACCTGGGCCCTGGTGGTTGGCGTGACCGGAGTGATCAGCGCCCTCTCGGACCTGGTCATCGCCGCCTGGCGCAACGATAGCTTGAGCGCCATGGTCGCGCCTTACCGCGATGCTCCACCATTGACCGAACTTGCCCCCGTCAGCCGGGTGCTGGATATCGCAGCCGAAGCGGCACCCGGCATGGTGCCGGACTTCATTGCCTTCCCCGGCACCCGCTTTTCCAGCGAGCATCATTACGCAGTGTTCATGAAAGGTGGAACACACCTGACCGCACACTTGCTGACACCGGTACTGATCGATGCGACGACACTGGCGGTAACCGCTGTCGGCGAGCGGCCTTGGTACATGGATGCGATGGGGTTGTCACAGCCGCTGCACTTCGGTGACTACGGTGGCCGGCCGATGCAGATCCTCTGGGCTGTGCTCGATGTGCTGACCATTATTGTACTAGGCAGCGGCCTGTACCTGTGGTGGGGCAAACAGCGACGCACTCGGGTGCAGGAGGTGGCAGCATGAGCCACCGCTCACAATCCACCCGCAAGGTCTTCGCCTGGCCGTTGCTGATCAGCCTGCTGGGGGCGGCTGGGCTGTTCGCCGCCCTCCTTGGTGATGGCTGGTGGGATGCGCTGGCCTGGCTGGGGCTGGGTATCCCCGCCGTGCTGGGCCTACGTGGACTGTTGAAGCCCAGAGCAACAGTGACATAACAGTGTACCGACTAAGCGCTCCAGCGCGGCCCTAGCATGGCCAGCTCCTTTTTCTGCAGGAGCTGGACCATGACCCCCCTTGAACGTATCGAAACCCTGGATCAGCAGATCACAGACCTGCTCAAAGACCTCCCCAGAGCGGAGCAGTCTGTGGACGGCAGCCATCAGGCGCGCCAACGCCTGCATGGCGCACTGGCGGGTTTCTGGTCGGACCCCGGCCCTGATGGTACAACGCGCAAGCAGCAGTTGCTGACACTGCACCGCGAACAACTCTTCGCTGAAGTCGACCTGCGTATTGCCGACCAAACCCTCGATGTCGATCATGCCAGGCAGATGCGTACCTGCCTGGAATTGCCACACTCCTGGCAACGGCGGCATCTGCCACAGCAGCAACGCCCACAGATTTATCGGCCGCTGCTGGAGAGCAGCCGACCGAACTGGCGCAGCTACTTGCATGGCGCGCTGGTCATCACTGTCAATGCCCCAGAAGGCAGCCTGTTAGAGCCGAGAGACACAGACGGCCAGGCGCTGCTGTGCAGCTTGTCCCATGGCATCGAGACCTATACCTCGCTCGCTGAGCTGCACACCGAACTGTGCGAACGCCTGGACGATCCACTGCAAAGCAAACCCTTGCTCCACCTGCTGAACAACGAAGAAGATGCCGAACATGGACGTCATGCCGAGCGGCTGCGCTATGACTGGTTCGCCTATGATCTGCTCGAAGAACAGATCGAGCGCCTCCTCGACACCCAGCGACAGCGCCTGAACAGCGCTTGGCTTGAAGGCCAGCACGGCCAGCTCATGGACCGCCTCAACAACGCAATAAGCCTGAAGGAAGACATTGGCGCTAAGGCTGCGCTGAAGACCCGCTATTCATTGCTTCTGGAGAAGCACTTGCCTTCATGGCTGCGCAACACCACCCGCCAAGGGCTCAGCCACATCATGCAGACCATGCAACAACTGGTACTGGCCACGGAAAGAGCGACCGCCCCCGGCATCCTCAACCTCTCCCAGTTTCAACAGCAACATAACGTGCTGGCTTGGACTCGGGAGCGTCTGCAAACACGTATCCGAAACGATCTGAATGTAGTGCTTGACCCTGAACAGGTGAGGGTCAACATCACCCACGGGCTGCAGACCGGGCCCCACCTGAACCCACTGAACCCATCAAGTTACGTCACCTGGCAAGGTACAGTGCGCGTTGGCGACGAATTGGTGCAGAGGGTCACCCAGAGCTTCCCGTTGGACATACTGGCCTTACACAACCTGCCGTGGTTCGATTTCGACTACTGGCTGACGGCGAGAGTTTCTCATGCGCAAGGAGAGGCGATTCCCGCCGAGCTCTCTCCCGACTACGTGAAAGCGCTTATCCGTGATCTGAACGTCGGTGGCAGCTACGCTGAGTTCCTCTATACCCAGTTGATCGAGTCCCGTGCAGGCCGATGGCGATTACAGGCGCATGCCGGCATCAACCGTGCACGAATGCGTGCCGAAGCAGCCAAAGCCCGCTATGCCCGTCATTTCGCCGAGGACCGGCTGGAGCGCGGTTACCGCTGGGTTAGCACGGTGCTGGACTATCCTGACAATGACTACCGCCCACCAGTAGAGGGCCACCGGATTCAGGTTCGGCAGTTACTGATCAAAGGACATACGTTACAGGGCGTACTCCTGATCAACGCTCAAGAGCAAAGTATCCCCTCGTTTGTTCTTTACACCCCTGACGCACCAGACAGGCGAGCCTGGCGCGAATTCGGCAGCGTTCGAGAGCTGCTGCGTGCTCTGCGCAGCAGTCCGAGCCTGCGCCAGTACGTTACCCAGCGCCTCCCCCTGCTCAAACCAGGCGCTATAGAGCAATTATTGACCAAGGGGCGACTCGGACCGCACTTCACCAGACCCGCCATCGCCGGCGAACTTTTCTTCGCCTACTACATGGCGGAAGTACGCAGTTTGTTGGCTATCGCCAACGCAAGCAGTCGAACGACCACCGAGGTCAATGCCCAATCGGTCATGGACAGCGCTTGGCTGATCATCGACCTGATCAGCCTGGTACTGCCCAATCGCGCCATGGTGCCGTTGTCCATTGGCCGCTTGGCCATTGATGTCTGGGATGGCCTCGACGCCTACAACCGCGAAGACTGGGAGGGTGTGCTAAGACACGCCTACAACGCACTTAGCCACGCCAATGATGCAGCGACCAGCTACGTAGGGTCAGGCTTCATGCGTCGAGCCCTACGCAGCACACCCAAGCGGCCACCATTGCCAATGCCCAGTCGCTATCAGGTCAGCACCGAGACCAGCACACTGCGCTACCGAATCGATGGCATCTATGGCGAAGGGGTGTACGAAAAGGCGTCGGCATTCGAAGGGATATCACAGTACTTCGTCCAGGATAACCATGGCCGCTTCTACAAAGTCAGCTTCGATGGCCAGCGTTGGCGCGCGATCGATCCCGACCAACCGGATGCTTACCTTCAACTCCCGCTCAAACGCCGTGAAGATGGCGACTGGGTTATCGATTCACCCGTGCTCTGGTACGAAGGCCTGCCCGACCTGGAACGTCTGCTCGATGACTGTCGCTTGGTAGACCTGCTTGAGGGGCAGCCCGTCGATGGTGGCCACGGTGTATATGAGGACGACGGCCAGTTGTACTTCCTGACCGCCGGGAAACAGCTCCCCCTACGCAGACACCTGCTCGATAATCACTACCACCTGATCATTGCCCACGCTCAGCGCGCCATGGTCGCCGCATGGGCGGTGCTACGCTGGCATGAAGGCCAATGGCGCATCAGGGTGCGCCAGGCCGGTCGCAGCAGCGACTGGCTGGCGATGCCTGCACGTTACTCCGAGATACGGGGCAGCACCTGATCCAGGCGCTGATGAAGGGCACTGCTACTCGGCCAGTTACGCAACAACCGCGCGCGGTCGCGGGCAAAGGCCGGGGCGAAGCTGAGTTGGGTAGCATGCTGGCACATGGCGTCGAGATCGATCAGTGACCACTGACCATCCTGCCAGAACAGGTTGTGGCCCTTCATGTCGCCATGGCTGATGCGCTCGTGAATCAGTTGTTTGAGCAATGCCTGCAAGGCCTGAAGCTGCGCCTCAGGCACTTCGCCGCTATCAATGTAAGGAGCGAAGCATTCGATCAGGTCCGGCCCATCGGCGTACTCGGTCACCAGGTAAGCACGACTGCGCAGGCCCATGAGCCGATGCTCCAACACCGCTAAGGGTCGCGGTGTGGCAATGCCGAGAAACTCCAGGCGGTGCCCTTCAATCCACGAATGCCAGGCCCGGCTTGGGCGCCAGAAGCGTTTGAACCAATGTGCGGTGTTCTTGATGTTATAGCGTTTGAGCACCAGTGGCCGCCCGTCTACATCAATCCGCGCAACACTGGCGGCACCACCGGTTTTATACAGGTGGCCCTGGTCGATCAATATGTCGGCCTGCTCCAGGACCGGCAGCAAGGCTGGCACTTCGGCGCGACGAATCGAGCGTAAGCCGGAGGGCCCACGCTCGACGCTGAACAACGTGCACTCACGCCCGGCCTTCTCCAGGTAATCCTTCAGGCGCCAGCTGCGCACCTTGTCGATCTGCTTCTGCAACGCTTCCAGTGGCAGGGCATGCTCGCCGTTGGCCAGCAAGTAATGCACCAGCAGCTCTTCAATGAATGGTTCCAGGCGCTTGGGCAGTTGCGCGAACAGGACGCCAAGGTTCTGCAGCACTTGTGGGCGCGACAGTGGCTTGCCCAGCGTTTCAGCCTTGATCCCGGCGCCATCAATCAGGTACAGCTGGCCGTTGTGACGCAGCAGGTTGTCCAGGTGCAGGTCTTCCTGCCACAAGCCCTTGGTGTGCATATGTCCAACGGCGGCCAGTGCTTCACCGAGCACTCGTTGCTGTTCATCGGCCAGTGGCGGTAACGCTTCGACTGCTGCCCAGGCATCCGCAAGGCTCTGAGCGCCCTCGAGGTATTCGAACAGCAACCAGCCACCCTCACCTTCGCGCAAGCCATCGGCGAGCAACAATGGCGTGGTCAACCCTTGTGCGGCCAGCAGACGCGCCCCTTCGAGTTCGCGCTGGAAGTGCCGGGAAGCACTGTTACCCACCAGCAGCTTTGCCAGCACCGGCGTACCGCGCCAGATACCGGCCCCCACATAACGCTGCCCTGGGAGCACCCGTAGCAGGCTGAGCAGTTGCAGATCGGCATCGCCAGCGGCGTCGGCCAGGCTGATAGTCAGGGGCAGATCCGGGTGTCGCCCGGCATCTTTGAGTTCGGACAAACGCATCAGCGAGCCTCTTTCTCACGGCGGCGGCGCGTCAGGCGCTGCAGCCAGGTATCGACCAACGGGCTGTCGGCAGGCTGTTCCAGATAGGCAGACAGCATCACACGTACTTCAGCTTCGCTCCAGACCAAGGCACGACGCAACAACGGCTCCAGGTCCTTGAGTCGATCTCGCATGCCCAGCAGCAGGGGTCGGGTTTTTTCCAGGTCGATCAGTTGTGCCAGCCAACCCTCACCCCGCTCCCGCAGAAAGATGTGCTTGGGGTAGAAACACCCATGCACCTGGCCGGCAGCATGCAGCGTACGCGCCAACAGGCCGCAGGCACGCAGGATCTCCTGGCGCTGGCCAATGCTCAATGTCGGCCATCGCCCAAGCAGGCCGTCCAAATCGCTCCAGTCGTCCAGGGCGCGAGTCAGCAGAATCGCCCGACGTTCGCCGTCGACTTTGCGCTCGGCGTAAAAAACCGCCTGCAGCGCCGGAATCCCCAGCTTCTGGTAACGGTTTATATTACGAAACTCACGGGCAAAGGTCGGCTCACCGAATGGCCGGTGCAAGGTGCGGGTCAGGTAGTCGCTCTGTCGCTTGAGGTAGTAGCCTTTGCCCTCCAGCTCCAGGCGGTAGACGCTGCTCCAGCCACCACGCCCGGTATTGGGCTCATCCACCGCATCAAGCTGCAGCGCCCAAAGCTGGTCGAAACCGTTCAGGCCATGGCGCTCAAGCAGTGCCAACTCCGCACTGGCGAGGAAATCAGTCATTCACGCCCCTCAAAAAACGTCACGATATGCCGGATGCGGCGCTTGTCTGCGGCATTCAGGCGCTCGCGCCCGCGATACTGCAGGTAGAAGCGCAAGCGCTGAGTGGCCGACAGGTGATACTTGGCCACTTTGTCCAGGCATGCCAGGTCCTTGGTAATCCGGTAGCGCAGCATGAACCCCCACCAGAAGTCCCCGGTCGGGCAATCGATGAAAAATAGCCTGGCCTGGTCGTCGACCAGCAGGTTGCGCCACTTCAGATCGTTATGGGTGAAGTGGTGATCATGCATGATCCGGGTGTGGCGGGCCAACTGACGGCTGATGTGATCAACCCAGCCACGATCAGTCAGGCGTATATCTTTGCGCTCGGCCAGCAACGACAGGTCTTCGGTGCGTGGCAACTCACGGGTGATCATCGCCCCGCGGCCAAAGGCCAGGCCGTTACGCTCCAAGCCCCAGGCAACCACTTCGGCAGTGGGGATATCCCACTTGGCGAATTGCTTGAGGTTCTGCCACTCGGCTTTGATCCGCGGGCGCCCCACATAGCGGCGCAAGCCTTTGCCAGCACCGGTGTAACGCTTGACGTAATAGTTGACCCCGTCACGCTGAACGCGAATAACTTCACTGAGCGGGTCGTGAGTCAGGCGCTCGCCCTTGAGGGCGAAAACCGCATCGATGCTGCCAAAATCCGTCGCCAGTGCCTGGTATCCAGACGCCAGTGTCCATCCCGCCATCAGAGCGCGTCCCCGTATCGTTGTTTACGCTCGTAGAGCTTCTGCGCCTTGCCTTCCAGCCAGCGCAGCAACACTGCTTCTTCAGCCAGGATCTGGCGCAGCGGTTGCTGGAAGTAACCGCGCAAGAAACGCAGTTTGTCGCGCGGGGTCAGGCCAATGTCCAACGCCGAGAAATACAGCGCGGCCAGGTCCTTGTTACGCCAGCGCCGGGAGATGGTCGCCCGGGTTTGCGCACGGTGCAGGTCAATAACCGACAGCTTGAAGTCATCGGCCGTTACTTCACGGTCGGTGTGCAGCAAAAAGTGGCAGATGTAACAGTCGCGGTGATTCACCCCAGCACGGTGCATCATCCCGGTCATGCGCGCCACTTCGGCAATCAGCGCATGTTTCAAAGGCGCTGGCGGTGGTTGCTTGACCCAGTCGATGCTGAAGTCTTCCAGGCTAATGGTCGGCGCCAGTTCTTCGGTAACGATAAACGAATGCTGCCCGGCTGGATTGCTGCCGCGCTCGCCATAGGCCACCGCGGTCATGGTCGGCACGCCAACTTCATGCAGGCGTTCGATCGCCTTCCATTCCTGGCCAGCGCCCAGCACTGGCAGCTTGGCGGTGAACAGGTTCTTGAAGATCTCGCCCCAGCCGATGCCGCGGTGAATCTTGACGAAATAGCCACGCCCCTCGACTTCGGTACGCAGCGTGCGACGACCTTCGAGCTCGCGGTACACCTGACCCTGCAGGCCCTCCACGGCATCGAAAGCGTCACGCCCGGCCCATAGGCGTTTGAACGGCTCGGCCAGTATCAGTTTCATTTACGCTCCGGGGCCAGAATCACATCGGCAGCATGCTCAGGCATGCTGTAGAGGTCGGCAGTATCGGCGAAAGCCAAGCCATTGCGTGCCCAGGCGCCGCGCGCGGCGCCGTCTTCGAGCATGCGTTGCAGGTACTGGTTGAGCTGCTCCTGCTCGAACGGCTCATCGAGGACCAGACCACTATCGGCTTCGGCAATGTAATGGGCGTAGCCGCAGACCGCCGAGACCAATACCGGAAGGCCGGCGACCAGTGCTTCAAGCAACACCGTGCCGGTATTTTCGTTGTAGGCCGGATGAATCAACAGGTCAGCACCAAGCAGGAAACGCGGGATATCACTGCGGCCCTTGAGGAACTGCACCTGGTCGGTCAAGCCGAGGGTCGCGCTCTGCAACTGGAATACCTTTGGGTCATCCTGACCGATGACCATCAGCCGGGTACGCTTGCGCAGTGCCGACGGCAAGGCCGCTAAGGCCTTGAGGCTACGGTCGACGCCCTTGGTCTTGAACCCGGAACCGATCTGCACCAGCAATAGCTGATCGTCCTTAAGGTCGAACTCGCGGCGAAACTGGGCGCGGATCTCGGCGGCATTAGCCGGTGCCCGGCGGTCTTGGGAGATACCCGGCGGCAGCAAATGGAAACGCTCCAGTGGCGTGCCGTAATGCTTGATGAACAGGGGTTGCTGAACCTCAGAAATCATCAAGACTTCGGTCTTGGCGTCCTTGGCAAACACTGCCCGCTCATACTCGGCAAAGTGCCGGTAGCGGCCCCAGCGCCGATACAGCGAGTTACGCAGGTTCTGCGCCTTGTCTTCAAAACAGCCGTCGGCGGCGTAGTAGACATCGAGCCCCGGCATCTTGTTGAAACCGATCAAGCGGTCGACTGGGCGCTTGGCCAGATCGGCCTCCATCCAGGCGCTGAGCTTCTCGTTGCGCCGATGGTTGAACAGCGCCTTGACCGGCGCCACCAGCACTTCGAAACCTTCAGGTACATCACCTTCCCAGATCAACGTGTAGACACGGATCTGATGGCCACGGCGCTGGCATTCCAGGGCAATACGCATGAAGTCGCGCTGCAGGCCGCCGAAGGGGAAGTATTTGTACAGCACAAAAGCCAGTTGCATTAACGAACATCCTCAGCCAGCAGCAACGCGCGCAATTGGCTCGCCACACGCTCGGGATTCAGGCGAGTGAAGCACAGTGGCCACTCGCGTTTGAGATCGAACCGGCGCTGATCATCAGCGCTCGGTTTATAAGTACATTTCTTCTGCAGGCATGGCGCGCAGGCAAAGTCGCTGGCCAGGTGTACCTGAGACTTGCCGTAAGCACCGGTCAGCCCCGGGTTGGTCGGGCCGAACAACGACAAGGTCGGCACATCCAATGCCGCCGCCAAGTGGCCAAGCCCAGTATCCACCGCAACACAGGCTTTGGCGGCGGCCAATACGCGAGCAACGCCTGCCAGATTCAATTTGGGCAGTACCTGGCAGTTGTTCAAGCCTTTGGCGATTCGCTCGGCGCGAGCCTGCTCGGTCGGGTTGCCCCACGGTAGGCGCACCTCAAGACCTTGCTGCCCCAGGCGTTCGGCCAACTGCCGCCAGTAGGCCTCAGGCCAGTGTTTGGTCGCCCAGGTAGTGCCATGCAGGAACACCACAAAGGGCGCTGCGGGGGGCAACTGCAGGCGGTTGAGGTCCAGGCCGTAGTCACCCAGGCCGGCGGGCAGGTCGTAGCCCAACGCCAGGGCAAACAGTTGGCGCACCCGTTCTACAGCGTGCTGCCCACGCTGCACCGAAAAACGTCGGTCATAAAAGCGGCTGGACAGCCCTTCACGCGCCGAATAACGGTCGAGCCCGGCCACCGGAGCCTTGACGTAACGGGTCAGCCAAGCCGATTTGACCAGGCCCTGGGCGTCGATCACCAGGTCATATTGGGTTTCCCGCAGACGCTGCTTGAACTGGCGCCATTCACCGCTCTTGAAAGTCTGCCAAAGGTTCTTGCGCCAGCGGCGGATGGCTACCGGAATAACCTTGTCCACGGCCGGATGCCAGCTAGGGATCTCGGCAAAGCCTTCCTCGACCACCCAATCGAAGCGGATACCCGGAATCGCCCGGGCCGCATCGGTCAGCGCCGGCAGCGCATGAATCACATCGCCCAGGGAAGAGGTTTTGATCAGCAATACCCGCACTTAGTCGACCTCAGCCATGACATCGATCAGCGTTGGGCCATTGAGGCGCTGCAACGCAGCCTCTACGGCCTCAGGCTCAAGCTGTCGCAGGCAGTTGTAGTGGCCAAAGCGGCAGGTGCGGTCGAAACACGGACTGCATTCCAAGCCCAGGCGAACCACTTCAACCTGATCGGCCAGCGGCGGGGTGAAGCCTGGTGAAGTCGAACCATAGACAGCCACCAGCGGACGGTTGAGCGCGGCAGCCACATGCATCAAGCCCGAATCATTGGACACTACCGCATCGCTGCATGACAGCAGATCAATGGCTTCGGCCAGCGACGTTTCGCCGCTGAGATTAGAAGCCTCTTCGCGCAGACCAGGAATAAGCCGATCACGAATCGACTCGCCCACCGCATGGTCGTTCTTTGAGCCGAACAGCCAGACTTGCCAACCCTCACGGATCTTGGCCTCGGCCACTTTGGCGTAATGCTCCGAAGGCCAGCGCTTGGCTTCGCCGAACTCAGCTCCCGGGCACAGCGCCAACACCGGACGGTCCAGGCTCAGGCCGAACTTGGCCAGTGCAGCATCACGGCTGGCGGCCTCGATCTGCAGGCTCGGGCGCGGGTAAGGCTTGGGCAGCTCGGCGCTCGCCGGGTAGGCCAGGGCCATAAAGCGCTCGATCATCAACGGGTAACGCGCCTTGTCCAGCTTGCGCACATCGTTTAGCAGGCCAAAACGCAACTCGCCGCGCCAGCCCGTGCGCTTGGGGACACCGGCGAAGAACGGCACCAACGCTGATTTCAGCGAATTGGGCAGCAAGATGGCCTGGTCATACTGACCGGCCAGGGACTTGCCGATGCGTCGACGGGTCGCCAGTTCAAGCGCGCCGTGGCCGAGCGGAAAGCTCAAGGCCTGGCGAACTTCAGGCATGCGTTCGAGGATCGGCCGGCTCCACTCAGGGGCCAGCACGTCGATCACACACGCCGGATGTTGCTGCTTCAGGCAATGGAACAGGGTTTGCGCCATTACCATGTCGCCCACCCAGCTCGGGCCAATGATCAAAATTCTCATGCTTTATCCAGAAACGATCAGGGAGGCTGCAGCCTGTCCGCAAACAGCCTGGCCTCCCCTCTTTATATTCAGGCTATATAACGACCAGTGTACGCCACTCGGGCAGTAGTGTGGTCCTGGCAGGCTTCCTGCCGCCTGATTCGCCTGGTTCAACCGCTTAGGTCAGTCCCAACTCAGCCCAGATCCGCCGCACTTCACGACGCTCCTGCGCAAACTGCGAAGCATCGATCACCCCGGCCTGCTTTTGCAGAGCCTGGCGGTGTGCCGCCGAGCGAAACGCCTTGTACACCTCCCGCAGCAGCACAGCATCACTGGCGGGCATCAGGCCGGCCTGTTCGAGCTCTTCGAGGATGCGGATGTTGTCGGTCCAACGCAGCAGTTCTGGATGGTCGTGAGACCAGGCCAAAGCGGCGTATTGCACCATAAATTCGATATCGACGATACCACCGGCATCCTGCTTGATGTCGAAGGGCACGCCAGGCTCATAGGCGTTGGCGCCGGTACCGGCCGCACTGAGCTTAGTCCCCAGGTTGTCGCGCATTTTCGCGCGCATTTCACTGACTTCAGCCTGAAGCTTGGGCAAGTCACGCGCCCGTCCAAGAATCCGTGCCCGCACCGCCTCGAACGCCGTACCCACCTTAGAGCAACCTGCGAGCACCCGTGCCCGCACCAGTGCCTGATGCTCCCAGGTCCAGGCCTCGTTCTGCTGATAACGCTCGAAGGCGCCCAGCGAACTGACCAGCAAACCCGAAGCCCCCGAAGGCCGCAGACGCATATCGACGTCGTAGAGTTGCCCGGAGTTGGTCTGGGTGGTCAACAGGTGAATGATGCGTTGACCCAGGCGGGTAAAGAACTGGGCGCTGTCGATGGGCTTGGCGCCATCGGTTTCGGCCTGGGGATCACCGTCATGGATGAACACCAGATCAAGGTCCGAGCCATGGCCAAGCTCGATGCCCCCTACCTTGCCATACCCAATAATGATGAAGCCCGGATCGCATAGGCTGCCATCACTGCGCTTGGGTTGCCCATGACGAGCTACAGTCTGGCGCCAGGCCAGGGCCAGTACTTGGTTGAGAATGGCTTCAGCCAGCCAGGTCAGGTAATCGCTGACTTTCATCAGCGGCAAATTGCCGGCAATCTCCGAGGCGGCGACGCGCAGGCTGTGGGCCAACTTGAAGTGGCGCAGCGCTTCCATCTGCTGTTCAAGGTCGTCCTCGGGGATTCGCGTCAGACGCTCGCGCAATTCAGCGGCCAGTTCCGGCGCCAGCGGTGGGCTGAACAAACGACCTTCATTCAGCAACTCATCGAGCAGCAACGGGAAGCGGGTGATCTGCTCAGCGATCCATGGGCTTGCTGCGCACAAGGTCAACAAGCGCCGCAACGCTCCAGGGTTTTCGGTCAAGAGCACCAAATAAGCCGAACGGCGGGCCACCGCTTCAACCAGTGGCAATACCCGTTCCAGCACCAGGTCCGGATCTGCATGCTCCACAGCCTGGGCCAGCAAACGTGGAATGAAGGCGTCCAGACGCTCGCGGCCTAGCCGCTGCATGGCACGCAATTGTGGGCTCGCGCGCAGCCCAGCGAGCTGTTTGAGGGCTTTTTCCGGGTCGGCGAAACCGGCATTCTGCAATTGGCGACAGGCCGCCTCCTCATTCTGAGCCTCTTCCCACAGTGGCAACCATTCGCCGCCGACGATGACTTCGCCCTCTTCGTTTTCATCTTCATCAGGATCGGCGATGACTTGCCGGAAGTGCCAGTCGATCCGCCCGCGCCAGTGCATCAGCTGGGCATGGAAGCTGGCCCAGTCGGCGAAGCCGAGCATAAAGGCGATACGCGCGCGGTCCAGCTCATCATCCGGCAACATCTGCGTCTGGCGGTCGGCAATGGCCTGGATCGCGTGCTCGGTATAACGCAGGAATTCATACCCCTCGCGCAGCTCAGCCACCACCGCAGGTGGCAGATAACCTTGGCCCTCAAGGGTCGCAAGGACCTTGAGCAAGGGGCGCTGCTGCAAGCTCAGGTCACGTCCACCATGAATAAGCTGAAAAGCCTGGGCGATGAACTCGACCTCACGAATACCACCGGCCCCCAGCTTGATGTTGTCGGCCATGCCCTTGCGCCGCACTTCCTGCTGGATCAGCTGCTTCATGGTGCGCAGCGCTTCAATGGCCGAGAAGTCCAGATAGCGCCGATAAACGAAGGGCCGCAACATATCCAGCAACTGCGCCCCAGCCACTTGATCGCCGGCCACCACCCGCGCCTTGATCATCGCGTAGCGCTCCCAATCACGACCTTGATCCTGGTAGTACTGCTCCAAGGCATTGAAGCTCAATACCAGCGCGCCAGCCGAACCGTAAGGACGCAAACGCATGTCCACGCGGAACACGAAGCCGTCGACCGTGATCGGGTCCAGAGCCTTGATCAAGCGTTGCCCGAGGCGGGTGAAGAACTCCTGATTATCCAGCGAGCGTTTGACCCCTTCGGTCTCGCCACCTTCGGGGAAGGCGAAGATCAGGTCGATGTCCGATGACAGGTTCAGCTCCACCGCTCCCAACTTACCCATGCCCAACACCACCATGTGCTGTGGCAGACCGCTGCGATGACCAATGGGCGTGCCGAACTGCTGGCAGTGGCGTGGATAGAGCCAGTTGTACGCTTGGTCGATAGACGCATCGGCCAGGTCTGACAAATCGCGACAGGTCTGCACCAGGTCCGCCTGACGATTCAGGTCTCGCCAGATGATGCGCACCTGCTGGCGACTGCGTTGGCGACGCAGGTTGCGCGCCAACTCGTCTTCGCTCTCGGCTGCCTGGGTGGCGTTTGCAATCTGCGCACACAATTCTCCCGGCGCAAAGCTGCGATCCAATTCACCGCTGGCGACCAGATCGAGCAGCATGGCCGGATCGCGCAGCGTCTGTTCGAGGACAAAATCACTGGCTGCCGTGACCCGGGCGAACTGTGCCCAACGCTCAGTTGTCCAGCTCTGCACAGTTAATGAAGGCTCTTGGGCCACTGCCGCACGAAACGATTGCTCGTTGCGGCTGACCAATGGCGTGAGAGTGGCTGGCAGTTCGGCAAGCATTGGCAGGCTCATGGTCTATCCTTGATCGGCGAGAAAAGATTGGCAGCGAGCGGATAAGAGAACCCTGGCCACGGTTGGACTGTCATACAAAAGTTAGAAATAGCTGAAAAACCTGATTCTCTGGCAGAAACCATCGCAGCAAACCTTTTCGTAACTTGCTTTTAACCACCGGTATCGTTTTTTCCCACAACCTGAACAGCGGCCACGAGCCATTTTTGTGTAGTTTTACTACTGCTTCTTCACTTCAAAAGCATGAAATGGTGATTCATTTGTAGTAAAACTACACAACGCCGGTACACTCTCCGGTAATCCAAGAATTTCATGTCGTCTGCCCAAAAGGCCAGTCGCAAACTCAGGCAACCGATTCTGGAAGCCTTTCCGCCCTGGAGCAAGCCATGCAAGACCTCGATCCCGTCGAAACCCAGGAATGGCTGGACGCCCTGGAGTCGGTTCTCGACAAAGAAGGCGAAGACCGCGCTCACTATCTGATGACCCGTATGGGCGAGCTGGCCACCCGTAGTGGCTCCCAGCTGCCGTACGCCATCACCACGCCATACCGCAACACCATCCCTGTTACCCACGAAGCACGCATGCCTGGCGACCTGTTCATGGAACGCCGCATTCGCTCGTTGGTCCGTTGGAACGCGCTGGCCATGGTGATGCGCACCAACCTGAAAGACTCGGACCTGGGCGGCCACATTTCGAGCTTCGCCTCCAGTGCCACCCTGTACGACATTGGCTTCAACTACTTCTTCCAGGCGCCGACCGACGAGCACGGCGGCGACTTGATCTTCTTCCAGGGCCACGCCTCGCCTGGCGTCTACGCCCGCGCCTTCATGGAAGGTCGCATCAGCGAAGACCAAATGAACAACTTCCGTCAGGAAGTTGATGGCAAGGGCCTGTCGTCCTACCCGCACCCATGGCTGATGCCTGATTTCTGGCAGTTCCCGACCGTATCCATGGGTCTGGGTCCGATCCAGGCGATCTACCAGGCACGCTTCATGAAGTACCTGGAAAGCCGCGGCTACATCCCTGCAGGCAAGCAGAAAGTCTGGTGTTTCATGGGCGACGGCGAGTGTGACGAGCCGGAATCCCTGGGCGCGATCTCCCTGGCTGGCCGCGAGAAGCTGGACAACCTGATCTTCGTCATCAACTGCAACCTGCAGCGCCTCGACGGCCCGGTTCGCGGCAACGGCAAGATCATCCAGGAACTCGAAGGCGTGTTCCGTGGCGGTGGCTGGAACGTCAACAAAGTGGTCTGGGGCCGTTTCTGGGACCCACTGCTGGCCAAAGACGTCGACGGTATCCTGCAGCGTCGCATGGACGAAGTCATCGACGGCGAATACCAGAACTACAAGGCCAAGGACGGCGCGTTCGTCCGTGAGCACTTCTTCAACACCCCAGAACTCAAGGCCATGGTCGAAGACCTGTCCGACGACGAGATCTGGAAGCTCAACCGTGGTGGCCACGACCCGTACAAGGTCTATGCAGCCTACCACCAGGCGGTCAACCACAAAGAGCAGCCGACCGTCATTCTGGCCAAGACCATCAAGGGTTACGGTACCGGTGCTGGCGAAGCCAAGAACACCGCGCACAACACCAAAAAGGTCGACGTCGACAGCCTGCGTCACTTCCGTGACCGCTTCGACATCCCGGTCAAGGACGAAGAGCTGGAAAACCTGCCGTTCTTCAAACCAGAAGAAGGCAGCGCCGAAGCCCGTTACCTGGCCGAGCGCCGCAACGCTCTGGGCGGTTTCGTGCCTCAGCGTCGGGCCAAGAGCTTCAGCATCCCGACTCCGCCACTGGAAACCCTCAAGGCTATCCTCGACGGTTCCGGCGATCGCGAAATCTCCACCACCATGGCCTTCGTGCGGATCCTCGCGCAGCTGGTCAAGGACAAGGAAATCGGCCAGCGCATCGTCCCGATCATCCCGGACGAAGCCCGTACCTTCGGTATGGAAGGCATGTTCCGTCAGTTGGGCATCTACTCGTCGGTCGGCCAGCTCTACGAGCCAGTCGATAAAGACCAGGTGATGTTCTACCGCGAAGACAAAAAAGGTCAGATCCTCGAAGAAGGCATCAACGAAGCAGGCGCCATGTCCTCCTTCATCGCTGCCGGTACTTCGTACTCGAACCACAACCAGCCGATGCTGCCGTTCTACATCTTCTACTCGATGTTCGGCTTCCAGCGTATTGGTGACCTGGCCTGGGCCGCTGGCGACAGCCGTACCCGTGGCTTCCTGATCGGCGGTACCGCCGGCCGTACCACCCTCAACGGTGAAGGCCTGCAGCACGAAGACGGTCACAGCCACATCCTGGCCGCGACCATCCCGAACTGCCGCACCTATGATCCGACCTACGGCTACGAGCTGGCGGTGATCATTCAGGACGGCATGAAGAAGATGACCGAAGAGCAACAGGACGTCTTCTACTACATCACCGTGATGAACGAAGCCTACACCCAGCCTGCAATCCCAGCCGGCGCCGAGGAAGGCATCATCAAGGGCATGTACCTGCTCGAGGAAGACACTCGCGAAGCAGCACACCACGTCCAACTGATGGGCTCCGGCACCATCCTGCGTGAAGTGCGTGAAGCGGCGAAGATCCTGCGTGAAGAATTCAACGTCGGTGCCGACGTCTGGAGCGTCACCAGCTTCAACGAACTGCGTCGCGACGGCCTGGCCGTAGAGCGCAGCAACCGTCTCAAGCCTGGTCAGAAGCCACAGATCACCTATGTCGAAGAGTGCCTGGCTGGCCGTAAGGGCCCGGTCATTGCCTCTACCGACTACATGAAGATGTTCGCTGAACAGATTCGCCAGTGGGTGCCGAGCAAAGAGTACAAAGTCCTGGGTACCGATGGTTTCGGTCGCAGCGACAGCCGTAAGAAGCTGCGTCACTTCTTCGAAGTCGACCGTCACTTCGTCGTGCTGGCTGCCCTGGAAGCCTTGGCTGACCGTGGCGATATCGAACCTAAGGTCGTGGCTGAAGCCATCACCAAGTTCGGCATCGATCCGGACAAACGCAACCCACTGGACTGCTGAGGAGTATTTTTAAGTGAGCGAACTCATTCGCGTACCTGACATCGGCAGCGGTGAAGGTGAAATCATTGAGCTGTTCGTCAAAGTCGGCGACCGCATCGAGGCTGACCAGAGCCTGCTGACCCTGGAGTCCGACAAGGCCTCCATGGAGATCCCGGCCCCTAAGGCCGGCGTGATCAAGTCGCTGAAGGTCAAGCTGGGCGACCGCCTGAAAGAAGGCGACGAACTGATGGAACTGGAAGTCGAGGGTGCAGCTGCTGCACCTGAGGCTCCGGCTGCTGCTCCAGCTGCGGCGGCGCCTGTTGCTGCCCCGGCTGCAGAGGCTGCTCCTGCCCCGGCAGCGGCACCGGCTGCTGCCGCTGTCCAGGACATCCACGTTCCGGACATCGGCTCTTCGGGCAAGGCCAAGATCATCGAAGTACTGGTTAAAGTCGGCGACACCGTCGAAGCCGACCAGTCGCTGATCACCCTGGAATCGGACAAAGCCTCGATGGAGATCCCGTCTCCAGCCGCTGGCGTGGTCGAAGCCGTGATTGCCAAGCTGGACGACGAAGTCGGTACCGGCGACCTGATCCTCAAGCTGAAAGTGGCTGGTGCTGCGCCGGCTGCTGCTCCAGCTCCTGCCGCTGCCGCTCCGGCGCCAGCCAAGACTGAAGCTGCAGCGGCAGCCGCTCCTGCACCAGCAGCCCCTGCTGCCGCTCCGGCTGCTGCCCCTGCCGCTACCAACGGTGCCAAAGTTCACGCCGGCCCAGCCGTGCGTCAGTTGGCCCGTGAGTTCGGTGTCGAGCTGAGTGCTGTATCGGCTACTGGCCCGCACGGTCGTATCCTCAAGGAAGACGTGCAGGTTTACGTCAAGGCCATGATGCAAAAGGCCAAGGAAGCTCCAGCCGCCGGTGCCACCGGTGGTGCAGGCATCCCGCCGATTCCGGAAGTGGACTTCAGCCGCTTCGGTGAAATCGAAGAAGTGCCGATGACCCGTCTGATGCAGATGGGTGCTACCAACCTGCATCGCAGCTGGCTGAACGTGCCTCACGTTACCCAGTTCGACTCCGCCGACATCACTGAGCTGGAAGCCTTCCGCGTTGCTCAGAAAGCGGTTGCAGAGAAGGCTGGCGTCAAGCTGACCGTACTGCCACTGCTGCTCAAGGCCTGTGCTCACCTGCTCAAGGAACTGCCGGACTTCAACAGCTCGCTGGCGCCTAGCGGCAAAGCGATCATCCGCAAGAAGTACGTCAACGTCGGTTTCGCGGTCGACACTCCGGATGGCCTGCTGGTCCCGGTAATCAAGAACGTCGACCAGAAGAGCCTGCTGCAACTGGCTGGCGAAGCGGCGGCCCTGGCTGAAAAAGCCCGGACCAAGAAGCTGTCGGCTGACGACATGCAAGGTGCCTGCTTCACCATCTCCAGCCTCGGCCACATTGGCGGCACCGGCTTCACGCCGATCGTCAACGCGCCGGAAGTGGCGATCCTCGGTGTTTCCAAGGCCACCATCCAGCCAGTCTGGGACGGCAAAGCCTTCCAGCCTAAGCTGATGCTGCCGCTGTCGCTGTCCTACGATCACCGCGTGATCAACGGTGCAGCCGCTGCGCGCTTCACCAAGCGCCTGGGCGACCTGCTGACCGACATCCGCACCATGCTGCTGTAATGCTGTTCCCTGTCTCCCTCTGCCGAGGGAGACAGGCTCCCTTTTCGAGCTGCCACGCTCGTACCTCAACCCCGTCACTTTGGCGGGGCTTTTTTTGTCCGCGCCCACCGAATCCCGCCCTATTTAAGATTCCAGCCACAATGCCGACACAGTTAATACAGGAAACTCTGTATCGCTTGTCAGCCTCAAGCGCATCATGCAACCTTGCCAAAACGCCGAGTAGCAGATTGCGCTATCTTCGCGAACAGCCTTCTTGAAGCGAGCTCTCCATGAAAAGCCAACCCGATGCCGCCAGCCGTATGGTGGCCGAGGTCGTGACGCAGCTGCCCGTGCCCTCTCGGCTCGGCATGTTGCGTTTCGAACGGCTGAATGAAGCCAGCTGGGCCCTGCTGTACCTCGACCCCGCCTGCGAACGTCAGTTCGGCCTGGCTGCAGTCGAGCTCTGCGCACTGGTCGGCTCGCCCTACGCCAGCTTGATGGAGCCCGAGGCTCGTTACAAACTGCATGACACCATCCAACTGCAGTTGGGGCAGCGTTCGCATTATCTGGTGCGTTACACCCTGCACACCGCACAAGGACCGCTGCACTTGCTGGAACTGGGCGAAGCCTACAAGCAGCACAACCGTCAGTTGTTGCGCGGTTACCTGATGGTGATTGACACCCAGCCCGGTGATGGCCCGGACCTCAGTGCCGCCGACCTGGAAACCCGCAACAATCGCCTGCAGATCGCCCTGCAACTCAATCAGCAGGCCCAACAGGAACAGCTCGAACACCTGGAGCGGGTACGCGCCCAGCAAGAGCTGATCCTGCACCTGGCCCGCCATCGCTACAACGCCAGCAACTCGCTACTTGAGGCCGCCGAGCTGATCACCCGCAGTGCTTGTGAGATCTACAAGATCGACTGTGCGAGCATTTGGTACCTGGAAGGACAGCGCCTGGAGCCGATTTCCGCCTACTACCGCAACACCCAGGAATACCGCCTGCCCGACCCCATCGACGCCAGCCGCTTTCCCGACTACCTCGATGCCCTGCACACCAGCCGCGCTATCGACGCCCACAATGCCAGCCACGACCCACGCACTCGGGAAATGGCCGAAAGCCTTCGTCCGCGCGATATCAACGCCATGCTCGATGCCAGTATCCGCATCGATGGCCAGGTAGTCGGCGTACTGTGCCTGGAGCAAACCGGCTCTGCACGGGCTTGGCAGTCGGACGAAATCGCCTTTGCCGGCGAGCTGGCCGATCAATTCGCTCAGGTCATCAACAACCACAATCGCCGCACTGCCACCAGCGCCCTGTACCTGTTCCAGCGTGCAGTAGAGCAAAGCGCCAACGCCTTTTTGCTGGTTAACCGCGACGGCGTGGTCGAGTACGTCAATCCAAGCTTCACGGCCATCACTCAGTACAGCACTGACGAGGTCCATGGCCATCGACTGTCGGAGCTGCCGGCCCTGGAAAACCTCAACGAGCTGTTGTTCGACGCGCCGTCGAGCCTGGCCATGAGCAACAGCTGGCAAGGCGAGTTCAAGAGCCGCCGCAAGAACCTCGAACCCTACTGGGGCCAGTTGTCGATTTCCAAGGTCTACGGTGACAACCGCGAATTGACCCATTACATCGGCATCTACGAAGACATCACCCAGAGTAAGCTGGCTCAGCAACGCATTGAGCGTCTGGCCTACACCGACAACCTGACCAACCTGGGCAACCGTCCGGCATTCATCCGCAATCTTGATGAACGTTTCGCCTCCGACAACGACAGCCCGATCTGCCTGCTGCTGGTGGACATCGACAACTTCAAGCGGATCAACGACAGCCTCGGCCACCAGACCGGCGACAAACTACTGATCAGCCTGGCCCGCCGGCTGCGCAACAGCCTCAGTGCCGGCGGTAGCCTGGCGCGATTTGCCAGTAACGAATTTGCCGTGTTGCTGGAAGACACCGACCTCAAAGGCGGCCAGCAGATTGCTCAGCAACTGCTCAAGACCCTCGACAAACCGCTGTTCGTCGACAACCAGCTGATCAACGTCACTGGCTCCGTGGGCCTTGCCTGCGCGCCGCTGCATGGCCGTGACCCGCAGACGCTGATGAAAAACGCCGGTCTCGCTCTGCACAAGGCCAAGGCTAACGGCAAACATCAGGCTCAAGTGTTCACCGAGGCACTGAATGCCGAAGCCAGCTACAAGCTGTTCGTCGAAAACAACCTGCGTCGCGCCCTGACCCAGAACGAACTGGATGTGTTCTATCAGCCCAAGCTGTGTCTGCGTAGCGGTCGCCTGCTAGGCCTGGAAGCGCTGCTGCGCTGGAACCATCCCGACAAGGGCATGATCCGCCCAGACCAGTTCATCAGCGTTGCCGAAGAAACCGGACTGATTATCCCGATAGGCAAATGGATTGCCCGCCAGGCCTGCCGCATGAGCCAGCAACTGCGTACTGAAGGGCTGGGTAACCTGCAGGTGGCGATCAACCTGTCGCCCAAACAGTTTTCAGACCCGGACCTGGTCGCCTCGATTGCCAACATCCTCAAGGAAGAGGCTCTGCCACCACACCTGCTGGAGCTGGAGCTGACCGAAGGCCTGCTGCTCGAAGCCACCGACGACACTCACCGCCAGCTCGACCAGCTCAAGCAACTGGGCCTGACCCTGGCTATGGACGACTTCGGCACCGGTTATTCTTCGCTCAGCTACCTGAAGAAGTTTCCGATCGACATCATCAAGATCGATCGCAGTTTCATCCATGAAATCCCCGACAACCAGGACGACATGGAAATCACCTCAGCGGTAATTGCCATGGCCCACAACCTCAAGCTCAAGGTAGTTGCCGAAGGTGTCGAGACCGCCGAGCAACTGGCGTTCCTGCGCCGCCATCGCTGCGACGTCGGCCAGGGCTATCTGTTCGACCGACCGATTCCGGGCACTGAGCTGGTCAGTAAACTCAAGCGCTATCCACGCGGCCCCGGCGCCTGACAGCGGCGTAACACTCGGGCACACTACGACTCTATCCCTTATTGTCCTATCTTGAAGAGGAATGGGTTCATGGTCCTGCGCTCGGAAATCCTGGTGAACAAAAACGTCCTGCCTACCGCTGAACAGGCCCTGCCTGGCCGCGAAACTCCGATGACCCTGCCGGAGAAACACTTCGTCTTCAAAGACACACCACTGCTGGGGCCGTTCTTCGAGAACGTCGACTTTGCCATTTTCGGCCTCGGTTGTTTCTGGGGTGCCGAGCGGCGCTTCTGGCAGCGTGAAGGCGTGGTCAGCACTGTCGTCGGTTATGCCGGTGGTTTTACCCCGAACCCGACCTACGAAGAGGTCTGCTCGGGCCTGACCGGTCACACCGAAGTTGTACTGGTGGTATTCGACAAGGACAAGGTCAGCTACAAAGAGCTGCTGGCGATGTTCTGGGAACTGCACAACCCGACTCAGGGCATGCGCCAGGGCAACGACATCGGCACGCAGTACCGCTCGGTGATCTACTGCACCAGCCCGCAACAGCTGGAAGAGGCACTGGCAAGCAAACACGCCTACCAGGCAGAATTGACCAAGGCCGGTTTCGGCGAGATCACCACCGAGATCGACCAGGCGCCGACCGTCTATTTCGCCGAGGCCTATCACCAGCAGTACCTGGCAAAAAACCCCGAAGGCTACTGCGGTATTGGTGGTACCGGTGTCTGCCTGCCGCCTAGCCTGCAAGGCAACTGAGGGTTCGCCATGTCTACCGCGAGCATGACCCTGTTCCACTCACCGGCTTCGCCGTTCGTGCGCAAAGTCCTGGTGGTGCTGCACGAGACCGGGCAGACCGACCGAGTGGCGCTGCAAACCGTCAACCTGACGCCGGTCAGTCCGGTTGCCGAGCTCAACCAGGGCAATCCAGCCGGGAAAATCCCGGCCTTGCGCCTGGCCGACGGCACTGTTCTGCACGACAGCCGGGTGATCTGCGAGTACCTCGATCAGCAACATGTCGGTAATCCTCTGATCCCTAAGGAAGGCTGGCCGCGCTGGCATCGCCTGACCCTGGCCTCGCTGGCCGATGCGATCATGGACGCGGCGGTGCTGACGCGTTATGAGACCTTCCTGCGCCCCGAAGACAAGCGTTGGGACAGCTGGATCGACGCGCAGCAGGACAAGATTCGTCGTGGTCTGGCCAACCTTGAGCAAGAACACATTGCCGAGCTGACCGCAGTGTTCGACATTGCGGCTATCGGCGTCGCCTGTGCCCTGGGTTACATCGACCTACGCATGCCAGAGTTTGGCTGGCGTGAGCAGCAGCCACAACTGGCAGCCTGGTATGCCCAGGTCAGCCAGCGGGCTTCGATGCAGGCGACGGATCCTTCTGTCACCTGACTGGCTTCACCCCTCGTGGGAACTGGACTTGCCAGCGATGCAGACGCCGCGCCATACCTGACACCGCAGCGATCTCATCGCCGGCAAGGCCGGTTCCCACACTGACCTGCGCAGTCCACAGGTTGGCAATACCCAGCGCCAACACCATCCCCAAGCGCCTTTCCTCGCGCAAGCCGCTCATTGTGAACGTCCCACGCTAGACCAATCCAAGCGGCGCGTCAGCACCATGAACACACCCAGCAGGCCGAACAGCAACAACGAGCCCATCAGCAAGGCATAGTCCTCGGCGCTGAGCAGGCCGTAGAGCATGCCGTAGAGCACCGCCAGCCCCAAGGCAAAGCCCAAGGCTCGCAGCAGGCTGTGCAGCACGTGGCTCAGGTAGAAGCCAATCAGCAACACACAGGCCCCGGCAGACAGTAGATAGGCAGGACCAAAGCCCAAGTGTTCGGACAACGACAACAACAACAGATAGAACAGCGCCAATGCTGCACCGACCAAGGCGTACTGAATCGGATGCACGCTGAGGTTCTTGAGAATCTCGAAGAGGAAGAAGCCTGCGAAGGTCAGGGCAATAAACAGCAAGGCATATTTAATCGCCCGCTCACTTTTGAGGTACTGATCCACCGGGTCCACAAAACTGACACCGAATGCCCGGCTATTGAATTCCTCGCACCCTTGACTGTTCACACACCGGCTCAGGGCGTCCTCCAAATTGGTGGAGAAGAACGAGGTCTGCCAGCGCGCCGAAAATCCACCCGCGTCAACCTTGCGGTTGCTCGGCAAGTAGTTGCCGACAAAACTTGGGTGTGGCCAGTTAGCCGCCATGCTGACACTGGTGCTGCGCCCTACCGGCAATACTTGCAGCTGGCCGGTGCCTTGCAGGCTGAGGTCGAAGGCATAGTCGAACAAGGTGTCAGCTTTGCCGTCCAGGCTGTTGAGGACCACATGGACACCACCGCCAAACCAGCTCAGCCGAGTACCCGCCTGGAAGTCCAGACGCTGATCGTTGAACTGCAGTTGCAGGCCCTTTTCGATACCGCGAATGTCGCTGATCCCTACCGCGAGAAAAGCAGGATCGAAACGGTAATCCTCAAAGTCTTGGGTTATCCCCCAATTGGCCGGTACTTTGAATTGGCCGCTGATGTGGTTATTGGCATGGAACAGACGCGTTTGGTAGATCCCTCGCGAGCGCAACTCGGTATCGATGCCCGCCTTGAGCTCGAAGGTTTCCGGCAGAAAATACAGATAACCGCTGACTTGCTTGGTTTCCTTGAAGGTTTTGCCCTCTTCGGTCTTCCAGCGTCGTTCGGTCTTACGGTACGGCACCACCAGCATTGGCCCGCTGATTTGCTGACTGAAGCTTGCGCTCTGGGCGATGTTTTCAACAACGTTGTCACGCAGCTCCTGGCGTTCGCCAATCAGGCCACTGATCATCAGCAGCGGGATCAGCAGCAGCACAATCAGGAAGGCGATGGCGCCAAGTTTGACACTCAAGGTTCGGTTCATGGGGGCAGGACTCCGGTTTCGATGGGCAGAGTCTGCGCAATCAACATGGAGCCCTTGGGGAGTTGTGTGGAGTCAATGTGCAGAGTGTGTGAAGTTTCAGTCCACGCGCTTGGCCGGCAGCCACAGGCGCACACGTACACCGTCCTCGACGTTGGCCACTTCAAGCGAACCGCCGTGCAGTTGCATCACCTCTTCGACGAAGTTCAACCCAAGCCCGGTGCTTTTGCGTCCACTGGATGGGCGCGGCAACGAATAGAAGCGCTCGCTCAAGCGCCCCAGCGCATAGTCGGGAATCGCCTCACCCTGGTTGAACAGGCTCAGAGCCACACGTGCGTCCTGCTGCTCCAGCTCGAACAGCAGCAGGCCACCAGGCGGTGTGAAGTCCAGGGCATTGTCCAGCAGGTTGGCAATGGCCTGACGCATGAGAAACGGCTCACACAGCAACCGGGTATTGGCTGGTACGCGCTGACGCACTTGCAAGTTGTTGCTTTCGATTCGCGCGCTCTGGGCCAATAGCAACTCGTCGACCAAGGTCGCCAGTGACACATGCTGCTGCTCTTCCAGGGCTTGCAGTTGTTCGACCTGGGCCAGGTTGAGCAAGCGCTCGATCAGTTGCTGCATGCGCGCGCTTTCGCTCTCGATATTGTCGGCAAAGCGCTGACGCTGCGCCTCCGGCATCGGCCCCTGCAACAGCTCTGATGCGCCTCGAATAGCCGCCAGAGGGCTCTTGAGCTCATGGGTCAGGGTATGCACATAGCGCTCGACATAGTCCTTGCCCTCCAGCTGGGTACGCATGCGCTCCACCGCCGCCGCCAGTTGCCCCAGCTCGCCACCGCGATAATGCGGCAGGGCGGTGCGCTCACCTTCGCTGACCGCCTGGGCGTAATGGGTCAGGCGGCGTAGCGAACGGGCCAGCCACCACGACAGCGCCGCACCGACCAACAACCCTAGACCGATCAGGCCCAGACCCAGGTACAACAACCGCCGCTCGGAGCGGTCGATATAGGGCTGCAGCGATTTGTTCGGCTTGGCCACAGTGACCACACCAATGATCTTGCCCTCATCGAGAATCGGCGCGGCCACGTGCATGACTGAAGAATCCGGGTCATCCGCGTCACTGCGAGTCGAGCGCGCACCATACTCACCGCGTAAGGTCAGGTAGACGTCGTTCCAGCGTGAATAATCCTCACCCACAGCCACGCCACTGGAATCGAGCAGAACCTTGCCCTTGGCATCGGTGACATAGATGCGGTGGTTGACCTGATTTTTCGACAACCCCCAGATATCCGCTTTGGGCTGCCGCTGACCGTAGGCACGCAACAGTTGAGGCAAACGGCTCTGGCCCAGGGTGCCGGCCTTGACATCATCGTGGAGGATTTCAGCGAGCAGGTTGGCCGTGTCCACCAGCGTCTCTTCGGTGGACTGTCGCACCCCAGGGCGAATCTGTTCACGCACAGTGCTGAGAATGAAAAAACCGGTCAGCCCGACAAACAGGAAATAGACCAGGAAAATCCGGATCCCCAGGCGCATTAGCTGTGGCTCGGGCTGTAGCTGTAACCCAGGCCACGATGCGTCTGAATTGGTTCGGCTTCGGCCGCCACCTGACGCAGCTTGGCACGCAGGCTCTTGATGTGGCTGTCGATGCTGCGCTCATAACCGGCATCAGCGGCCACCCCGACAGCATCAAGCAACTGCTCACGGCTGAGCACGCGTTCGGGCTGCTCCAGCAGACTTTGCAATAAACGGAATTCGTGGCGAGTCAGGCTCAGCGGTTGACCGTGGTAGCTGATCTGCATGCGCAGGGTATCCACCTGAAACACCTCAGGCGTGCTGCTCAGCGGTACTGCACGCGGTGTCATACGTTTGAGAATCGCCCGTACCCGCGCGGCCACTTCACGTGGGCTGAAGGGCTTGACCACATAATCGTCGGCGCCGATTTCCAGGCCCACGACCCGATCAATTTCACCATCACGGGCACTGAGGAACATCACGGGCACTTCGCTGAAGCGCCGCAATTGCCGACAGGTTTCAAAGCCGCTGATATCCGGCAGACCGATGTCGAGAATGATCAAGTCAGCGGGTCGCTGACGATGTTGCTCAAGGGCAGCACTGCCCAAGGTCACCCACTCGGTACTGTGACCATCACCTTGCAGGGCAAAAACCAGGGTATCGGCGATAGCCGCTTCGTCTTCGACAATCAATATGTGGGGCATCTGGAGCTGCAAGCCTCAAGCTACACGCTTCAAGTAGAAGCAGATCGCGTGACGTTACACTGAACTGCTTGTTCTTGCAGCTTAGCGCTTGAAACTTGCAACTGCGCCATTAGCACTCAGGTTTGCCGGCCGTGAATCGCCGCGCAGGGTTCACCGCTGCCTTGAACTCGCGCAGGGCCTTGGCACCAATCAGCAACGGATAGTTGAAGCTGCTGCGGTCGGTCAGGTTGACTTCGACCGTACGCTTGACGTCACCAAGGCACAGCTCAAGGTCCACTACCGGACGTTTGCTGACTTCTGCGCCCTCTCCATCTTCATCTTCATCGGCGCGGTTCTTGATTTTGCTGATACGCGCCAGTTTGTGCTCGTAGACTTTGCCGCTGGAGTCCTTGGTCGCCAGACGGAAACGCACCCACTCTTCACCATCACGGGTGAACAGCTCGATGTCTTTGGCCGACAATGACGCGGTCAGGGCGCCAGTGTCCATCTTGGCCTTGAGGGTTTCACCACCAAACTCGGGCAGCGTGATGTATTCGTAACGGCCATACAGGGTCGGCTCAGCAGCCATCACCGGCAGAGCGAGTAGCGACAACAGGGCAAGTACAGATTTCACAGGATCCGCTTCCTTGAGATAAGACAGTGTTTAGACTGCGAAGGCAGGATAGGTTCGCGCCAATAGCTTATTCAACACAATGTGAAACATTTGTCTCGCGCCAGCAGACCTGAGGATTTGGCGTAAGCCGATAGGCTGCTTATCATTGCCGACCGCTTACTTGAATATAAGAGTTTTCTTATGCGCCGCTTACTGACGGGCATTCTTGTGACCACGCTGTTGCTGCTCAACACCTTGGTCCTGATCGGCCCATTGATGGTCTTTGCCCTGTTCAAACTGGTCCTGCCCGGCCGTTACCGCGACTATGCCTCTTGGGCAGTGATGTGGATTGCCGAGACCTGGGCCGAGATCGACAAACTGATTTTCCGCCTGTGCATTCCTACGGTGTGGGAGGTGCGCGGCGCAGAGGGCCTGCGCCTGGAGACCTCATATCTGGCCATCAGCAATCATCAGAGTTGGGTGGATATCCCCGCGCTGATCCAGGCGCTCAACCGGCGCATTCCATTCTTCAAGTTCTTCCTGAAAAAAGAACTGATCTGGGTGCCGCTGCTGGGGCTGGCTTGGTGGGCGCTGGATTATCCGTTCATGAAGCGCTACAGCAAGGCCTTCCTCAAAAAGCATCCAGAACTCAAAGGCCAGGACCTGGAAATCACCAAGGCCGCCTGCGAGTTGTTCAAGCGCCAGCCGGTAACCGTGGTCAACTACCTGGAAGGCACGCGCTTCACCGAAGCCAAGCGTACTGCTCAGCAGTCACCCTACCAACACTTGCTCAAACCCAAGGCCGGGGGCGTCGCCTTCGTGCTGGCAGCACTGGGTGAACAACTTGATGCCCTGCTCGACGTCACCATTGTTTACCCCGGCGACAAGGCCCCAGGGTTCTGGGACCTGCTCAGCGGTGCGGTACCAAAAGTGATCATCGACATCCAGGTCCGCGAGCTGGACCCGGCGCTGTGGAGCGGTGACTACGAAAACGATCCAGTTGTGCGCCAGGCAGTGCAGGACTGGGTCAACCAGTTGTGGCACGACAAAGATGCGCGGATCGAAACCTTGCGCACAGAGCTACGCTAAACAACCACGTTAACCGATTAAAATCTGTATTAATAATTAAGATAAGGGAATCTTTGTTTGCTATTGCTGGTTTAACTGGATAAAAATCGATCAACAAACAATTACAAAAAGCCAGGATCGATCAATGGCCAAGCAACCAAGCAACACTGCCCAGGCAGACTCCGCCCAACTGCGCCGTGTCCTCGGCCTCCCCGCCCTGGTGTTCTTCGGCCTGGTTTACATGGTCCCGCTGACCATCTTCACCACCTACGGCATCGTCACCGAACTCACCGGTGGCCGTACTGCCGGGGCCTATCTGGTAACGCTGCTGGCCATGCTCTTCACGGCGACTTCCTACAGCTTCATGGTCCGGCGTTTTCCGGTCGCCGGCTCCGCCTACTCCTACACCAACCTGGCCTTTGGACCGAGCATCGGCTTTCTTGCCGGCTGGTCGCTGCTGCTCGACTACCTGTTCATCCCGATGATCAATTACCTGCTCATCGGCCTGTTCCTGAACATCGCCTTCCCGAGCATTCCGGTGTGGACCATCATCCTCGCTTCGATCGCTCTGGTTACCGTGCTCAACGTAGTCGGCATACATTCGGTGGCCAAGGCCAGCAACCTGATTGTCGGTGCGCAGATCATCTTCATCGGCGTGTTCGTCGCGCTGTCGTTCAAAACGTTGGGGGGTGGTCAGCCGGTCGATTTCCTCGCGCCACTGCTCGGTGATGGCAGCCAGCCGGGCTTCAATCATTTGATGGCAGGTGCGGCCGTGCTGTGTCTGTCGTTCCTCGGTTTTGACGCTGTTTCGACCCTCGCGGAAGAAACCAAGGATGCACAGCGTACCGTGCCGCGAGCGATCATCCTCACCACACTGGGCGCCGGCGTACTGTTCACCCTGCTCGCCTACATCAGCCAGTTGGTGCTGCCCGGCAGCCATTTCGCCAATACCGACGCGGCGGCCAACGAGGTGATGTTCAAGGCGGGCGGGCAGTTCCTGGCCAATTTCTTTACCGCCGCTTACGTCGCTGGCAGCCTGGGCTCGGCCCTGGCTTCGCAGGCTGCGGTATCGCGGATTCTCTACACCATGGGTCGTGACAGGGTCTTGCCACAACGCTGGTTCGGTAATTTGTCGCCGCGCTTCGGCACACCGGTTACCGCTACCCTGGTGGTCTCGGCATTTTCCCTGCTGGCCTTGGTCATCGATCTTGCCACCCTCGCTTCACTCATCAGCTTTGGTGCGCTGGTGGCGTTCTCAGCGGTGAACTTGGCAGTGATTCGCACCCACTTGATCAACGAGACCTGCCATCGCAACCTGACAGGGTTGCTGCGTTATGGCCTGGTCCCGCTGGTGGGCATGAGCCTGACCCTGTGGCTGTGGACCAGCCTGTCGACCTTGACCCTGACCATTGGCCTGAGTTGGTTCGGTCTGGGCCTGGCCTACCTGATGGTGCTCACCAGCGGCTTCCGACGCCCGGTGCGCATGGTGGACTTTTCCGAAGCGGCGTAAGCGTCGTTACACTGAAGGGGCGGCAGCGGGCGTGCCCCAGAGGCCGCCCAGGCTCTGCAACAGCGAACCGGCAACGCCCTGCTGACCGAGGTACTGCAGGATCAGCGGGGCAAACTGACCGATCATGCCGGTATCCATGCCCAAGGCGCTAAAGGCGTTGTTCAGGTCATCGGTGCTTTTAACGTTATCGCCCAAGGCATTGCTCAGGGCCGACGAATTGCCGCTCTTGCCGAGCAGATCACCCAAACCGCTCAATCCGCCCAAGGCGTTTTCGCCGGAGAGCAGGTCCAGGCCGGGAACGGCTTTGCTTAGTTGTTCGTAGTCGGTGCTGCTCAGTTGATTACGAGCAAGACCGAGCAACGCGCCGGTGCCACCGATGGCTTGTTCCGGGGTGATTTTCAGCTCACTGCCGAGGGTATTGAGCAAGTTCGCCGAAGCGGCTGGCGCCTGCACCGCAGCACCGTCCTTGTTGCCTTGCATGGCGGAAACGGCGTTGGCCGCATCGCTGAGGTTGAAGGCGAATACCGGGCTGGCAGCCAGAGTCATCAGGGTGACCAGTGCAAAACGTTTCATGAATAGACCTCGTCAGCCGTAAAGGCAGGGGAAAACGAGGGTTGGACCTTGTAGGCGAGGGAATGTTCCGTTTTCTCTGATGGCCTTTTCGCCGGCAAGGCCGACTCCCACAGTGTCCCATGGCAGCCGGGCTTGTCGCGATAGGTCGCCTAGTGGCTATCAGGCCGCGCTGAACAGCTTGTGCGGATCGATCACGAATTTCTTTGGAACCCCTGCATCAAACTCGCCGTAGCCTTCCGGTGCCTGGTCCAGGCTGATCACCTGTACGCCCACCACTTCGGCAATGTTGATACGGTCCCACATGATCGCCTGCATCAGTTGACGGTTGTACTTCATCACTGGGGTTTGCCCGGTATGGAAGCTGTGCGACTTGGCCCAGCCCAGGCCAAAGCGGATGCTCAGGCTGCCAATTTTCGCTGCAGCATCCACTGCACCCGGATCTTCGGTGACGTACAAGCCGGGAATACCAATCTTGCCCGCCACCCGCACCACGCCCATCAGCGAGTTGAGTACGGTAGCCGGGGCTTCATGCTTAGCACCGGCATGACCATGTCCACGGGCTTCGAAACCCACGGCATCGACCGCGCAATCCACTTCCGGCTCACCTAGGAGGTTGGCAATTTGCTCATGCAGCGGGGTGTCCTGGGACAAGTCGGCGATTTCGAAACCTTGGGCCTTGGCGTGCGCCAGGCGCACCGGGTTGACGTCACCGACGATCACCACCGCAGCACCCAGCAGACGCGCTGAAGCTGCTGCGGCCAGCCCCACAGGACCGGCACCGGCGATGTACACCGAACTGCCAGGGCCAACGCCCGCTGTCACTGCACCGTGATAACCGGTCGGCAGGATGTCGGAGAGGCAGGTCAGGTCGCGGATTTTCTCCATGGCCTTGTCACGGTTAGGCAGTTTCAGCAGGTTGAAGTCGGCATAGGGCACCAGCACGTATTCGGCCTGGCCACCGGTCCAGTCGCCCATGTCGACATAGCCATAGGCACCCCCAGCACGTGCCGGGTTAACGGTCAGGCAGACGCCAGTGTGTTGTTCTTTGCACGAGCGGCAGCGGCCACAAGCGACGTTGAACGGCACCGAGACCAGATCGCCGATCTGCAGGTTTTCCACGTCGCGGCCCTTTTCGATCACCTCACCGGTGATTTCATGGCCCAGCACCAGGCCGACTTGAGCGGTGGTGCGACCACGGACCATATGCTGGTCAGAGCCACAGATGTTGGTGGAGACCACCCTGAGGATCACCCCGTGCTCGATCTTCTTGCCACGCGGATCCTGCATTTTCGGGTAGTCAATTTTCTGCACCTCGACCTTGCCAGCGCCGAGATACACCACACCACGATTACCAGACATGCTTTTACCTCGCTAAAGTTTGTTGTTATGTAGCGGTGCAAAGTGCGCCGCCCGAGGGCCGCGCTGAGTTACTGGAATCTGTTCTGGCCTTGCCGGCGATGGCGTCAGTCAGAGCACTACTGTCCTGTTGGCGTTCAAGAAGACCCGCCGTTCAATGTGATAGCCCACCGCTCGCGCCAGAGTCAGGCACTCGATGTCGCGGCCCTTGGCGATCAGGTCTTCCGGGTAATGGCTGTGGTCGACCGACTCGACGCCCTGGGCAATGATCGGCCCTTCGTCGAGGTCGTTGTTGATGTAGTGAGCGGTAGCGCCCACCAACTTCACGCCCTTGTTATAGGCCTGGTGGTAGGGCTTGGCACCTTTGAAACCAGGCAGCAGCGAGTGGTGAATGTTGATCGCCCAGCCATCAAGCTTGCGGCACAGTTCCGGCGACAGCACTTGCATGTAGCGGGCAAGGATCACCAGCTCCGCACCAGACTCTTCGATCACCTGCAACACCTTGCGCTCCTGCGCCGGTTTGTCATGTGGGTCAAGGGCAAAGTGGTAGTAGGGAATGCGGTGCCAGTGGGCTAGCGGCTCAAGGTCCGGGTGATTGGAGATCACCGCCACAACGTCCATGCTCAATTGCCCGATGCGCTGGCGGTAGAGCAGGTCGTTGAGGCAGTGGTCGGCCTTGGACACCATGATCACCACTTTCGGCCGATGCTTGGGAGCGGTCAGTTCGAACAGCATACCGAAGGCTTCGCCGCGCTCAGCGAGCCCCGCGCGAAAGCTGGCTTCGTCGAAGTCATCCGGCTGACGGAATTCCACACGAATGAAGAAGCGCCCGGACAGCCGGTCATCGAACGAATGATGTTCGGTGACATAACACTGTTGCTCGTACAGATAACGCGTCACCACGTCCACCGTACCGAGCAGGCTCGGACAGTCAGCGGTGAGAATCCAAGTGTCCGGTGCTCGGCTCATACGACTCCCCTTAGGCCTCGATGCTCAAACCGTATTCGGCTGCCGCGTCCTGCAGCCACAGCCACCAATAATCGGAGAAGCTGCGACGGATCAGCAGCTCCCAGGTTTCCTCGCCGGTACGACGGATCACCAATTGCGACTTGGCGAACACCGTGCCCACGGCTTTGCCGACGGGGAAGTTGTTTGGATGTACATCGTAGCTGGTGGATTTCATCAGCACTTCGCGCACGTTGCGGCCACTTAGTTCTAGCAGGGTTTGTCCGCCGCTGACGTTGACCACCTGGATATGCTGACCTTCAAGGGCATCGCGCAGTTTCTGCTCGACAGCGAGCTCCTGACCACCGGGGACAATCAGCAGCCACTCATCCGGACCCAGCCACTGCAGAGACATGTCGCCGTTGGCGACCACTGTCAGCGCAACAGGCAATTCCAGACCCAGGGCCTTGAATACGCCACCGGCGAAAGCCGGGTCGCGCCCATCGCCGCGCAGGGTCAGGTGGCCAAGGAACTTGTGCTCGCGCAGGGTGACTCCGGCGTTCTTGCGGCCCTTGCCGATCAGGCTGGGCAGGTCGGCGTGATGCAGTGGCGACTCGGCCTTGGCATCGTTGCCGGGGCGTTGCTGGTAGACGTTGACTGTGCTCATTACTCACCTGCCTTGAATTCGTGTTCTGTAGGGCGATTACCGTGTGGGAGTCAGCTTGGCGGGCTCCCACAGGTCATCAAGCCGCCAAGTTGACTAAACGTTCTGCCGCTCACCCTTCGGATCGAAGAACACCGATGAACAGATTTCCGCTTCGATCACGCTGCCATCGGCCTGAGGCGAGTAGACCCGCTCACCCAAACGCTTGAGTCCGCCTTTGACCACACCCATGGCGAAGGAATAACCCAGGGAGTTGCTGGCGTAGCTGGAGGTCACGTGACCGACCATGTCCATCGGGATCGGTTGTTTCGGGTCGAAAACCAGTTGCGCACCTTCCGGCAACCATTGGTTCGGGTCGACCGGTTTGAGACCGACCAACTGCTTACGGTTTTCACGCACGCAATCTTCGCGATTCATCCCGCGCCAACCGATCCACGAGAACGGCTTGGTGCGCCCTACACACCAGCCCATGTTCAAGTCGTCCGGGGTCATCGAGCCGTCGGTGTCCTGACCGACGATGATGAAGCCCTTCTCGGCCCGCAGGACGTGCATGGTTTCGGTGCCGTACGGGGTGAGGTTGTACTGTTTGCCCGCCTCGGCAATTTTCTCCAGCACGCCCATGGCGTAGTTGGCCTGGATATTGACCTCGTACGACAGCTCACCGGTGAACGAGATACGGAACACCCGTGCCGGTACCCCGGCGACCAGGCCTTCCTTCCAGGTCATGAACGGGAATGCATCCTTGTCCAGGTCGATATCGGTCACTTCGCTGAGCAGCTTGCGGCTGTTCGGGCCTGACAAGGTCAGGGTCGCCCAATGGTCGGTAACCGAGGTGAAGTACACCTTGAGCTCAGGCCATTCGGTCTGTTGGTAGATCTCCAGCCACTGCAGCACGCGGGCCGCGCCGCCAGTAGTGGTGGTCATGATGAAATGGTTTTCGCCGACGCAGGCAGTTACGCCGTCATCGAAGACCATGCCGTCTTCCTTGCACATCAGGCCGTAGCGCGCCTTGCCGACGTCGAGCTTAGTCCAGGCGTTGGTGTAGATGCGGTTGAGAAACTCACGCGCGTCCGGGCCCTGGATGTCGATTTTGCCCAGGGTCGAGGCATCGAGCAGGCCAACACTGTCACGCACCGCTTTGCATTCACGGGCCACCGCGGCATGAATGTCTTCGCCATTACGCGGGAAGTACCAAGGCCGCTTCCACTGGCCGACGTCTTCAAACTCGGCACCGTTCTTCAGGTGCCAGGCGTGCAGCGCGGTAAAGCGCACCGGCTCGAACAGATGACCGCAATGGCGCCCAGCCACCGCGCCGAAGGTGATCGGCGTGTAGTTGGGGCGGAACATGGTGGTGCCCATTTCCGGGATGGTAATACCCATGGAGCGTGCAGCAATGGCCAGGCCGTTGATGTTGCCCAATTTGCCTTGGTCGGTACCGAAGCCCAGTGCCGTGTAACGCTTAACGTGTTCGACCGACTCGAAGCCTTCACGGGTAGCCAGCTCGATGGCGGCCGCGGTGACGTCATTCTGCTGGTCGACGAACTGCTTCGGTGCACGTGCTGTGTTCTTGTCATGGGGCACCTGGAACAGTGCCAGGGTGGCCTCTTCTTGACGTGCCAGCACCTTTGGCAAGCTGCCTGCCACTGCCTTGAAGCCTGCTTCGGTGGCAGCGCGTACGCCACCTTCAAAACCGTCTGCCAGGCTGTCGCCCAGCGCGAACACGCCGTTGATGCCACCGACACACACGCGTTTCTGCGGGGCGTCGCCCGGTACGAAGCCAAGAATGTCTTCACGCCAAATTGGTTTACCGCCCAGGTGCGAAGCCAGATGCACCACCGGACTGTAGCCGCCGGAGGTGGCAACCAGGTCGCAGTCCAGCCACTCGCCGGGGCTGGCAACTTTATGCGCTTTAACGTCGATAGCAGCGACACGGGCAGCGGTAACATGCTTGCTGCCACGGGATTCGATCACCGCGCTGGAGGTCAGGATGCGAATGCCCTTGGCCCGCGCCTCTTCTACCAGCGAACCACGTGGGTTATGGCGGGCGTCAGCGATGGCGACTACTTTCAGACCAGCGTCATGCCAGTCCAAGGCCACACGATAGGCATGGTCGTTGTTGGTCGACAGCACCAGGTTACGGCCCGGCGCCACGCCATAACGACGCACGTAGGTCGACACCGCCCCAGCGAGCATGTTGCCCGGCACATCGTTGTTGCCGTACACCAGCGGACGCTCATGGGCACCCGTGGCGAGCACCACACGCTTGGCCCGCACCCGATGCATGCGCTGGCGCACAGTACCGATCGGCGCGCGATCGCCGAGGTGGTCGGTCAGGCGCTCGTGGATAGTGAGGAAGTTGTGGTCGTGATAGCCGTTGACCGTTGACCGCGGCAAGAGGGTGACTTCAGGCAGTGTCTTGAGCTCGGCAACGACCGCGGCGACCCATTCAGCAGCAGGCTTGCCATCGAGGGTTTCTCGGCTGTCGAGCAGACTGCCGCCGAACTCTTCCTGTTCGTCAGCGAGGATCACTCGCGCACCACTGCGCCCTGCGGCCAAGGCTGCAGCAAGGCCGGAAGGGCCGGCGCCAACCACCAGCACATCACAGTGCTGGTTCATGTAGTCGTAGCTGTCCGGATCGTTTTCCAGGGGCGCACGACCTAGGCCTGCGGCCTTGCGGATGTACTTCTCGTACGTCATCCAGAACGACTGCGGGTACATGAACGTCTTGTAGTAGAAACCCGGCGGCATCAGCTTGCCGCCGACCTTGCCGAGAATCCCCATGACGTCGGTGTTCACGCTCGGCCAGCCGTTGGTGCTGGTGGCGACCAGACCGGCATACAGTGCCTGCTGCGTGGCACGCACGTTAGGCACCTGGGTGGCTTCAGTGGCGCCGATCTGCAGGATCGCGTTCGGCTCTTCGGAGCCTGCAGCGATGATCCCGCGTGGGCGCGAGTACTTGAAGCTGCGCCCAACGATGTCGACGCCGTTGGCCAGCAGTGCTGCGGCTAAAGTGTCACCGGCATAGCCCTGGTAGGTCTGGCCATTGAAGGTGAAGTTCAAGACTTTGCTGCGATCAATGCGACCGCCATTGGACAGGCGATAGACCTGGCTCATACCTTTTCTCCCTGACCACTGACTGCCAACTGCGGGCTGGTGCTCTTACCGGTCACTTGCGGTTTGGCGCCGATCGGATAGGTTTCCAGAATTTCGTAGGTCAACGTGTCACGGGTGGCGTTGAAGTATTGGCGGCAGCCAGCGGCGTGAATCCACAGTTCGTGGTGCAGGCCACGCGGGTTGTCGCGAAAGAACATGTAGTCGCCCCACTCCTCGTCAGAGCAGGCGTTAGGGTCCAGCGGCCGCGGAATATGGGCCTGGCCTGCGGCGTGGAATTCTTCCTCGGAGCGCAGTTCGCCGCAGTGGGGACAGAAGATATGCAACATGGGGATTTCTCCTGTTAGTGGGCGACAGCGGCGGCGCCGTGTTCGTCGATCAGGGCGCCGTTGTGGAAACGGTCGATGGAAAAAGGTTTGGCCAGCGGGTGCATTTCGCCCTTGGCCAGACTGGCGGCAAACACGTTGCCCGAGCCCGGCGTGGCCTTGAAGCCACCGGTACCCCAGCCGCAGTTGAAGAACATGTTCTTCACCGGGGTCTTGGAGATGATCGGGCAAGCGTCTGGCGTGGTGTCGACGATGCCGCCCCACTGACGGTTCATCCGTACCCGGGAAAGAATCGGGAACATTTCGACAATGGCTTGCAGGGTATGCTCAATCACCGGGTACGAACCGCGCTGGCCGTAGCCGACCCAGCCGTCGATGCCCGCACCGATTACCAGGTCGCCCTTGTCCGATTGGCTGATGTAGCCGTGCACGGCGTTGGACATGATCACGCTGTCGATGATCGGCTTGAGCGGTTCGGACACCAGTGCCTGCAGTGGATGCGATTCGATCGGCAGACGGAAACCGGCAAGCTTGGCCATGTGCCCGGAGTTGCCGGCAGTGACTACCCCGACGCGCTTGGCACCAATAAAGCCTTTGTTGGTCTCGACACCGATGACCACGCCATTTTCCTTACGAAAGCCGATCACTTCAGTCTGCTGGATCAGATCCACGCCCAGCGCGTCCGCGGCGCGGGCAAACCCCCAGGCCACGGCGTCATGACGGGCGACGCCACCACGTCGTTGCACGGTGGCACCGATGATCGGGTAGCGGGTGTTTTTCGAGCAGTCCAGGTAAGGGATTTCTTCGGCTACTTGCTGGGCATTGAGCAGCTCACCGTCCACACCGTTGAGGCGGTTGGCGCTGACCCGGCGTTCGGAGTCGCGCATGTCCTGCAGGGTGTGGCAGAGGTTATAAACCCCGCGTTGGGAGAACATCACGTTGTAGTTAATGTCTTGCGACAGGCCTTCCCAGAGCTTCATCGCGTGCTCATAGAGATGCGCCGACTCGTCCCACAGGTAGTTGGAACGGACAATCGTTGTGTTGCGCGCGGTGTTGCCGCCACCCAACCAGCCCTTTTCGACTACCGCGACATTGGTGATGCCATGCTCCTTGGCCAGGTAGTATGCAGTGGCCAGGCCATGCCCGCCGCCACCAACAATAACCACGTCGTAGACCTTTTTCGGGGTCGGCGTGCGCCACATGCGCTGCCAGTTTTCGTGATGGCTGAGCGAGTGTTTGAAGAGGCCGAAGCCCGAGTAACGTTGCATAGTCTCTACTCCTGAACCACTCAGCGATAAACCGGAAAATCTGCACACAGTGCCGATACGTTCTTCGCAACATCGGCCTCGACATCGGCATCGCCAAGGTTGTCGAGGATGTCGCAGATCCAGCCGGCCAGCTCCACGCACTGGGCAACCTTGAAGCCACGGGTGGTGACCGCCGGGGTGCCGATCCGCAAGCCCGAGGTGACAAATGGCGATTGTGGATCGTTGGGCACAGCGTTCTTGTTGACGGTGATGTGAGCACGACCTAGGGCAGCATCGGCGTCCTTGCCGGTCAGGCCTTGGCGAATCAGGCTGACCAGGAACAGGTGGTTGTCAGTACCGCCGGAGACCACATCAAAACCACGCTCGATAAACACCTTGGCCATGGCTTGAGCGTTATCGATCACCTGCTGTTGGTAGGTCTTAAAGCCTGGCTCCAGCGCCTCCTTGAAGCACACTGCCTTACCGGCGATCACGTGCATCAGCGGGCCGCCCTGGGCACCGGGGAAGACCGCGGCATTGAGCTTTTTCTCGATTTCTTCATTGCCGCGCGCCAGGATCAGGCCGCCACGTGGACCGCGCAGGGTTTTGTGGGTGGTCGTGGTAACCACGTCGGCGTAAGGCAGCGGGTTCGGGTACAGACCAACGGCAACTAGACCGGCGACGTGGGCCATGTCGACAAACAGATAGGCGCCGACTTTGTCGGCAATCTGCCGGAAACGAGGAAAATCGAGGGTTTTTGAATAGGCCGAGAAACCGGCGACGATCATCTTCGGCTTGCACTCAACCGCCAGGCGCTCGACTTCGTCGTAGTCAATCAGCCCGGTATTGGTGTCGATGCCGTACTGCACCGCGTTGTACAGCTTGCCCGAGGACGACACCTTAGCGCCGTGGGTCAAGTGACCGCCATGGGCCAGGCTCATGCCCAGAATGGTATCGCCGGCCTGCAGCAGGGCCAGGTACACGGCGCTGTTGGCCGAAGAGCCCGAGTGCGGCTGGACGTTGGCGTAGTCGGCGCCGAACAGTTGCTTGGCACGATCAATGGCCAGTTGCTCAACTTTATCCACATGCTCACAACCGCCGTAGTAGCGCTTGCCCGGATAGCCTTCAGCGTATTTGTTGGTCAGGCCGCTGCCTTGGGCCTGCATGACACGCTTGCTGGTGTAGTTCTCCGAGGCGATCAGCTCAATGTGATCTTCCTGGCGTTGTTCTTCGGCATTCATCGCCGCCAGCAGTGCGTCGTCGTAACCCTGGATCTGGTCTTGCTTGCTGAACATTGAGAGTCTCCCGGCAGCGATCATTTCTTGTCTGATAGGCCCATTGAGCCTTTGCAGCGATGGTATGACCGGCGCGGGGTACCCAGATGCCTACGCACGCCTTGCAATGGTGCGTTTACGACATGGGGGGGCGCTTTCAATCCAGGATGACTGAAGCAGGCACTTCGCCCCCTTCAGGAGCGCGCCGTAGACGGCGAAGTTCACCCTTCAATAGCAGACAATTGGGCATTTTCAACCTGACAGATATGCCAGTTACGGCTAGCAATGCGATCGGATACGGTGATACCTCCATTAGCAGGAGATAGGTCATGAAATACGATCCTTTAGAACCCCCGAAATATAATTACTTGAAAACCGTGGGTTCTCAATTTCGCGTCGAACCTAGCGATACCAATACCTCCATTGACGAAAAACTTTTATATGCCAACACTGGCAGCTATTACGTTAGCCAAGATAGAAACCCAGAAAGTGAAGGTTTTGTCGTATTAAGAGTCATCGAACCTATTAGCATGTCTGAAGCTCAGATCACTATCCGACTGGACAGTGGATATGAAACTTATGCCACCGTTAACCGCACAACGGCGTATATGACTTGCGACCACCTGGACCTGATTCTAGATAATGGCAACTACGCCACCATAGATGCAAAGGTGGTCTACTACCCGGAAGGCTCCAACAATCTCAGCGTAGATTTACATTTAGTCCCCATCCCCCCCTGTGCGGCCGAAGAGGGTACTGAAGCAGACTTCGCACTATTCATGTCTCGAGGTAGTCACCCATTAATAGATGGTCAATTTGACCGTATTCTTAATAGGACTTTGCGCGTTCATGAACTGGATGAACACGCTACCTTCACCGTGAACACTGAGAAGGGAAACACCTATTACAAGACAACAACCAAACACGATGCCATTGCCAAGGCAGTCCCCGGGGACTTCTTCGCTGACCGCGCCGTAGACTGCTTAAGTTACGTGTTGAGCAAACGAAATCCTCTAGGCCTTTCCATACCAGAAATCTTGGACACCCCACTTGACCTTGAACGACGCAAATAGCTCTTGCTACGGCGAGGCCACCACACCTCGCCGCCACCCCGAAAGTGACATTTTCTGACTCAAGAATACATGACGCCGGGTGGCGTCTTTCGCTAGAGTCATAACCTGTCCACTTGCAGGGAAACGGTGATGAGTAACAACAGCCAACAATTTGCCAGCGACAACTATTCCGGCATCTGCCCTGAAGCCTGGGCCGCCATGGAAAAAGCCAACCATGGCCACGACCGCTCCTATGGCGATGACCAGTGGACCGCCCGGGCCGCCGAGTACTTTCGCAAACTGTTCGAAACCGACTGCGAAGTGTTTTTTGCCTTCAACGGCACCGCCGCCAACTCCCTGGCACTGTCATCCCTGTGTCAGAGCTATCACAGCGTCATCTGCTCAGAGACCGCTCACGTCGAGACCGACGAGTGCGGCGCACCGGAGTTTTTCTCCAACGGCTCAAAGCTGCTCACCGCCCGCAGCGTGGCTGGCAAACTGACGCCAGAATCGATCCGCGAAGTTGCCCTCAAACGCCAGGACATCCACTACCCCAAACCGCGAGTGGTGACCATCACCCAAGCCACCGAAGTCGGCACCGTCTACCGTCCTGACGAACTCAAGGCAATCAGCGCCACCTGTAAGGAGCTAGGTCTGAACCTGCACATGGACGGCGCCCGTTTCAGCAACGCTTGTGCCTCCCTCGGCTGTACACCTGCCGAGCTGACCTGGAAGGCCGGGGTCGATGTCTTGTGCTTTGGCGGGACCAAAAACGGCATGGCGGTAGGTGAAGCGATCCTGTTCTTCAACCGCAAGCTGGCCGAAGATTTCGACTATCGCTGCAAACAGGCCGGTCAACTGGCTTCGAAAATGCGCTTTCTGTCGGCGCCTTGGGTCGGTTTGCTGGAAAACGACGCCTGGCTCAAGTACGGCCACCACGCCAATCGCTGCGCGACCTTGCTCAGTGAGCTGGTCAGTGACGTGCCAGGTGTCGAGCTGATGTTCCCGGTGCAAGCCAATGGGGTGTTCTTGCAGATGTCGGAACCGGCACTGGAAGTCCTGCGTAGCAAGGGCTGGCGCTTCTACACCTTCATCGGTAGCGGTGGGGCGCGATTCATGTGTTCGTGGGATACCGATGAGGCGCGAGTGCGGGAATTGGCGGCGGATATCCGCGAAGCCATGGGCGCCTGACGGTGCCATCGCCGGCAAGACCGGCTCCCACAGAGTGCTCAACTGAAGCCTGTGTGGGAGCCTGCCTTGCCGGCGATGAAGTTCACACCCACCTAGAGCCGGAACCCACCCATCTGACGCGCCAGGTCATCAGCCAACCCTCGCAAGGCCTGGCACTCCTCCCGACAGCCCTGCACATCCGCCGCCGTCTCCCGGGCGAGGTCGGAAATCCCCTGCACAGTACGATTGATCTCCTCGGTTACCGCCGACTGCTCCTCGGTCGCCGTGGCCACCTGATGGTTCATGTCGCTGATATGCTCGACCTGATCGGTGATGGTGCTCAGTGAAGCACCGGTCTGCTGACTGGACTGCACACCCGTTCCCGTCGCTGCCTGCCCGGCCTGCATCGACGCAACGGCACTGCCGGCGCCATGCTTAAGGCGCAGAATCATCTGCTGCACTTCATCGGTCGAAACCTGAGTACGCCGGGCCAGTGTACGCACTTCGTCAGCAACCACAGCAAAACCACGCCCCATCTCCCCGGCACGCGCAGCTTCAATCGCCGCATTGAGCGCCAGCAGGTTGGTCTGTTCGGAGATACTTCGGATCACCGCCAGGACTTCGTCGATCGAAGCGACTTCACTGGCCAACTCGCCCACAGCATTGGCGGCCTGACCAATTTCACCGGACATGCCTTCAATATGTGCAATCGAGCGCCGCACCACTTCGCGAGCCTCAAGCGCTTCCGTGCGAGCCGTTTCCGAAGCCTGTGCTGCATTGCCCGCATTCTGGGCGATGTCTTGCACGGTCAGGCCCATCTCATGCACCGCAGTGGCGACCATTTCGGTCATTTCCTGTTGACGCCCGGAACGCTCGGCGGTGTTCTCCACTACCTGGGTCACTTGCGTGACCGAGCTGTGCAAGCGCTCAGTGGTGCGCAGCACTTCGCCGATCAACTCACGCTGGCTGTTGAGAAAGCGGTTGAAGCCCCGCGCCAGGTCGCCCAGTTCATCGGCACGCGTTTCATCCAGGCGCTGAGTCAGGTCACCACCACCATTGCCAATTGCCATCAACGCCCCAGTGACCCGCCGAATCGGCCGGACAATACCGCGAGCCAACAGCACCACCAGCAGCAACGACACCAGCGCCACAGCCGCGCCAATCAGGCTGGTCAACCAGACCGTCTCGCGTACCGGGGCGTAGATCTGCGCCTGCGGCACTTCTGCAACCAGGGTCCAGTTGAGGTCGCGCAATGGCAGGCTCAAGGCCAGGTACTCTTCGCCCTCACGCTCGAAGCGGCTGCTACTCACCCCCTGCTCTCGGTTCAACAGCGCCTTTGCCGCCGCTTCGCCAATCTGCTCGGCGAGCTTACGCTTGCCGCTGAACTGTTGCTCTGGGTGAACCTGAATGAGCCCGTCATTACGAACGAGGAAAACCCTTCCTCGCTCACCAAAGCTGAAGTTGTGAATCAACGCCGACAACTCGGTCATGCGCAAGCCGAGCCCGGCAATGCCCACCAGCTTCCCGGCTTTTTCCACTCGGTAATCGATAAACAGCGCCAGTTCTCCAGTACTGCCATCGGTATCGATGTTGAGCAGGCGCGGATTGCCGCTGTCGATAAAGCCGTAGAACCACTTGTCTGCAGGGTTGCTGCGACTCAAGGTGCGGTCCAGGCCTTTTTCGTTGTAATAGTGGTTAGTTTCAGTGGCCGCAAACAGTGCGGTGAACGCCTGATTCTTCTGCCGCAAGGCTTCGAGGTACTCGATGAACTGCGGCGCCTGGGCTGGATCTTCGCCCGCCGCCAGCCAGTCACGCAGCAAGGTGTTGTTGGCAATATCCGAGGCCGCGGTGAGCGGGCGGCTCAACATCCGTTCGATGTCGTTACGAATTGCCTCAATGCTCGCCGGCAAAGCGGTGTCGACCAGGTAACGTTCGGTCAGGCGATTGACCGCCACCGAGTAGATCGCCACGACGATAAGAATGCTCACCAACAGGGCTGCGCCCATGCTTGCGATCAGTTGCCACTGGATACTGCGCCGCCAGAACTGCATGAACCTTCCCCTGAGTAAATAAACCTTGTGCTGCAATAGCCAGGCCAATTGTATACAGATGGAAATACAATAATTCCATTGACCCACGACAATGCTGCCCACTGCCGAAAAGGCAGTGAGCAAGCAAAAGAACGTAGAACGGTTTAGCGGGGACCTATCAGTTGTTGCCGATAGTCCGGGCAATGACATCGACCGTGGCGCTGACTTGCTCTTGGTAACGGTCGAGGGCCTGCTGGTGCTGCTGTTGCAGATCGATCTGCTGCGAGCACAGGTTGAGGGCTGCCAGAACCAGCAGCTTGTCACCGATCAGGGTCGGGTATTTGCGCTTGGTCTCGGCCAGCGACGCATTGAGCATCTGCACGGCCTGCGCCAGGGCCTGTTCCTGGCCTTCGGGGGCCTTGATCGAATAGTCACTGCCAAGAATCGACACGACATTGATCGGCTGTGCTGAAGTTCTCATGCGTTGACGGTACCGCCGCTGGCGCGCTCAACCAGCGCCTGGATGCGTGCGGCAGTAGCGCCGTGCTTTTCTTCCTGCTCCATCAGCGACAGCTGCAGGCTTTCGTTTTCATCTTTGGCTTGAGCCAGCTCAGCGCTGATCTGCTCGTTGCGCTCGCTCAATTCCTGATTCTTTTGTACCAGGTCGATGACGAGTTGTTCCAATTGACTAAGGGAAGTTTCCAACATGATTGCCTTCTCGGGATTTTCAGGGGGCGCACACGATAAAGAAAAGTCCGCGTGGTCGCCAGGGATATCGGGTTAGACGCTTCGGCCTGGTGCAGATTGACCCACTGATAGCGGTCCGGTTCCCGCTGCAGATGCCCGCCTGTCAGGAAAACCGATCACGATTTCACAGTTTCATCTTCCGCACCTCAAGTCTGCCAAAGGTTGTCCGATAGTGAAGGCAAGCCTGAATCTGGCGCCGGTATCACGCGCCTTTTCCCTTTCCGGAAGACCACCATGTCCCTACGTAATATGAATATCGCCCCGCGCGCACTGCTGGGGTTTGCCTTGATCGGCGCGCTGATGCTGGGCCTGGGCCTGTTTGCCTTGAACCAGATGAGCAAGATTCGCCAGGCCGGCGAGACCATCGAGAACATCGCTGTACCCAGCATCACGAACCTCGATCAGCTCAACCAACTGACCCTGCGCCTGCGTACCTTGTCGTATCGCCTGCTGATCAACCGCGAAGCCGACACCCTGCAAAACACGCTGAAGCTGATCGGCCAACGCAACCAGCAGATCGATGAAGCGCGTAAGGCCTATGAGCCGCTGATCAGCAGCCCTCAGGAGCGGGCGGCCTACAACCAATATGTGCAGTTGCTCAGCCAGTATCGGCAACTGGAAAGCCGCATGCACCAGGCTTCGCAGAACAACGACCTGGATACCCTGCGCAACCTGATCAACCGCGACATGCTCAACAGCTCCGAGCAGATCAACAGTGTCATGGACCAGTTGGTTAGCATCAACACCGAGCAAACCCGTGAAATCAACCAGACCGCTGCCGAGCAGTACGCCAACGCCGTGACCCTGGTCATTGGCCTGCTGTTGGCCGCCACGGCGCTGACCCTGATCTGTGCCCTGCTGCTGACCCGCAGTATCGTCAAACCGATCAACGACGCCCTGCAGGCCGCCGAGCGCATTGCTGAAGGCGACCTCACCCGCACCATCGAGACCCAGGGCCAGGATGAGGCCGCACGCCTATTGCAAGCCATGGCCAAGATGCAGCACAAACTGCGCGACACCCTGCAACTGATTGCCGGTTCTGCCACCCAACTGGCTTCCGCCGCTGAGGAATTGAACAGCGTCACCGACGAAAGCGCTCGTGGCCTGCAACAGCAGAACAATGAAATCGAGCAGGCCGCCACTGCGGTCACCGAGATGACCAGCGCCGTTGAAGAAGTGGCGCGCAATGCCGTGAGCACTTCCGAAGCATCCAAGGAAGCCACCCGTTCGGCTGGCGACGGCCGCGATCTGGTGCTGGAAACGGTCACAGCCATCGAGCGCATGAGCGTTGACGTTCAGGGCACCGCCGATCTGATTGGCAACCTGGCGGAAGAGTCACGCGATATTGGCAAGGTGCTGGACGTGATTCGCGGCTTGGCCGACCAGACCAACCTGCTGGCCCTCAACGCCGCCATCGAGGCCGCGCGTGCCGGTGAAGCTGGCCGTGGTTTTGCTGTGGTCGCCGATGAGGTCCGCGCCCTGGCCCATCGCACCCAGCAGTCAACCAGCGAAATCGAGCGGATGATCGGCAGTATCCAGGGCGGTACCGAGCAGGCGGTCAACTCCATGCGCAACAGCACTGAACGTGCCGAGTCGACGCTGAACATCGCTCGCGGTGCAGGCCTGGCGCTGGACACCATCACCGGCGCGGTCGCCGAGATCAACGAGCGTAACCTGGTGATCGCCAGCGCCGCCGAAGAGCAGGCTCAGGTAGCCCGCGAAGTGGACCGCAACCTGGTCAACATCAACGACCTGTCAGTGCAATCGGCCACCGGTGCCCACCAGACTACTGCGGCAAGTGCCGAGCTGTCGCGTCTGGCGGTTGACCTGAACGGGCTGGTGGCGCGCTTCAGCGTCTGATCAATACTCGATCCGCACGTCGCCCTTGGGCACGCTGCAGCACGACAGGATATAGCCTTCGGCGACGTCATCATCGGTGATGCCGCCGTTGTGCTCCATCTCCACCTCACCACCGAGCTTGAGCACCTTGCAGGTGCCACAGATGCCCATGCCACAGGCTTTGGGGATCATCAGGCCAAGCTTGGCCGCCGCGGCGTGCACGGTCTCGCCCGGCGCCACGCGGATACTCTTGCCGGCGCTGGTGAACTCCACCTGATGCAGGTCGGCATTGTCCACTTCCGGCGCGTCGGCCGCCTGTTCGGCAAGCTCCACGGCGTCAGCCTTGACCTCGGCTGGGGTCGCACCGAACGACTCCTCGTGATATCGACTCATGTCATAGCCGCTACCTTCAAGCAGGCGCTTGACCGCGTGCATATACGGCGTCGGGCCACAGCAGAAGATTTCCCGCTCCATGTAATCCGGGGCAATCAACTCCATCAGCTTCTGGTTCAAGTAGCCGCGATAGCCCGCCCACGGCTCACCCAGACCATGTTTCTCACAAATGATGTGCAAGCTGAAGTTGTCGATCCGCGACGCCATATGCTCCAGCTCGCGGTGATAGATGATGTCTTTCGGCGAGCGGGCACTGTGCACGAAGACCATATCGACATTGGCGTTGGTGTCGTAGAACCAACGGGCCATGGACATCACTGGGGTGATGCCGACACCGCCACTGAGGTACAGCACCTTGGGGCTAGGAAAATCGATGGCGTTGAACAGCCCGACCGGCCCGTGCACCGCCAGCTCCTGGCCTTCGTGCAGGGTGTCGTGCAGCCAGTTGGAGACCTTGCCACCTGGCACCCGCTTGATCGTCACCGAGAAGCTGTAAGGGACTGAAGGCGAGCTGGAAATGGTGTAGGAGCGCATGATCGGCACACCGTCGATCTCCAGCTCCAGGGTCACGAACTGTCCTGGCTTGAAGAAGAACATGATCGGCTGATCGGCCATGAAGCAGAAGGTGCGCACATCCCAGGTTTCCTGGATCACCTTGACGCAACGGACGATGTGACGGCCGTTGGCCCAGGTCTGGGTGCTGACCGGATTGAGGAAGTTGGACATGCTCGTCTCCACGGCCGACTGTGGCCTGATGGCTGCGATTCTGCGCAAGCTGAACGGCAAACACTTTCCTATCCGCGACATCGGCGTGCTTATCGCGACCAGCCCCCTGCCACAAGGGCTGGCGCGTCGGAAACGGATCTGATCATGTCGCCCATGGATATGGTTCACGAACACTTCAATCGCACACTCCATCGCAAATGATCCTGCTGTATTTAGCCTTGCGTCGCCATAACAACGATTAGCCACTTTCACCGGCCATAGCAATGGCCATGAGGACCTACACGATGGACGTCACCGCAACTTTGAGTCTGGGCGATCCACTGGAACCTGCGCGCAAGGCGACTGCCGAGATGCTGCAGAGCCGCGAGCGAACCTTCTCGCTGCCACAGCCGTTCTATTGCGACGAGCGCCTGTTCCAGATCGACATGGAAGAAATCTTCCAGAAGGAATGGCTGATCGCTGGGATGACCTGTGAAATCCCGACCAAGGGCAACTTTCTCACCCTGCAGATCGGCAAGAACCCGATCCTGGTAGTGCGCGGTGCTGAAGGTCAGGTGCATGCCTTCCATAACGTCTGTCGTCACCGTGGCTCACGCTTGTGCACCAGCGACAAAGGTAAAGTCGCCAAGCTGGTCTGCCACTACCACCAATGGACCTACGAGCTCGATGGCCGCCTGTTGTTTGCTGGCACCGAGATGGGCGCTGACTTCGACATGAAGCAGTACGGGCTCAAGCCTGTAAACGTCAAGACCGCCGGCGGCTACATCTTCATCAGCCTGGCCGAGAACCCACCTGCGATTGATGACTTCCTGGCTACCCTGACGCACTACATGGAGCCCTACGACATGGAAAACACCAAGGTGGCGGTGCAAACCACCTTGATGGAAAAGGCCAACTGGAAACTGGTGCTGGAAAACAACCGTGAGTGCTACCACTGCAGCGGTTCACACCCGGAGCTGTTGAAAACTCTGCTGGAGTGGGATGACGTCACCGACCCACGGGCCGACCAGGCATTCAAAGACCATGTGGCCGCCTCGGCTGCAGCCTGGGACGCCGAGAAGATTCCGTACGCACACGCCAGCTTCGGCCTGCGTAACCGTATTGTGCGCATGCCATTGCTCAAGGGCACGGTGTCAATGACCCTGGACGGCAAGCAGGGCTGCCAGAAGCTGATGGGGCGGATCAAGAACCCGGACCTGGGCTCGATGCGCATCCTGCACCTCCCACACTCCTGGAACCACTGCATGGGCGATCACATCATCGTCTTCACCGTGTGGCCGATCAGCGCCCAGGAAACCATGGTGACCACCAAGTGGCTGGTGCATAAGGATGCGGTTGAAGGGGTCGATTACGATCCGGCACGCATGCGTCAGGTCTGGGACGCCACCAACGACCAGGACCGGCGCCTGGCCGAAGAGAACCAACGCGGGATCAACTCTACTGCTTACCAGCCGGGGCCGTACTCCAAAACCTATGAGTTTGGGGTAGTGAACTTTGTTGATTGGTATAGCGAGCGGGTGTTGAGCAATCTTGGCGCGGCGCCAGCACCTTATCTCAAGGGGGTCGCAGCGCAGTAAAGCAGGGCCGCTGCGCGGCCTATCGCCGGCAAGTCCCGCTCCCACAGGTTCTGTGTGTACCTCAAGCACCTTGTGGGAGCGGGCCTTGCCAGCAGCCTGTACGAATTTTAGCCACCCTGCGCAATCCCCCGGCCCCACTGGCCCCTTCCATACAGCAAACACTTTATCCACAGGACAACCCACAGCTAATGTGGGCAAGTCATTGTTTTTGCCACACAAAAATATTGATCATTATTTGATCAAATCTCTATAGGCCTTTAAATACGAGGCTTACAGAAGAAGGCGAACACCTTATCCACAGAGAGGCCAACAGACTTTGTGTGCAAAAGTCATGGACCACCAAAAGTAATGTGGATAACGCTTCGAACGACCGAAAAACCGGGCTGTAACCGACGTAAAAGCAGTTATTGGATGTTTTTTGATCAAACCTGTGCAGCCCTTGCTGTGCGGGCCTCTCAGCCATAGGCGAACATATTATCCACAGAGCCGCCAACAGCGATTGTGGGCAAAGTCATCGTCTTCCCGAGAAGAAAACCCCGAAAAATCCGTGACTTAGACTGGTCATTTTTTAACCATAACGCCGAAGGGCACGCAATGCGTGCCCTCCAGCCATACACAAACACTTTATCCACAGATCGGCCAACAGACTTTGTGAGCAACTGTTCAGCGCAGCACGCCCTCTTCCACCAGCAACTTGAGGATGGCTTCAGCACCCGCCTGCGGGCTCACGTCCTTGAGCACTTGTCCACCGCCGCCGCTGGCCTTGGCGGTGGCTGCTTTCATACGGTCGGCACCGCTTTTGGCCTTGATCACCTTCAAACGCTTGGGCCGAGGCTTGGCTGGCTGCAGTTCGGCGCCTGTGAACAACTCGTCTTCGACGATCTCTACCTGGCGCGCGGCCAAGACACCGCGGCGCGCAGGACCGAAAGCGCTTTGCCGCGGCTTGGGCGCCGCGTTATCCACAGTCGCCAGTAACGGCAAGCGCACCTTGAGCCGACGTCGCTGACCCCGTGGCAACGCTTGCAGCACCTGGGCTACGCCATTGTCGATAGATTCCACTTCCGCCAGCCCCACCACCAGCGGCCAGCCCAGACGTTCGGCCAGTAGAAACGGCAGCATGCCCGAACCCTCGCCGGTTTCGGCCTGGCTTCCCGCCAGTACCAGCTGTGCACCGGCTTCACGCAGGTAATCACCAAGCACGCCCAGGGCATCAGCCCCTTGAGGCTGTTCAAGCACATCCAACTGCTCCAGGCCCATGCCCAGATAGGCGCGCAAGGCCGGCTCCTGTGGATCGCCAGCATGCAATACCTGCAAGTTATCCCCAGCCAGCTGCAAGCCCAACTCCACCGCCCGTGCATCCTGTTCGGCACGCCGGCTGCGGCCAGAGCTAGGATGGGCACCGATTGAAACCAGACTGATGACCTTGGTGTTCATAATTGCCCCTGCCCTTATGCCGCATCGCGCTTGGCGTCGTTGCGATAGTTTTCCACAGCCTCGATCAGCGCCTGCAGAATCGCCGCACTGTCACCGATTACCGACAAATCGGCACGTTTGATCATGTCGCAGCCCGGGTCCATGTTGATCGCCACCACTTTGTCGCAGGCGCCAATGCCCTGCAGGTGCTGGATCGCCCCTGAGATACCCACAGCGAGATAGACCCGAGCCGTAACCCAGGTTCCAGTGGCGCCGACCTGACGGTTGCGCGGCATGAAGCCGTCATCCACAGCCACCCGCGATGCGCCCTCAGTGGCACCGAGGACAAGGGTGGCGCGGTGGAACAGGTCCCAATCCTTGACGCCGTTACCGCCAGATACAATAAATTCAGCTTCGGCCATGGCGATGGCTGCCGGGTCGACAGCGACCGGACCGAGGTCTTCAATACGTGGCAGGCTGCGCGCGACGCTTGTGGATAACTGTTCAGGCAAGGCTTCATGGCGGGTTTCGCTGACCGGCTCGGCACATTCGGCTGCGGCCAGAATCAAGCGTGGCAAGCCACGAATGAGGTCTTGCTGCCCAGCGCCAGCGCGACCACTGCATTGTCCATCCTTGACTTGCCATACCCTGGTCGCTGGACGCTCGCCGAGCGCCGCAGCAAAACGCCGCCCCAATTCGCCGCCGCCGGTGCGACTGTCGGGCAGCAGCCAGTGGCGCGGGTTGAACTGGTTATCCACAGCACGCAGCCCCTGCACCAGTTGCTCCGGTGCATAACCTTCAAACTCATCCCCCTCAATGACCAGCAAGCGATCAACACCGGCTTTGGAAAAGTTGTTTTCCTTGTGCTCGCCAAACACCACGGCCAACACCGCGCCGTCACTACCGGCCAGACTATGAGCCAGGCCCAGCAGATCACGGTCGTGGCTGCCCAAGCGACCGCCGACCATGTCCGGCACCACGGCAATGTAGAACGCCGGTTGTGGCACTTGGTGCAGCGGTAATTCCACCACCGCAGCGGCACTGCGCTTGTTGCTGGTGCCCTGCTGGGCACCGCTACGGTCAATACGCTTGATGCCGTTAGGGCCGATAAAACCTACCCCGTGCGGGTTCTTGCGCACAACGCCGTTGGGTCCCATCCAGCTGTGCTGCTGAGTTTGCTGCATGGCCGCATGCAGCGGGTGCAGGCGGTTACGGGCAATCCACTCGGCGCGTGGGTCACGGCGAATAATGTCGCTCATCAGTGCACCTCCGCAGGTTCACGCTTGGCAGGTGCGGGTTTGCTCGCTGGGGCCTGCTCTTCAAGCAGGGCATCGGCAACCAACTCGGCCAGATCCTTGATCAATGGCCGTGGCTCAACCACGCCTTCGAGCATCGCCGTGCACTGCGGACAACCGACTGCAACCAGCTCGGCGGCAGTCTCGCGGATGTCCTCCATACGCATGTCCGGAATCCGCTGCTTACCAGGAATGTCGGTGATCGGCGCACCGCCGCCACCGCCGCAGCAGCGAGAGCGAAAGCCCGAACGCTGCATCTCTTTCACTTCAATGCCCAGGGCACGTAGGACTTCCCGGGGTGCTTCGTATTCACCGTTGTAACGGCCCAGGTAGCAGGGATCGTGATAGGTGACGCTGCCACCTTTATGCTGGCCAAGATTCAGCGCGCCCGCGGCGATCAATTCGGCGATGTAGGTGCTGTGGTGCTGCACTAAGTACTCGCCGCCAAAGGCGCCGTATTCGTTCTTGAGCACATGGAAGCTGTGCGGATCGCAAGTGACGATGCGCTTGAAGCTGTACTTGGCCATGCTCTGAATATTGCGTTTGGCCAATTGCTGGAAGGTCGCTTCATCGCCCAAACGACGAGCCACATCACCACTGTCGCGCTCTTCCAGACCGAGCACGGCGAAGTCCACTTGGGCCGCTTTCAGTACTTTGACGAAAGCGCGCAAGGTGCGCTGATTACGCATATCGAAGGCGCCGTCACCGACCCAGAACAGCACGTCGGTGGTTTTGAGGTCGCTGAGCAGATTCAGGTTAAGGTCGGCTGCCCAGTTCATCCGTCCACCTGGGGCAAAGCCGCCTGGGTTGTCGGTGGCGATCAGGTTATCCAGCACTTCAGCGCCTTTGTTTGGCGTGGCGCCTTTTTCCAGGGTCAGGTGACGGCGCATGTCGACGATGGCATCGACGTGCTCGATCATCATCGGGCATTCCTCCACGCAGGCGCGGCAGGTGGTGCACGACCACAGGGTTTCGGCATCGACCAGGCCGTTGACGATCGGTTGGTGCGGATTGCCGCCATGTTCGCCGATGGGTTTGCCTGGGTAAGGGCTGCCGGCAAACTTGGCATCAGTGCCGCCAGCCAGGCCAACGACCATGTCCTGGATGAGTTTTTTCGGGTTCAGCGGTTGTCCGGCAGCAAAGGCTGGGCACGCTGCTTCACACTTGCCGCATTGCACACAGGCGTCAAAACCGAGCAACTGGTTCCAGGTGAAGTCCTTGGGTTTCTCCACGCCCAGCAGTGCTTGCGGGTCTTCCAGATCAATGGGTTTGAGGCCAGTCGAACGCCCACCGCCGAAACGCTCGGCACGGCGGTGCCAGGCTAGGTGCAGAGCACCGGCAAAGGCGTGCTTCATCGGCCCGCCCCAGGTCATGCCGAAGAACAATTCGGATACCCCCCAGAGCACGCCAAGGCCCAGCAAGGCGACCAGCAGCCAACCACCAAAACCTTCAGGCAGAATTCCGGCCACTGGCAAGGTCGCGATGAAGAAGCTTGCGGCGAACACCAACAGGCTTTTCGGCAAGCGCATCCACGGCCCTTTTGACAGACGCGAAGGTGGGTTGAGTCGACGCTTGTAGACGAACAGTGCGCCACCAAACATCAATACAGTAGCGAACAACAACGCATAGCCGAGGATCTTGTTGTGCAGGCCGAAACCGTGCACCAGGATCGCCAGCACCGCTGCCAGGACAAAGCCACCGGCGGTAGCAACGTGAGTGTTGGCCATGTATTTGTCACGGGCGACCACGTGGTGCAGGTCGACCATATAGCGCCGTGGCATGGCCAACAGGCCGCCAAGCAGGTCGACCTTGGATGGCCGACCTTGACGCCACATCCGCACGCGCCGCAAGGCGCCGAGGACAGCAAGGCCCAAGGCGGCGAACAGGAGGATGGGAAGCAGGGTGTTCAACATGGGAAGCTCCCAAAAGGCACCTCAGTGCCTTGCCAGGGGTTCACTGTGGGAGCTGGCCTTGCCAGCGATGCAAACACCGCGCAACAGCAAATAGTGCGCTGATCCCATCGCTGGCAAGGCCGGCTCCCACAGGAGTAGTAGCAAGCCGTCTGCCCTAGAAATCCTTACATAGGCGCAAGGCGTCATAGATCGCGGCATGTGTGTTGCGCTGCGCTACGCAGTCGCCGATGCGATACAGCAGGTAGCCTTCGCCCGATTGACTGAGGATTGGCTGCGGCTGGATCGCGAACAGTGCCTCGACATCAATTTGGCCTTTGTTGCGCGAACCTTCCTTGAGCCCGTAGTAGAGCGCTTCGTCCGGCCGTACACCGTTCTCGATCACTACCTGGTCGACCACCCGCTCCTCTTTGGCGCCGGTGTATTCGTTTTCCAGAACTGCCACCAGCTTGTCACCCTCGCGGTAGACCTTTTCCAGTGCCAGGTCGCCGGTCATGATCACTTCTTTGGGGTACATGCTGCGGTAGTAAGTCGGGAACGAAGTGCCACCAATGGCCACACCCGGCTTGATGTCGTCGGTGACGATCTCGACCTGGCTACCTTTGTCGGCGAGATAGTCGGCCACTGACATTCCGGTGAACTCACAAATGGTGTCGTAGACCAATACGTTCTTGCCCGGTGCGACCTTGCCGTCGAGCACGTCCCAGCTGCTGACCACCAGCCCCTCGGCGGCGCCCCAGTGCTCGTTCTGCTCCAGGAACGGATGCCCGCCCACGGCCAGCACAATCACATCAGGGCGTAGGTCCCTGATCGTGTCGATGTCTGCGGCAGTGCCCAGGCGCAGATCGACCTTCAGGCGCGCCAGCTCCAACTGGTACCAACGGGTAATACCGGCAATCTGATCACGCTGCGGCGCCTTGGCAGCGATGCTGATCTGTCCGCCAATGGCGTCCTTCTTTTCGAACAGCGTCACGTCGTGGCCACGCTCGGCCGATACCCGGGCCGCTTCCATTCCGGCAGGGCCTGCACCAACCACCACCACCTTGCGCTTGGGCCCGGTGGTTTTTTCGATGATGTGCGGCACACCCATGTATTCACGGGAGGTGGCAGCATTCTGGATACACAGGACATCCAGGCCCTGGTACTGGCGGTCGATGCAGTAGTTGGCACCGACACATTGTTTGATCTGGTCGACCTGGCCCATCTTGATCTTGGCAATCAGGTGCGGGTCGGCGATATGTGCGCGAGTCATGCCGACCATGTCCACGTAGCCGCCTTCAAGGATGCGCGTGGCCTGGTTCGGGTCTTTGATGTTCTGCGCGTGCAGCACTGGAACTTTGACCACTTCCTTGATCCCGGCCGCCAGGTGCAGGAACGGCTCCGGTGGATAACTCATGTTGGGGATAACGTTGGCCAGGGTGTTGTGGGTATCGCAACCTGAGCCAATCACCCCGAAAAAGTCGAGCATGCCGGTGGCGTCGTAGTACTTGGCGATTTCCTTCATGTCCTCGTGGCTGAGACCATCGGGATGGAATTCGTCACCACAGATACGCATGCCCACGCAGAAGTCTGCGCCGACTTCTGCACGCACAGCCTTGAGCACTTCCAGGCCAAACTTCATCCGGCCCTCAAAACTACCGCCCCATTCGTCCGTACGCTTGTTGACACGCGGGCTCCAGAATTGGTCGATCATGTGCTGATGCACGGCCGACAGTTCGACGCCGTCCAGGCCACCTTCTTTGGCCCGACGGGCTGCTTGCGCGTAATTGCCAATCACCCGCCAGATTTCCTCCGGCTCGATGGTCTTGCAGGTAGCACGGTGCACGGGTTCACGAATACCCGAAGGCGACATCAGGGTCGGCCAGTTGAAACCGTCCCAACGCGAGCGACGGCCCATGTGGGTAATTTGAATCATGATCTTGGCGCCGTGCTTGTGCATGGCATCAGCAAGATTCTGAAAATGCGGGATGATCCGGTCAGTAGACAGGTTTACCGAGGCCCACCATTCCTGCGGGCTATCGATGGCGACCACCGAAGATCCACCACAGATGGCCAGGCCTAATCCGCCCTTGGCTTTCTCTTCGTAGTATTTGACGTAGCGCGCGGTGGTCATGCCGCCGTCAGTGGCGTAGACCTCAGCGTGCGCAGTGCTCAATACCCGGTTACGGATGGTCAGTTTGCCGATCTGGATCGGCTGGAACATTGCTTCGAAAGCCATGGCAGGATCCTCGACTTACAACGGCTTGACGATGAACAGGCCGTCGTCGTGGCCTTCTTCCGAACCGCCGTAGACCTGCTCGGCGACCGTGCGAATCGTGCTGCCACGGGCGGCCAGAATCTGGTCCATGGCGCCGGCGAACCAGCCGGTGAACATGTAGTCAACCTTGCGTCCGACCTTGCCGTAGACGTAGACGAATGCCGAGTGCTCAAGCTTGACGCTGGCAGTGCCCTTCTCCAGGTCGATATCCTGAATCTTGAACAGACCCCAGCCGCGCTGCGACAGGCGTTTCATGTAGTGCTCGAACACTGCAACGCCTTCCAGGCCGTGGCATTCGGCCTCCTTCTCGCACCAGTGCCAGGCGGACTTATAGCCGGCCTTGTAGAGGATCTCGGCATAGGCATCAGCGCCCAGTACTTCCTCGATACCCATGTGGTTGTTGACGAAGAAATGCCGTGGCACATAGAGCATTGGCAGGGCATCACTGGTCCAGACACCGGTCTCGCTGTCGACTTCGATAGGCAATTGCGGGGCGATCTTGGCCATGGAAACTGAACTCCAGAAAATTAGGTTGGCTGCCCCTGCGCCTGTGGCCGGGGCTGGAAGACGGTTACTGGCGGCTTACTCGCCCCAGACATCCTTGAGCACGTTGACCCAGTTCTCGCCCATGATCTTGCGCACCACGCGCTCGGAATGGCCGCGCTTGAGCAGGGTTTCAGTGAGGTTGGGGAACTCGCCCACGGTGCGGATGCCCAGTGGGTTGATGATCTTGCCGAAGTTGGTCAGGCGCCGGGCATAGCCCTTGTCGTGGGTCAGGTACTCGAAGAAGTCCTGGCCATGGCCCTGGGTGAAGTCGGTACCAATGCCGATGGCGTCTTCGCCAACGATGTTCATGGTGTATTCGATGGCCTCGGCGTAGTCATCGATGGTCGAATCGATGCCTTTGGCCAGGAATGGCGCAAACATGGTCACGCCGACGAAGCCGCCATGGTCAGCAATGAACTTGAGCTCTTCATCGGACTTGTTACGCGGGTGCTCTTTAAGCCCGGAGGGCAGGCAGTGGGAGTAGCACACCGGCTTTTTCGATTCGAGGATGACTTCTTCGGAGGTCTTGGACCCGACATGGGACAGGTCGCACATGATGCCCACGCGATTCATCTCGGCAACGATTTCACGACCGAAGCCCGACAGGCCACCGTCGCGCTCATAGCAGCCGGTGCCGACCAGGTTCTGGGTGTTGTAGCACATTTGCACGATGCCTACGCCCAGTTGCTTGAACACGTCTACATAGCCGATCTGGTCTTCAAAGGCGTGAGCATTCTGAAAACCAAAGAGGATGCCGGTTTTACCCAATTCCTTGGCCTTGCGGATGTCGGCAGTGCTGCGCACCGGCATCACCAGGTCGCCGTTCTCGCGTATCAGTTTCTGGCTGGCAGCAATGTTGTTGACCGTGGCCTGGAAACCCTCCCAGACCGACACCGTGCAGTTGGCCGCAGTCAGGCCACCCTTGCGCATGTCTTCGAACAGCTCGCGGTTCCATTTGGCAATGATCAGCCCGTCGATAACGATGCTGTCGGCGTGTAACTCGGCTGGGCTCATCAGGCTGTCCCCTTTATTGGTAATACCTGCGCCGAATCGTCTGCCGGCGCTTTGGGGCCAGCATATGCCTAGGGGCCAGGTCGCCCAGATGCAAAAACGACAGGGGAATTGCCGAAAGCGTCAAACCGCGACAAAGGGCCGTGGCAAGTTTCATTCGAAGGGCAATAGCCGTTGCGGCTACCCTGTTCTTTGCCATAGCGCTGAGCGAGAATCGGCGCCCATATACCCACGGGTTTTTAGAGAATGTCGCAGATGAGATCGATGGTAGGCTTGGTCCTGGTGTTGTTGGCGTTCGGTGCTCATGCAGAAGAAGACGAGAACACCCCGTGCGACAACGTTGAACCCGATCAGCAAACCTACGCGTGTGCACTGTACAGCCGCCAGACCGCCGAGCGCGAACTTGATGCGGCCTTCAACGACCAGCTCGAACGCATCAAAGAGCAATACCGCGGCCAGACGACGCAAATCACCGAACTCAGCCAGCGCCTGCGTGACGCCGAAGCGATCTGGAAACAACTGCGCGATGCCGATTGCAAGGTCGAAACCTATGGCCAACCCCCCGGTAACAGCGCCTTTGAAACCGCGCAGAACACCTGCCTGGCCCAACGCAGCGACGATCGTTCGGAATACCTACAATCGCTCGGCCTGCAATAACCCCATCCCGAGGTATGAATGAAAGTCTGCGGAATCGAAATCAAAGGCAGTGAAGCCCTGTTGGCCGTGGCCACGCTGGACGCCGGGAACCTGGTCCATTTATCCCTGGCAACGAAAAAAATTGCTCTGGAAGACGACGAGCTGGCAGACAACGTGAAAGCCTTCGCCAGTCAAGCCCGGCACTTTATTGCTGAACACGGCATCAGCCACCTGGCAATCAAGAAACGCAGTAAAAAAGGCGATTTCGCAGGCGGTCCGACTACCTTCAAGATCGAGGGCGTGTTGCAGCTGCTGGATAACTGCGAAGTTGAGCTGGTTTCACCACAGACCGTCAGCGCTCAGGCGAAAAAGCACAACCTTGAGTTACCTGGCTCGCTGAACAAGTACCAGCACGAGGCCTACAAGAGCGCCTGCGCGCTGCTGCTCAAGCGCCGCTAAGGCTGGCGGCCCCGGCCTTACGGTCCTCCCGGGGGCAACGCTCGAATCGTCCCCGGTAGCAGCGGGTGAAATACGACGCCGACTCGAATCCGCAGGCAATGCTCACCTCCAGCACGCTCATGTCGGTCTGGCGCAGCAGTTGCCGCGCCTTGTCCAGCCGCAGACGCAGGTAAAAGCCGCTTGGGGTTTCGTGCAGGTATAACCGAAACAGGCGCTCCAATTGGCGCCGGGTAATCTGCACGGAATCAGCCAGCACCAGCGTGTTGAGCGGTTGCTCGGTGTTGCGCTCCATCTCGCCGATGACCTGCACCAGCTTCTTGTTGCTGATGCCATAGCGTGAGGCGATCTGCATGCGCTGATGGTCCTGGCGTGGGCGAATGCGCCCGAGCACAAACTGCTCGGACACTTGGATCGCCAGCGCCGGCCCATGAGCCTGGGCGATCAGGTCGAGCATCAGGTCGATGGATGCCGTACCACCGGCCGAGGTAATACGTCGTCGATCCACTTCGAACAGCTCCTGAGTCGCCAGCAGCTGCGGGTAAGACTCCTTGAACGCTTCCAGCGCTTCCCAGTGCAGGGTTACCCGGTGCCCTTCGAGCAAACCGGCTTCGGCCAAAACCACGGCGCCGGTATCGATGCCGCCGATCACTACGCCTTCGTGATCGAGTTTGCGCAGCCAATGCTGCAGCGCCGGGCTGAAGCTGCCCAACGGCTCAAACCCGGCCACCACCAGCAAGGTTGCACCCTTTGCCAAGGGTTGCAGCGCGCCATCGACATTGACCGACATACCATTACTGGCCTGCACCGCCCCACCCTCTATGCTCAACACCTGCCAGCGGTATAACCCGCCGCGAAAGCGATTAGCCACCCGCAGTGGCTCGATCGCCGAGATGAAGCCGATGGCAGAAAAACCGGGAAGCAATAGAAAGTAAAAATCCTGGGGCATAGCGAACGACTCGACGGCCACGGGTCTGCGGTTAATACCCTGCAGGTCGCCACTGTGCAAGTGCTGGTCGCCAGGGTGCGTATTTTCCCATGGCTGTACGCGTAGTTTGATCAGCACGGCACGCAGAGGCCGCCCCCTATAACAATTAGAACTGCCGTTGGAGGAGCCACCATGAACAGATTGATCAGCCGTAGCCTGCTGACGCTCGTCGGTACCGCAATCCTCAGCACCAACGTATGGGCCGCAGAGCCGGCCGTTTGCAAGAACGTACGCCTCGGCGTGGTCAACTGGACCGATGTCATGGCCACCAGCGCCATGACCCAGGTCCTGCTCGACGGCCTGGGCTACAAGACCAAGCAGACCAGTGCCTCGCAACAGATCATCTTTGCCGGTATCCGCGATAACCGCCTGGACATGTTCCTCGGCTACTGGAATCCGATCATGACCCAGACCATCACGCCGTTCATTACCGCCAAACAGGTCAAAGTACTCGAGCAACCGAGCCTCAATGACGCCCGCGCCACCCTCGCCGTGCCCAAATACCTGGCGGATAAGGGCCTGAAAACCTTTGCCGACATCGCCAAATTCGAGAAGGAGCTGGGCGGCAAGATCTACGGCATCGAACCCGGCTCCGGCGCCAACACCCAGATCAAGGCAATGATCAGCAAGAACCAGTTTGGTCTGGGCAAGTTCCAGCTGGTCGAATCCAGCGAGGCCGGCATGCTCGCCGCCGTCGATCGTGCTGTGCGGCGCAAAGAAGCCGTAGTGTTCTTCGGCTGGGCGCCCCATCCAATGAACGTCAACATCGACATGGCTTACCTGAGCGGCAGCGAAGACGCCTTAGGCCCGGACGAAGGCCGCGCCACGGTGTGGACCGTCACTGCCCCGGACTACGCCGAGCGCTGCCCGAACGCCAACCGCCTGCTCAGCAACCTGAAATTCACCGCCGAAGACGAGAGCCGCATGATGCAGCCGCTGCTCGATCATAAAGACGCCTTGGCCTCCGCCCGCCAATGGCTCAAGGATCACCCCGAAGACCAGAAGCGCTGGCTTGAGGGGGTGACCACATTCGATGGCAAGCCCGCCGCCGAAAACCTGCAACTGACTGCCAACTGAACCCAGCAAACCTGATGCCTTCGTCGCCTGCCGTGACGACGAAGCGAGCCACGACGCCTGAAGGAAACCGCACATGAACCATGACGTCATCATCACCTGTGCACTGACCGGTGCCGGCGACACCGCCAGCAAGAGCCATCTGGTACCGGTCACACCAAAACAAATCGCCGAAGCTGCCGTGGAGGCGGCGAAGGCCGGGGCAACCGTCGTTCATTGCCATGTCCGCGATCCGCAAACCGGGCGTTTCAGCCGCGATGTCGCCCTGTACCGCGAAGTGATGGAGCGCATCCGCGAGTCCGACGTGGACATCATCGTCAACCTCACCGCGGGCATGGGTGGCGACCTGGAGATTGGCCCGGGCGAAACACCGCTGGAATTCGGCGCCGGTACCGACCTGATTGGCCCGCTGGAGCGCCTGGCCCATGTCGAAGCGCTGCTGCCAGAAATTTGCACCCTGGACTGCGGCACCCTCAATTTCGGCGACGGCAACAGCATATATGTATCGACCCCAGCCCAACTGCGTGCTGGCGCCAAGCGCATTACCGAGCTTGGGGTCAAAGCCGAGCTGGAAATCTTCGATACCGGCCACCTCTGGTTCGCCAAGCAGATGATCAAAGAAGGATTGCTAGACGATCCGCTATTCCAGCTGTGCCTGGGTATTCCCTGGGGCGCACCGGCCGACACCGCCACGATGAAAGCCATGGTCGACAACCTGCCCGCCGGGGTGACCTGGGCAGGCTTCGGCATCGGTCGCATGCAAATGCCCATGGCCGCGCAAGCAGTACTGCTCGGCGGCAACGTGCGCGTGGGTCTGGAAGACAACCTGTACCTGGACAAAGGCGTGCTGGCCAGCAACGGCCAGTTAGTCGAGCGTGCCACAGAGATCCTCAGTCGCCTTGGCGCACGGGTCCTGACCCCTGCCGAAGGCCGCGTAAAAATGAACCTCACCCGTCGCTGATTGCTGGAGCCAATAATGAGCTTTATTACCGAGATCAAGACATTTGCTGCCCTGGGCAGCGGCGTGATCGGCAGTGGCTGGGTTGCCCGAGCCCTGGCTCACGGCCTGGATGTCATCGCCTGGGACCCAGCACCCGGCGCCGAAGCGGCCTTGCGCAAGCGCATCGCCAACGCCTGGCCAGCCCTCGAGCAACAGGGCCTGGCACCAGGGGCGTCACAGGCTCGTCTGCGGTTTGTCGCCACCATTGAGGAATGCGTGCGCGATGCCGACTTCATTCAGGAAAGCGCCCCCGAACGCCTCGACCTCAAGCTCGACCTGCACAGCAAGATCAGCGCCGCAGCCAAGCCGAATGCGCTGATAGGCTCAAGCACCTCGGGCTTGTTGCCCAGTGAGTTCTACGAGTCCTCGACTCACCCCGAGCGCTGCGTGGTCGGCCACCCGTTCAACCCGGTGTACCTGCTGCCGCTGGTAGAAATCGTCGGCAGCAACAAGACTGCGCCAGAGGCAATCGAGGCGGCGAAAACCGTCTACACCAACCTCGGCATGCGCCCGCTGCATGTGCGCAAGGAAGTCCCTGGTTTTATCGCCGACCGCCTGCTCGAGGCGTTGTGGCGTGAAGCCCTGCACCTGGTCAACGACGGTGTGGCAACCACCGGTGAGATCGACGACGCCATCCGTTTTGGCGCGGGCTTGCGTTGGTCGTTCATGGGCACGTTCCTCACTTACACCTTGGCCGGTGGCGATGCCGGCATGCGTCACTTCATGGCCCAGTTCGGCCCAGCGCTACAACTGCCCTGGACCTACCTGCCAGCACCGGATCTGACGGATGGCCTGATTGACGCCGTGGTCGAAGGTACCAGTGAACAGCTGGGTGAACGTAGCATCAGCGCGCTGGAGCGCTATCGTGATGATTGCCTGCTGGCAGTGCTTGAGGCGGTAAAAACCACCAAAGCCAAGCACGGCATGGCCTTCAGTGATTGACCGGAGTTCAGCGATGCCCGCATTGATCACCTACCAAACCCCAGTCCAGGCGGACTGGGTGGACTACAACGGGCATCTGCGCGATGCCTTCTATCTGTTGATCTTCAGTTATGCCACTGATGGCTTCATGGACCGCATAGGTCTCGATAGCGACAACCGAAGCGCCAGCGGCAACTCGCTGTTCACTCTGGAGTGCCACCTGAACTACCTGCACGAAGTAAAGCTCGGCACCCAGGTATGGGTACAGACACAGGTAATCGGCTTTGATCGCAAACGCCTGCACCTGTATCACAGCCTGCACCGTGAGGGTTTTGACGAGGCACTGGCGGCCAGTGAGCAGATGCTCTTGCATGTAGACTTGGCTGGACCACGCTCGGCACCGTTTGCAACAAAGGTGGTGGAGCAGCTGCAGGCCATTGTTGATGAGCAGGTTGACCTGCCAGCAGCCGAATTTGTTGGACGCGTGATCGGCCTTGCCGCGACGCATTGATCAGCAGACTTTCAGGCAAAAAATGGCCCCGGAGCCGTGACGCAACCGGGGCCTAGCGTGAGCATCCACATGCGTGAAGCGGAGGGTGACCAAACCTTCCTGTTACTGTGCATGGCCTCAGTTTGCCGCCTCCTTCACACCTCGGTTTGCCCGAAAACGACCTGTTCTTAGGTAAAGCAGCCATCGCGACATTCTGTTCTTGCCGCCCTGCACCTGTGCCCACAGAATCGACTGACGATCACACCTGCAAACAAGGACAACAGCCATGATGCACGCGGATTTGATTGATCAAGACGACCTACTGGGGCAACTGCGCGCCCTGGGTTTCGAGATGCCAGCCGACGCCAGTGCCGACCAGGCCTGCGAATGTGCGGTGCGGGGGTTAAGTGAACCGCGGGCCAAGGCCTTGAAGGGCATGGTGGAGCAGATATACACCAGCAATGCGACCATCCTGCCGGCCGTGCGCCAGGCCATCGAAAAGCAGCTGCTGCCGGCGCTCGCGCAATTCAACAGTACTCGCGGCTGACCCCATCGCTGGCAATGCCAGCTCCTACAGGTTTTGTGCACACCCCCAAACCTGTGGGAGCCAGTCTCGCCGGCGATAAGGCCCAACGCGCTTTCAGCTACAACCGCACACTGGCAAATGTCGACTCATTGCGCGCCTGGCTCAATGCCGACATTGGCCCCGCCAGCGGCGACAACACCAAGGCCTGCGGAATCGGCATCATTGCCACCTGCTGGGCGGTATTGGAGCCCACGCGCTCGTCACGCGGCGGAATGCCAAAGTACTCGCGATAGCACTTGGAGAAGTGCGGCGTGGAGACAAAGCCGCACACCGAAGCCACTTCGATAATCGACATCGGCGTCTGCTTGAGTAGTTGCCGGGCACGAATCAGGCGCAGCTTCAGGTAATAGCGCGACGGCGAGCAGTGCAGGTACTTCTGGAACAGGCGCTCAAGCTGGCGACGCGACACCGCCACATACACTGCCAGCTCATCAAGGTCGATCGGCTCCTCCAGGTTGGCTTCCATCAACGCGACGATTTCCTGCAACTTCGGCTGGTTGGTGCCGAGCATGTGCTTGAGCGGCACACGCTGGTGATCCTGCTCGTTACGAATACGTTCGTAGACGAACATCTCGGAAATCGCCGCCGACAGTTCGCGGCCATGATCACGGCTGATCAGGTGCAGCATCATGTCCAGCGGCGCGGTGCCTCCGGAGCTGGTAAAGCGGTTACGGTCGAGGGTGAACAAGCGGGTACTCATGCTGACCCGTGGGAAGGCTTCCTGCATCGCCGCCAGGCATTCCCAATGCACGCTGCAATCAAAGCCGTCGAGCAAGCCGGCGCAGGCCAGCGCCCAACTGCCGGTGCATACCGCCCCCAGACGCCGCGACTGACGGGCCTGGCTTTGCAGCCAGGTTACGTGCTCACGGGTCACGGTGCGTTGAATACCGATACCGCCGCAGACGATCACCGTATCCATCGCCGGTGCCTTGTGCATGGCCGCGTCCGGGGTGATCTGCAAGCCGTCGCTGGCCCAGACCTGACCGCCATCCACACTCAATGTGCTCCAGCGATACAGTTCACGACCGGACAGCTGGTTGGCCATGCGCAGCGGTTCGACCGCAGACGCCAGGGAAATGAGAGTGAAGTTATCCAGCAGCAGAAAGCCGATAGATTGTGGTGTGCGGTTTTGGGTTGGGGTCCCGGAGTTGTACGACGTCATCGCGGTATCTCCTCACACAATGCAGGTTGCGCCTCAGGCAGGCGCGGGCTTTTTTTGTCACGGCCCCGATTCGAATGCAGGGGCTTTGCCAATCACAACGCAAATGCCATGCCTGAAATTGAATGGGCATTCAATAAAACCCAAAAACGACGTCGCGCAGCGTCTATATTGCCGCTGTTGCGAGGCGCAGTGATAAACGCAAACCGCCGGGCTAGCGCCGGTGCTTGGGCGACATGAGCAATTCGGTAGCACTTGTGGGAAGGATGCCCAGAAACGACATGCGCAAGTGTCACCCCAGGCGCCAAGCACTGGGGTAACAGGGGTTTAAACAAAGGGTGTCGAGCCGTGCGCTAAAAGGTGGCACAGCTACCTTTAGCGGGCATAAATGGCGCAGCTCGATTCAGCACTCGATGGCATTGACCGCCAAACCACCGCGCGAGGTTTCTTTGTACTTGTCATGCATGTCGGCGCCTGTGTCGCGCATGGTACGGATCACCCGATCAAGCGAAATGAAGTGCTCACCGTCGCCACGCAGGGCCATCTGTGCGGCATTGATCGCCTTCACGGCGGCAATCGCATTGCGCTCGATACACGGCACCTGGACCAGACCGCCGACCGGGTCGCAGGTCAGCCCCAGGTTATGTTCAAGACCGATCTCCGCGGCATTCTCCAGTTGCCCCGGCGTTGCCCCCAGTACTTCGGCAAGGCCTGCAGCCGCCATGGCGCAGGCCGACCCGACCTCACCCTGGCAACCGACCTCGGCACCGGAAATCGATGCATTCTTCTTGCACAGAATGCCCACCGCCGCCGCGCCGAGGAAAAAATCGACCACACAGGCTTCGCTGACTACATCGCTAAAACGCATGTAGTAATGCAGTACCGCCGGAATGATCCCCGCCGCGCCGTTGGTCGGTGCAGTGACCATGCGCCCGCCCGCTGCATTCTCCTCATTGACGGCCAGGGCATAGAGATTGACCCACTCCATGGCACTCAAGGTGGAGCCGATCACATTGGGCTTGTTCAGCTCCTGCAGGCTGCGGTGCAGCTTGGCCGCCCGGCGTTTCACATTCAGTCCGCCAGGAAGAATGCCTTCATGTTTCAGACCGTTTTCAACACAGTCCTGCATGGCGCGCCAGAGCGTGAGCAAACCGGCGCGAATCTCTTCTTCGCTGCGCCAGACTTTTTCGTTCTCCATCATCAATTGCGACACACGCAGGTCGTTTTGCTTGCACAGTTCCAGTAGCTCTACCGCGCTATTGAAATCGTAAGGGAGCACGGTGTTATCAGCGTCCAGTACGCCGCTGGCAGCCTGGGCTGCATCAACCACGAAGCCACCCCCGACCGAGTAATAGGTATCGCGGTGCAGCTCGCCGTTAGCGCCTTCGGCGATCAGGGTCATGGCATTGGGATGGTAGGGCAGGTTTTCGTCGAGCAGTCGCATGTCACGGCCCCAGATAAAGTCGACTTCGAGTCGGCCATCAAGCAGCAACGTCTCTGTTTCGCGCAACGTGGCGATGCGCAGACCAATCTGCGACGGGTCGATAGCGTCCGGCCACTCCCCCATCAGGCCCATGATCACTGCATTGTCGCTACCGTGACCGATACCGGTGGCCGACAGCGAGCCGTACAGGCGTACTTCGATGCGCTGCACCTGCTCCAGCTCGCCACGTTCACGTAGCCCTTGAACGAACAGCGCCGCTGCCCGCATCGGGCCAACGGTATGAGAGCTGGAAGGGCCGACGCCGATCTTGAACAGGTCGAACACACTGATGGCCATGCCACCTACCTCCTGATTGAGCAGCCACCCCCAAGCCCAGCCAAGGGCGGTGCAACTGCTACGCTAAATAGGCGGCAATCCGCCGAATTCGCGCATCATCAGGCTTTTAAGCGCACGTCTGACGTCTGCAACCGACGCGTTCTTGCTCAGCAACGCCGCCAGCTGTCACCCACGTTTGTGTGCCGTTTTTTTGCGGTGCAGAAGCGCCGAAAGAGCGATTACGAGGTGGGATAAATCTGTAAACGACCTCATCGACACTGGATGCGACCCTGTCTGTACTGGATACGACGCGCCCTGTAGGCGTTTGATTTTCGCTGTTAGATGATCGGTATCGACTCGATTGCACGGCACCTGTCCCGCTATCGCCCGATAGTCAGGTCCGACCGAATGCAAATCATAAAGCACGGCGGTCCCGTGGGACGTCCGAAAAAAACATCAGGAGTCCATCGAATGAAAGGTTCACCTTCGCTGTTGCTGACCGCGCTACTGAGTTTGCCGGTTCTGGCACAGGCCGCAGAGCCCGAACAGTGTCACACCGTCAATTTCTCCGACGTCGGCTGGACCGACATCACCGTCACCACTGCGGTCACCAGCGTGGTGTTGCAGTCGCTGGGCTACAAGACCAAAACCACCATGATCTCGGTACCGGTGACCTACAAGTCGCTGGCCGACGGCAAGAACATGGACGTGTTTCTCGGCAACTGGATGCCGACCATGGAAAACGACATCAAGCAGTACCGTGATGCCGGCACGGTGGAAACCGTGCGAGCCAACCTTGAGAACGCCAAGTACACCTTGGCTGTCCCTGAAGCGCTCTACAACAAGGGCCTGAAGACCTTCGCCGACATCCCCAAGTTCAAGAAGGAACTGGACGGCAAGATCTACGGCATCGAGCCGGGTAACGACGGCAACCGCACCATCCAGAGCATGATCGACAAGAACGCCTTCGGCCTTAAGGACGCTGGATTCAAAGTGGTCGAATCGAGCGAAGCCGGCATGCTCTCGCAGGTCGATCGCGCTCAACGCCGTGGTACCGATGTGGTGTTCCTGGGCTGGGAACCGCACCCGATGAACACCCGCTTCAAAATGAAATACCTCGACGGTGGCGATGACTTCTTCGGCCCCGAATACGGCAAGGCCACCGTGCTCACCAATACCCGCAAGGGTTACGTGCAGGAATGCAGCAACGTGGGTCAGTTGCTGAAAAACCTGTCCTTCACCCTGGACATGGAAAGCACCCTGATGGGCAACGTCCTGGACGACAAGATGAAACCCGACGCAGCCGCCAAAGCCTGGCTGAAAAACAACCCTCAGGTACTCGAAACCTGGCTGGCAGGGGTTACCACCGTTGACGGCAAACCGGGCCTGGAGGCGGCCAAGGCCAAACTGACGCAGTAAGCACCACCTGCGGCGGGTTCGTCCCGCCGCAGGCTGTCTTCAATCTTTTGCAGGTGGACGCTCGCTATCATGCTGATCGATGAAAAAATACCTTTGGGCCAGTACATCGCAGGCTTCGTTGACTGGTTGACGCAACACGGCGCCAACTACTTCGATGCCTTCGCTGAAGCACTGGAATTGATGATTCATGGCGTGACCGGGGCACTGACCTGGTTCAACCCTTTCGTCCTGATCGGCCTGATCGCAGTCATCGCACACCTGATCCAGCGCAAATGGGCGCTGACCGCTTTCTGCGTGCTGTCTTTCCTACTGATCCTTAACCTGGGTTACTGGCAAGAAACCATGGAGACCCTGGCCCAGGTGCTGTTCGCCACCATGGTCTGCGTGGCCATCGGCGTGCCTTTGGGCATTCTTGCTGCGCACAAGCCGATGTTTTACACCGCCATGCGCCCGGTCCTGGACCTGATGCAGACGGTCCCTACCTTTGTCTACCTGATCCCGACCCTGACCCTGTTCGGGCTGGGCGTAGTCCCTGGGCTGATCTCGACGGTGGTGTTCGCCATCGCCGCACCGATCCGCCTGACGTACCTGGGCATCTGTGATGTGCCTCAGGAACTGCTCGACGCGGGCAAGGCGTTCGGTTGCTCACGCCGCCAATTACTCTCGCGCATCGAACTGCCTCACGCCATGCCGAGCATCGCCGCTGGGGTCACCCAGTGCATCATGCTGTCGCTGTCGATGGTGGTCATCGCCGCCCTTGTAGGTGCCGACGGTCTGGGCAAACCTGTGGTCAACGCACTCAATACTGCCGATATTGCCCTGGGCTTTGAAGCGGGACTGGCAATCGTGCTGCTGGCGATCATGCTCGACCGTATCTGCAAACAACCCGACGCACCGGTAAGGAGTGAAGCATGAGCATTATTCGCTTCGAAGACGTAGACGTTATCTTCTCCAGCCGACCGCGTGAGGCCCTCAGCCTGCTTGATCAAGGCCTTTCGCGGGAGCAGATCCTGAAGAAAACCGGGTTGGTAGTCGGCGTTGAAAAGGCCAACCTGGATATCAACAAAGGCGAGATCTGCGTGCTGATGGGCCTGTCCGGATCGGGCAAGTCGAGCCTGCTGCGCTGCATCAATGGCCTCAATACTGTTAGCCGCGGCAAATTGTTCGTTGAGCACGAAGGCTCACATATCGACATCGCCCACTGCACCCCGGCGGAACTGAAGATGATGCGCACCAAGCGTATCGCCATGGTGTTCCAGAAGTTCGCCCTGATGCCTTGGCTGACGGTGCGCGAAAACATCAGCTTCGGCCTGGAAATGCAGGGGCGCCCGGAAAAAGAGCGGCGCAAGCTGGTCGACGAAAAGCTTGAACTGGTGGGTTTGACCCAATGGCGCAACAAGAAGCCTGATGAACTCTCAGGCGGCATGCAGCAACGCGTTGGCCTGGCGCGCGCGCTGGCCATGGACGCCGATATCTTGCTGATGGACGAGCCTTTCTCCGCCCTCGATCCGCTGATCCGCCAGGGCCTGCAAGACGAACTGCTGGAGCTGCAACGCAAACTGAGCAAAACCATCGTCTTCGTCAGCCACGACCTTGACGAAGCCCTGAAGCTGGGCAGCCGTATCGCGATCATGAAAGACGGCAAGATCATCCAGTACAGCAAGCCTGAAGAGATCGTACTCAACCCTGCCGACGAGTACGTGCGTACCTTCGTCGCCCATACCAACCCGCTCAACGTGCTGTGTGGTCGCAGCCTGATGCGCACCCTGGACAAGTGCAAGCGGATCAACGGTTCGGTGTGCATCGATCCAGGTGGTGACTCGTGGCTGGATCTGGCCGAAGGCAACACCATCAAAGGCGCACGTCAGGGCGCCAATGGCATGGACCTGCAGAACTGGGCGCCAGGTGAAGCGGTAGAAGGGTTGGGTCGCAAACCGACCCTGGTCAGTGCCAGCATCGGCATGCGCGAGGCGCTGCAGATCCGTTACCAGACCGGAAACAAGCTAGTGCTGCAGGAAGGGAATACTGTGGTGGGGATTCTGGGTGACAGCGAGCTGTATCACGCCCTGCTGGGTAAAAATCTCGGCTAAACGCATCGCCCTTTGTAGCCGCTGCCGACAGGCTGCGATCGACTGCATGGCAGTCGCCACCTACGGCCGCTTCGCGCCCGATCGCAGCCTGCCGGCAGCGGCTACAGCTTCAACGTACGACGATACCTTGCTTGGCCATGAAGGCCTTGGCTTCCGGCACGGTGTACTCACCGAAGTGGAAGATGCTCGCCGCCAGCACTGCGCTGGCGTGGCCTTCGATGATTCCGTCGGCCAGATGCTGCAGATTACCCACACCACCTGAAGCAATCACCGGAATGCCCAAGGCATCGCTGATCGCTCGGGTTACACCGAGGTCAAAGCCGTTCTTCATGCCGTCCTGATCCATGCTGGTCAGCAGGATCTCACCGGCACCCAGGCCTTCCATCTTCTTCGCCCACTCCACCGCGTCCAGGCCAGTCGGCTTGCGACCGCCATGGGTGAAGATTTCCCAGCGCGGGGTTTCGCCCGGGCCGGAAACCTTCTTGGCATCGATGGCAACCACGATGCACTGCGAACCAAAGTGCGCGGCGGCTTCGCCGACGAACTCAGGGTTGAACACGGCAGCTGTGTTGATCGAAACCTTGTCTGCACCAGCATTGAGCAGGTTGCGGATGTCCTGCACGCTACGTACACCACCGCCTACAGTCAGCGGGATGAACACCTGGCTGGCCATGCGCTCGACGGTATGCAGGGTGGTATCGCGGCCATCGACACTGGCGGTGATATCGAGGAAGGTGATTTCGTCAGCGCCCTGTTCATCGTAGCGCCGGGCGATTTCTACCGGGTCACCAGCATCGCGGATGTTCTCGAATTTAACGCCCTTGACCACGCGGCCGTTGTCCACGTCCAGGCAAGGGATGATGCGCTTGGCCAGTGCCATGTCGGAGTCCTCAGCCTTTATAGCTGTCGCAGAAGGCTTGCGCCTCAGCAACATCCAGGGTGCCTTCGTAGATGGCGCGGCCGGTGATCGCGCCGATGATGCCCGGCGCTTTGGCGTCGAGCAGGGCCTTGATGTCACCCAGGTTGTGGATACCACCAGAGGCAATGACCGGGATCTTGGTAGCTGCGGCCAACGCTGCGGTGAACGGTACGTTGCAGCCCTGCATCATGCCGTCTTTGGCGATGTCGGTGTAGACAATGGCCGAGACGCCGTCAGCTTCGAAGCGCTTGGCCAGGTCGATGACCTGTACCGAGCTGACTTCAGCCCAGCCGTCGGTGGCAACAAAACCGTCTTTGGCATCCAGGCCGACGATCACTTTGCCTGGAAAAGCGCGGCAAGCTTCAGCCACGAACTCAGGCTCTTTCACCGCTTTGGTACCGATGATCACGTAGCTGACGCCAGCTTTTACGTAGTGCTCGATAGTTTCCAGCGAACGGATGCCGCCGCCGATCTGGATCGGCAGGTTCGGGTAGCGCTTGGCAATGGCGGTAACTACCTCGCCGTTGACCGGCTGGCCTTCGAAGGCTCCGTTGAGGTCAACCAGATGCAGACGGCGGCAGCCGCCTTCGACCCACTTGGCGGCCATGCTCACCGGGTCATCGGAAAATACCGTGGAATCTTCCATGCGGCCCTGGCGCAGACGTACGCAGGCACCGTCTTTAAGATCGATAGCGGGGATAATCAGCATCTGCAAAACCTGTCTATTCGGTAAACAGTGATGCTCGGGAAGTCAGTTCTTCTCGAGCGCCCACAGGTCGCTTTCGATGCTCTCGAACCGTTCTTTCAGGTGGTTCTGCACATCGAAAATCGCCCTGTTGTAGTAGTGCGGGGCAATCTCTTTGGTGAACAGCTCCAAAACTTCGGCGACCTCGAATGAGCCCAATTGCAGCTCAAAACGGTCTTCGAGAAAGCGCTTGAGTACGTCCAGCGCTTCACGTTCCTGTTCTGGTGCGAGGGTGAGGATCGGTACCTTGGTCCTGGACTTGCTCATTACCAGCGTCCGTCCCAGGCCGCGAAGTTCTGCAGCAGCTGCAGGCCATGGGTATGGCTCTTCTCTGGGTGGAACTGCACGGCAAAACGCGAACCTTCGGCCAGCGCCGCGGCAAAATCAACGCCGTAGTGACCACGGCCCACTACCTGCACGGCCTTGGCCGCCGCGATGTAGTAGCTGTGCACGAAGTAGAAGCGTGCAAGGTCAGGGATGTTGTGCCACAACGGATGGTCGATGGACTGGGTGACTTCGTTCCAGCCCATGTGCGGCACCTTCAGGTGCTCGCCGTCTTCATGCAGATCTTTGCCGAAGAACTTCACATTGCCGGGGAACAGGCCGATGCAGTCAACACCGTCGTTCTCTTCACTGTGATCGAGCAGCGCTTGCATGCCGACACAAATGCCCAGAAACGGACGGTCCTGACTGACTTCACGCACCAGGCTGTCGAAGCCCAGGCGGCGAATTTCGGCCATGCAGTCGCGGATCGCGCCAACACCAGGGAATACCACGCGGTCGGCCTCACGGATCACCGCAGCATCGCTGGTGATCAGCACCTTGCCGGCGCCGACATGCTCCAGGGCCTTGGCTACCGAGTGCAGGTTACCCATGCCATAGTCGATAACGGCAACTGTCTGCATTACAGGCAACCCTTGGTCGACGGCATCTGCCCAGCCATGCGCTCATCGAGCTCGATGGCCATGCGCAGGGCGCGGCCGAAAGCCTTGAACACTGTTTCGATCTGGTGGTGAGTGTTGTGTCCGCGCAGGTTGTCGATGTGCAGGGTAACGTTGGCGTGGTTGACGAAGCCCTGGAAAAATTCCTGGAACAGATCGACGTCAAAACCGCCTACCGAGGCGCGGGTGTACGGCACATGCATCTGCAGGCCAGGGCGGCCAGAGAAGTCGATGACCACACGCGACAGGGCTTCATCGAGCGGCACGTAAGCGTGGCCGTAGCGACGGATGCCTTTCTTGTCACCGATGGCCTGGTTGAACGCCTGGCCAAGGGTGATACCGACGTCTTCGACGGTATGGTGATCGTCGATATGCAGGTCACCCTTGCACTCGATGTCCAGATCAATCAACCCATGTCGGGCGATTTGGTCGAGCATGTGTTCAAGGAAAGGCACGCCGATATCAAATCGGGCCTTGCCGCTGCCATCCAGGTTGATCGAGGCCTTGATCTGGGTTTCCAGAGTATTGCGCTCGACGGAAGCCTTACGTTCGACCATCACCAGCTCCGCAAAATCATTGGGCGAAAAAGGCGATCATTATAGGCCTAGAAGCGTCTGGCATGAAACGAAGATGACATGTGGCAGGGGATTTACCTGGTAAATCCCCCAAAACGCACAAATCTCTGTGCGGTGGACTGTCAGTTGAACAGCACTGCGGTCTTCTGCAACGTCACCCAGATGCCCAACGCCAGCGGGATCCCCACGACCAGCCAGGCAGCAATCACCAACGGCAGACTGCCCGGTGCGGCATGCCATTGCAGCACCCGGGCATTGTCATTTTTCTGGTCATGGCTCAGCGCCTGTTCAGCTGCCAGCTGCGCATCCGTCATGAAGTACTTGTCGGCAACCGGACGTACCAGCGCATTACAGACAAAACCCAGCACCAGCAGGCCGGCGAGGATATACAGGGTGATGTCATACACCGCTGCCCGCTCGACACCCAGCGCCAATTGGTACTCACGCAGATAGGTGATCAACACCGGCCCGAGCACACCGGCAGCAGCCCAGGCGGTCAACAGGCGACCATGAATGGCGCCAACCATTTGTGTGCCAAACAAGTCAGCCAAATAAGCGGGCACGGTGGCAAAGCCACCACCGTACATCGACAGGATGATGCAGAACGCTGCCACGAACAGGGCGATGTTGCCCAGGTGCCCCATGTTCGGCACCAGTGCATACAGCGCGACACCCAAGGCAAAGAAAGCAAAATAGGTGTTCTTGCGGCCGATGTAGTCGGAGAACGAGGCCCAGAAAAACCGCCCACCGATGTTGAACAGGCTCAACAGCCCGGTGAACCCGGCAGCAATGGCAGCTATCTGCGCCAATTGCGCGGTATTGAGCTCACTGAAACTCAGGTCGTTGCCCAACAACTTGCCGGCGAAAACCTCCTGCAGCAATGGCGAGGCCATGCCCAAAATGCCAATACCCGCCGATACGTTCAGGCACAATACCAGCCAGATCAAGGCGAACTGCGGGGTTTTCCACGCCACACTGACGTGTACATGGCGGTGAGTGATCATCGCATTGCTGGTTTTCTTCAGCGGTGCGGTCCAGCCCTCGGGCTTCCAGCCAGTGGGCGGTACGCGATAGGCCAAAGCGCCGCCGATCATGAACACGAAGTAAATCACCGCCATCACCACGAAGCTCTGCCATACGCCGACACCTTCAGGGCTGGCGAAGTGGTTCATCAGCGCTGCCGCCAACGGCGCACCGACCATGGCGCCACCGCCAAAACCCATGATCGCCATGCCGGTCGCCATGCCGCGCTTGTCCGGGAACCACTTGATCAGGGTCGAAACCGGCGAGATGTAGCCCAAGCCCAGACCGATACCGCCGATGACGCCCGAGCCCAACCACATCAACCAGAGTTGGTGGGTATAGATGCCAAACGCCGAGATCAGCAGGCCACCACACCAGCACAGCGCCGACACCACCCCGGCCTTGCGCGGCCCGGCGTGCTCAAGCCAGCCACCCCAGATGGCTGCCGAACAACCGAGGAAAACGAAGAACAGCGTGTAGATCCAGCTCAACATCGAAATCTGCCAGTCACACTCGGCACTGAACAGACGGGCGAAAAAACTCATGTCCGGCGCACAAGCGACTGGCGCGCTAATACCGATTGCTTGCGACAAAGGCAACCAGAACACCGAAAAACCATAGGCCATGCCGATGCACAGATGGATGGCCAGTGCCGCCGGTGGCACCAACCAGCGGTTGAAGCCGGGGGCGGCAATAATTCGTTCCTTGGACAGGAAACCAGGGCTGCTGGTGATAGCGCCTGCCGTGATACTGCTATTCATTATTGTGTTCCCTCGCAGAAATGGTCAGCTCACGGCTCACGACCTTGGGCCCATCGGCAACTGATCGTTTTTTGGCACTATTGCCCTTATAAACGCGACAAATCGCCGCAACAGGGGCTTGTGAGCGGCGCAAGAGTAGCATTAGCGTCCCCCTTTGAAAGCCAGCTGACCCTGCCTTTTGCTCAACAACTGATACACGTCGGCAAGGAACTGTCCTGCCCGTCATTGTCGAACTCCAGACCAAGCCACGTCAGTAGGGCCTCGTCAGGTGCTGTAGGAGAATTCCTTAGTAATCCCCTGTCACGCCCAGTGACGCCACATGCAGCGCTATACTCTGCGGCTAAATTTTAGAATCGGACTACAAGGACTCGCCCATGAAAGCGTTCGGCAAAATCCTGGGGCTAGTGCTTCTCGGACTGTTGCTGATCATTGTGGCTCTAGGCTTTGCCTTGACCCACCTCTTCGATCCCAACGACTACAAAGACGAGATTCGCCAGCTGGCACGCGATAAAGCCCACGTCGAGCTGACGCTCAATGGCGACATTGGCTGGAGCCTGTTCCCCTGGCTGGGTCTGGAGCTGCATGAAGCCAGCATCGCGACCCTGAACAACCCCAAAGCGCCGTTTGCCGACCTGCAGATGCTTGGGCTGTCCGTACGTGTGCTGCCCTTGCTGCGCCGTGAAGTGCAGATGAGCGACGTGCGCGTAGAAGGTCTTAACCTGACCCTGAGCCGCGACGAGAATGGCCATGGCAACTGGGAAGACATCGGCAAGCCCTTGCCCGCGGCGACTACCGCCCCCACCGACCCTGCAACCCCAGCTCCCGCTGGCGATGCCACCGCCAAAGCCGACAGCAAGAGCGACGCTAACGAGCGTCCTGTCAAACTGGACATCGATAGCCTGACCGTGAACAACGCTCGGGTGCAGTACACCGATGCCCGCAGCGGGCAGATCTTCGGCGCTGAAAGCATCCAGTTGAGCACGGGTGCTGTACACGAAGGTGTGAATATTCCACTGAAAATGACCGCCTTCATCAGTAGCGGTCAACCGGTACTCAAGGCGCGCACCGAGCTAAACGGCGAACTGCGCTTCGACCGCCGCCTCAAGCGCTATCAGTTCGAAGACATGAAGCTCAGCGGCGAAGCCTCCGGCGAGCCTCTGCAGGGCAAGACCCTGACCTTCGCCGCCCAGGGTCAGTTGCTGGTCGACCTGGCAGCCAACGTCGCTGAGTGGAATGGCCTGAAACTCTCGGCCAACCAGCTGCGCGCCCTTGGCGAACTGAACCTGCGTGAACTGGATAAAACCCCGCAGTTGACCGGTGGCCTGTCCATTGCCCAGGTCAACCTGCGCACCTTCCTCGACAGCATCGGCCACCCGCTGCCTGCCACGGCTGACGCCAACGCATTGAGCAAGTTCGAGATGGTCAGCCGCCTGCAAGGCAGCCCTAACAGCCTGGCCTTGGAAGACCTGGCAATCAAACTCGACGACAGCACCTTCAGCGGTCGCCTGGCCGTCGAGGATTTCGCCAAACAAGCTTTGCGTATCCAGCTCAAAGCCGACAAGTTCGACGCCGATCGCTACATGCTAGCCAAGAGCGAAGCGGCTGCCAGCAGCAAAGCGGCGCGCCAGGCCGAGGTCAAGAGCAAAGAGCAAAGCGCACTGGCCAGTGCCGGTAACACGCCACTGCCGGACGCGCCAACCCAAGTCGCCTGGAGCAACGACAAGCTGTTGCCGGTCGATCGCCTGCGCCAGCTCGACTTGCAAGCTGACCTGAACTTCGGCCTGTTGACCCTGGACAAGCTACCCATCGAGAACGCCAACCTCAAAACCCAGGGCCAAGGCGGCTTGATCACCTTGGAAACCCTGCGCGGCGGCCTCTACGACGGTAGTTTCGAAAGCAAAGGTACCCTCGATGTACGCCCAGCAGTCCCGCAGATCGGTCTGAACACCAAGATCAACCGAGTACCGGTCGAGCACTTCATCAAGAGCCATACCGAAACACCACCGGTCAAAGGCTTACTGACGCTGAACAGCGATCTGACCGCCACCGGCAACAGCCAGAAGGCGCTGATCGATACCCTCAACGGTAACGCCAACTTCGTCATCAACGACGGCATCCTGGTCAACGCCAACCTTGAGCAGCAGCTTTGCCAGGCCATCGCCACCCTCAACCGCAAGGACCTGAGCGGCGAGCCGCGTGGCAAGGACACGCCGTTCCAGGAGCTCAAAGGCAGCCTGGTAATGCGTAATGGCCTAGCCAGCAACCCTGACCTGAAGGTGCGTATTCCCGGCCTGACGGTCAATGGCCATGGTGACCTTGACCTGCGCGTGCTGGGCATGGACTACCGGGTCGGTGTCATCGTCGAAGGCGACAAGCGCGACATGCCGGACCCGGCCTGTCAGGTCGGTGAGCGTTATGTCGGCCTCGAACTGCCCTTGCGTTGCCGTGGCCCGCTTGAGCTGGGCGCTAAGGCCTGCCGTCTGGACAAGGACGGCCTGGGTAAAGTCGCCGCCAAGCTTGCCGGTGACAAAGTCAGCGAAAAACTCAGCGACAAGATCGACGAGAAGCTCGGTGACAAGGTCAGCCCGGAGCTCAAGGATGCACTCAAGGGGTTGTTCAAAAAATGAGTCCCGAGCAGTTTTCCAGCGCCGTGCTGGAGTGGTACGACCGTAACGGCCGTCATGACCTGCCCTGGCAACAGGGCATCACTCCTTATCGAGTGTGGGTTTCGGAGATCATGCTGCAGCAGACCCAGGTGAGCACCGTGCTCAATTACTTCAGCCGGTTCATGGAGGCGCTGCCGACCGTGCAGGCCCTGGCTGAAGCCCCCGAGGATGAAGTGCTGCACCTGTGGACGGGCCTGGGTTACTACACCCGGGCTCGCAATCTGCAAAAGACCGCGAAGATCGTCGTCGAACAGTACGGCGGTGAGTTTCCCCGTGACGTGGAGAAACTGACCGATTTGCCAGGCATCGGCCTGTCCACCGCCGGCGCCATCGCCAGTATCAGCATGGGCCTGCGCGCACCAATCCTCGATGGCAACGTCAAACGCGTGCTGGCGCGCTACACCGCCCAGCAAGGTTATCCAGGCGAACCAAAGGTAGCCAAGGCGCTGTGGGCCAACGCCGAGCGCTATACACCGCACAGCCGGGTCAACCATTACACCCAGGCGATGATGGACCTTGGCGCCACCTTGTGTACCCGTAGTAAGCCCAGTTGCCTGCTGTGCCCGCTGAAGATCAGCTGTGAGGCGCACATGCTTGGCGAAGAAATCCGCTTCCCAGTGCCCAAGCCGCGCAAGGAGTTGCCACAGAAGCGCACGCTGATGCCGTTACTGGCCAACCGCGATGGCGCCATTCTGCTTTATCGGCGCCCGTCCAGCGGCCTCTGGGGAGGTCTGTGGAGCCTGCCGGAGCTGGATAACCTCGAACAGCTTGAAGATCTGGCCTACCAGCACGGCCTGAACCTGGCCAGCAGCCAGGCGCTAGACAGCCTGACCCACACCTTCAGCCATTTTCAGCTAGCCATCGAACCCTGGCTGGTCCGGGTCGAGGCGGCCACAGACCACGTGGCCGAGGCCGACTGGCTCTGGTATAACCTCGCCACCCCGCCGCGCCTGGGCCTTGCCGCCCCAGTGAAAAAACTGCTCAAACGCGCGGCCGACGTATTGCTTACAGGAGAGTCGCGATGACCCGCACCGTAATGTGCCGCAAGTACAAAGAAGAACTACCGGGCCTGGAACGCCCACCTTACCCAGGCGCAAAGGGCCAGGACATCTTCGAGCACATCTCGCAGAAGGCCTGGGCCGACTGGCAGAAAGAGCAGACCATGCTGATCAACGAGAAGCGCCTGAACATGATGAACGCCGAGGACCGCAAATTCCTCCAGGGCGAGATGGACAAATTCTTCTCCGGCCAGGAATTCGAGAAGGCCGAAGGCTACGTTCCACCAGCCGAATAACCCCCAAAAACCGTAAGCGACGGTATTAATTAAAAAAATTTTCAAAAAGTCGTTGACGCAAACCTGAAAAAGCCTTTTAATGCGCCCCGTTGCCCAGATAGCTCAGTCGGTAGAGCAGGGGATTGAAAATCCCCGTGTCGGCGGTTCGATTCCGTCTCTGGGCACCACTAATACCGAAAAGCCCCAAGTGAAGTGATTCCTTGGGGCTTTTTTAATGCCCGCGATTTCTCTACTGATCACGGGCCTGCCTGCACACAGGAACGCTGCAGGGTAGCCGGAGCCAAGGATGAGACTAACCGTCGTCGCCCTCACCATGATGCTGTGCCTGACCGGCTGTGTCGGCGCGACAGTGGCCCTGCCGTACAAACAGACCTACCCCAGCCAGGCCGATCAACCACTGCGCCTGAACGCTAGCCCCCCAGTTATCCGTAAAACACAAAAATCCGACGTTACCCGCCAATGGTGCGGCATCACCGTGTGGGCACTGATTGTGCCGATTCCACTGCAACTGCCGGTGTGCGAGAGCTACAGCGAAGTGGCATACGGCGCTGACGCAAACGGCGAACAGGTGATCCTGTTCAATACCAAGCAGCGCATCAGGCCAACACTCTACGCCTGCGGGCCAATCATGATCCTCGGGTCGATAGCCAGCCGCTACGAAGGCAATGCGTTCTGCGGTAGCCTGCCCTGGAGCGACGGCTGACCGAAACAAGCCGAAGACTGTTGACCACAGTCAGTATGCCCTTGGGGTGCAGCCGTAAAATGTCCCGAGGATATTAGAAAAAACTAACAGGCCCCCCATGAGCGAAGAATCCACTGCCCTGCCACTGCCCTTGCCCGCCCCAGAAACGCCAGCGAACGCCAGCCAGCCCCCGCTACCCAAGCCCGCTACCCCACGCACACGGCGGCCACGCGCCACCCGCAAGACGACTACAGTTACCGTCGACGGTGAAATCAGTACCATCAGCCAGCAACCGGCTGCACTGAAGGTCGCCTCGGCACCACGTGGCTCGAACGAAGACAGCCCCACGGCAAAACTGCCCGCCAGCTACCCCTATCGCACCCGCATGCGCCGCGCGGAGTACGAAAAGGCCAAGCACGCTCTGCAGATCGAACTGCTCAAGGTGCAAAGCTGGGTCAAGGAAACCGGCCAGCGCATCGTCGTCCTCTTTGAAGGCCGTGACGCAGCTGGTAAGGGCGGTACCATCAAGCGCTTCATGGAGCACCTGAACCCACGTGGCGCACGTATCGTCGCCCTGGAGAAGCCTTCCGAGCAGGAGAAGGGCCAGTGGTATTTCCAGCGCTATATCCAGCACCTGCCCACCGCCGGTGAAATGGTCTTCTTCGACCGCTCCTGGTACAACCGTGCCGGTGTCGAGCGCGTCATGGACTTTTGCACGCCGCTGCAATACCTGGAATTCATGCGCCAGGCACCTGACCTGGAGCGCATGCTCTGCAACAGCGGCACGCTGATGTTCAAATACTGGTTCTCGGTCAACCGCGAAGAGCAACTGCGCCGCTTCATCTCGCGTCGTGACGACCCGCTCAAACACTGGAAGCTGTCGCCGATCGACATCAAGTCGCTGGACAAGTGGGATGAATACACCGCCGCCAAAGAGGCGATGTTCTTCCATACCGATACCGCCGATGCGCCGTGGACGGTGATCAAGTCCGACGATAAGAAGCGCGCGCGAATCAACTGCATTCGTCATTTCCTGCATTCGCTGGATTATCCGGGCAAGGACCTGAGCGTGGCCTACCAGCCTGATCCACTGCTGGTTGACCGTGCTGCGCGGGTGCTTGAGGAGGAAGACCGTGGCGAGCTGCCTCAGTCGGCCTGAGCAGTGGCACTTGGGTTTAGCGGCCAACTGCGATTCAATACGCGCAATTTGTCCGAGTCAGCACAAGGGTGCACCGATGGCCTCCAGCAGCAAACAACAGAAACGCGCCAAGCGCGCCGCCAACAAGGCCCGTGAGAATCGCATGGTGCGTAGCGGCCAGGCGGTCAAGAGCAGCGGCGAGAGCTCCAGCGCCAGCGTCGAGCAGGTGTTCAACAAGGCCATGGACTCGGGCAGCTATACCGCCCTGTTCGACAAGATGAAACAAGCCCAGGAAGGCGGCTTGGTGCCGTTGATCTCGGTGTTCCTGGTTGACCCGCTACTGGCCCTGGTACTCAAAGGCCACAAGGAAGAGCACGCTACCGACTACATCGTCATGGTCTTCACCGCCTACCGCAAATGGCTCGATGGTGCCGATGAAGACACCACCATGGCCTGGCTTGAGAGCGACGAGTTCCAGGAAGCCTACATCTCGGCCTCCGAGGCGGTGGCCAAGACGCAACAGAAAATGTTTGGTTGAGTCTCACCTGCCGTAGCCGCTGCCGAGGTACGAGACTGCGATCGGCTGCAAAGCAGTCGCAACCGGGAAGCATGGCCGCTTCGCGCCCAATCGCAGCCTGACCGCAGCGGCTACAGCGATTGGCAGTTGGCAAAACAAAAAGGCCGCGATCCTCACAGATCGCGGCCTTATTCATTTCAACAACCCATCAGTTGTTCAACACCACTCGCCCAGCCGCTTCGGCCTTGCGCTTGCGTGCCACCAGCAGCCCCGCCGCGACCACGGCAATCGACAACAAGCCAGTCGCAACGATCTCGATGCGGTGATCCGGACGGATCAGCATCACGGTAAGAATGCCGACGATAAACACGATGGCCGCCCAGGTCAGGCCTGGGAACAGCCACATCTTGAAGGCGATCTTCTCACCTCGCGCCATACGCTGGCGGCGCATGCGCAGTTGCGAAATGGCAATCACCAGATACACCAGCAAGGCAATGGCGCCGGAGCTGGCCAGCAAGAACTCGAACACCGCGGCAGGTGCCACGTAGTTGGCAGCCACAGTCAGGAACGCCGCCGCCGTCGACAGCACCACCGCAACGTACGGGGTACCGCTGGAGGTGGTGCGCTGGGCCACGGCCGGCGCATCGCCACGCTTGCTCAGGGAAAAGAGCATGCGCGAGGAGGTGTACAGCGCCGAGTTCAGGCAACTGGTTACCGCGATCAACACAACGATGTCGACGATCAGCTTGGCGTTAGGGATGCCCATCAGGTTCAGCACGGTCTGGTAGGAGCCGACTTCTGCCAGCTCGCTGCTGTTCCACGGCACCAGCGCCACTACAAGGAAGATCGATACGAGGTAGAACAGGAAGATCCGCCAGATCACCGAGTTGGTGGCCTTGGAAATCTGCTTGCCCGGATCCTTGGATTCGGCTGCCGCAATCGTAACGATTTCGGTACCCATGAACGAGAACATGGTGGTCAGCATGGCTGCCAGCACTGCGCCCAACCCGTTAGGCATGAAGCCCTGGGTGTCGAACAGATGGCTGACGCCGCTGACCTGGCTGTTAGGCAGGAAACCAAAGACTGCCGCCAGACCAAGAACAATGAAGCCGATGATGGCAATAACCTTGAGCAGGGCAAACCAGAACTCGAACTCGCCGTAGTTCTTCACGCTGAACAGGTTGGTCGCGGTCAGCAGCAGGGTAATAACCAGACTAAAGACCCAGATACCGACATCAGGGAACCAGGCATGCAGGATGGCCGCTGCGGCGTTGGCTTCCAGCGGAATCACCAGCACCCAGAACCACCAGTACAGCCAGCCAATGGTAAAACCGGCCCAGTGGCCGATGGCCTTGTCGGCATAAGTAGAGAAGGAGCCCGTATCCGGTGAGGCAACCGCCATCTCTCCGAGCATGCGCATCACCAGCACCACCAGGGTACCGGCGGCGGCATAGGCCAGCAGAACGGCCGGACCGGCGGCGGCAATGGCGTGGCCAGAGCCTACGAACAGGCCGGCACCGATAACACCAGCAATGGACAGCATGGTGACATGCCGTTGTTTGAGCCCCTGAGCGAGGTCATTGGAATTGTGCGTACCGCTCATAAAACTACCTTTGCAAGAATTGCGTTCTGATCCTGCGACCTGAGGCGCGCCTTGGATAAAAAGATTGCTACATCCTGTTGCCGATGCATAAGGCAATATCCGCGCCAGCACGATGACCGTTCGTTCGAGATATCTCACACCCCCGTCTAACAAGGCTTACAGGCCTTTCTGCCAGAAGGTGACCGAAAGACCCTCAAAAACGCTCGGAAAACCACGATTACTGAAATACCCACTTACAAATGCCCCAGGTGCACCAAAATCATTCAGCGGTAACACCTCAGGCACATCGAAGAAACAAAAAGGCGCAACCCCCAGGTACCACCAAAGCCGCAATTCACAGCCCGAAGCTGTACGCAAGGTCAGAAACGACTTCCCAGCTCCGGCCAAAACTGGCACCATCGCGCCTTTTTTCATCAAGGCTCCGGCCCTGGAAACGAGGGCAGGCGGACATCCGCGCGACAGTCCACTGCAGCGATGCGACACTGGCCCTCTCGGCAACCACTTGCCCCTCCCTACCTTGTTGGCTGTCATTCGGCCGCTATGCTAGCTTGGCGCTCGCCAGGAAGGCCGCCTACAAGCAGGAGCGCACCAGAACACATGAGGACCGCACATGGCTGAGGCCACGCCCGCGCTGGAAATCCGCAACCTGCACAAACGCTACGGCGACCAGGAGATCCTCAAGGGCATCTCGCTGACCGCACGCGATGGCGATGTGATCTCGATCCTGGGATCCTCCGGCTCCGGCAAGTCCACCCTGCTGCGCTGCATCAACCTGCTGGAAAACCCGCACCAGGGCCAGATCCTGGTGGCCGGTGAAGAACTCCGGCTCAAGGCTGCGAAAAACGGCGAGCTGGTAGCTGCCGATAATAAGCAGATCAATCGCTTGCGCAGCGAGATCGGCTTTGTGTTCCAGAATTTCAATCTGTGGCCACACATGAGCATCCTCGACAACATCATCGAGGCCCCTCGCCGCGTGCTGGGTCAGAGCAAGGCCGAAGCCATCGAGCATGCCGAAGCGCTGCTCAACAAGGTCGGCATCCACAACAAGCGCCACAGCTATCCGGCCGAATTGTCCGGTGGCCAGCAACAGCGTGCGGCCATTGCCCGCACCCTGGCGATGAGACCCAAGGTCATACTGTTCGACGAGCCGACCTCGGCCCTGGATCCGGAAATGGTCCAGGAAGTGCTTAACGTTATCCGCGCCCTCGCCGAAGAAGGCCGTACCATGCTACTGGTTACGCACGAAATGGGCTTCGCCCGCCAAGTGTCCAGCGAAGTTATCTTCCTGCACCAAGGGCTGGTCGAAGAGCAGGGAACGCCGCAGCAGGTTTTTGAAAACCCGAACTCGGCGCGTTGTAAACAATTCATGTCCAGCAACCGCTAACGGAGCAATACGCATGCAGACCTATAAGAAATTCCTCCTGGCCGCTGCCGCCACGCTGGTGTTCTCGGCCAATGCAATGGCTGCCGAAAAACTCAAGATGGGCATCGAAGCGGCTTACCCGCCGTTCAACAGCAAGGATGCCAGTGGCCAGGTTGTCGGCTTTGATAAAGATATCGGTGATGCACTGTGCGCCAAGATGAAAGTCGAGTGCGAAGTGGTCACCTCCGATTGGGACGGCATCATCCCGTCGCTGCTGGCCAAGAAGTTCGACTTCATCGTCTCGTCGCTGTCGATCACTGATGAGCGCAAGCAAGCCGTCGATTTCACCGACCGCTACTACTCCAACAAGCTACAGTTCATCGCTCCAAAGAACAGCGACTTCAAGATCGAAAAAACCGATATGGACTCGCTCAAGACTGCACTCAAGGGCAAGACCATCGGCACCCAGCGCGCCACCCTGTCCGGCACCTGGCTTGAAGACAACTTCAGCGACGAAGTCAAAGCCATCAAGCTCTACGACACCCAGGAAAACGCCTACCTCGACCTGACCTCCGGTCGCGTCGATGCGCTGTTGGCTGACAAGTTGGTCAACGTCGACTGGCTCAAGTCCGAAGCGGGCAAGAACTATGAGTTCAAAGGCGAGCCTGTGGTTGAGAGCGACGAAATCGGTATCGCCGTACGCAAAGGCGACCCACTGCGCGAGAAGCTAAACACTGCGCTGAAAGAAATCGTTGCTGACGGCACCTACAAAAAGATCAACGACAAGTACTTCCCGTTCAGCATCTATTGATTCGCCCCGACCAGCACCGCCGTTTGCGGCGGTGCCCGTCCCTTGAACACACCTGCCCATGAATATTGATCTATACGGATTCGGTCCGGCCCTCGCGGCCGGGACACTGATGACCGTCAAACTGGCGTTGTCGGCCCTCTGCGTGGGGCTGCTGCTGGGGCTGCTTGGCGCCCTGGCCAAGACCTCGCCCTTCAAACCCCTGCAATGGATTGGTGGCACCTACTCGACGCTGGTTCGCGGCGTGCCGGAATTGCTCTGGGTACTATTTATCTACTTCAGCTTCGCGACGATGATGGACAAGCCCTTCGTGGCTGGTGTCATCGCCCTGGGCCTGTGCTTCGGGGCGTATGCCACCGAAGTTTTCCGTGGCGCGATCCTGGCCATCCCCAAAGGTCACCGGGAAGCTGGCCTGGCCCTAGGGCTGTCCAAGACCCGGATCTTCTCTAAACTGATCCTGCCGCAAATGTGGCGCATGGCCCTGCCAGGCCTGGGCAATCTGTTCATGATTCTGATGAAAGACACCGCCCTGGTGTCGGTAATCGGTCTGGAAGAAATCATGCGCCAGGCGCAGAACGGCGTAACCAACACCAAGTTGCCGTTCACCTTCTACATGGCCGCAGCCTGTATCTACCTGTGCCTGACCATTGTCGCCATGACCGTCATGCACTTTCTGGAAAAACGCGCCGCGCGCGGTTTCGCGAGGCCTAACCAATGAACTGGGAAGTCATTATCAAGTGGCTGCCAAAGCTCGTTCAGGGCGCCACACTGACCCTGGAGTTGCTGGCTATTGCGGTGATTGTCGGCTTGATCCTGGCCATTCCGCTGGGTATCGCTCGCTCGTCGCGGCACTGGTACGTACGCGCATTGCCATTTGGCTACATCTTCTTCTTCCGTGGCACCCCACTGCTGGTGCAACTGTTCCTGGTGTACTACGGCCTGGCGCAGTTCGATGCGGTGAAAAACAGCGCCTTTTGGCCGTACCTGAGTGATCCGTTCTGGTGCACGGTACTGACCATGACCCTGCACACGGCGGCCTATATCGCCGAGATCCTGCGTGGCGCCCTGCAAGCCATTCCTCGCGGTGAGATTGAAGCAGCCCGCGCCCTGGGCATGTCGCGGACCAAGGCGATGATCTTCATCATGCTGCCACGTGCGGCGCGCATCGGTCTGCCGGCCTACAGCAACGAAGTGATCTTGATGCTCAAGGCCAGTGCCTTGGCCAGCACAGTGACCTTGCTGGACATCATCGGTATGGCCCGGACCGTCATTGCCCGGACTTACATGCCGATTGAGATTTTCTTCGCCGCCGGGATGCTGTACTTGGTGATCTCCTTCGTACTGGTGCAAGCGTTCAAGCAACTCGAACGCTGGCTGCGCGTCGACGCCTGCCAGGGTCGTTGAACCTGTATAACGGGGCTGATCACAGCCCCGTTTTTGTATCTACCCATGACCACTTCCCGTCCACTTGAAGATAACCAACTGCTGAGCCGCTTCCAGGCTCTGGACGGCTTTCTGCGCGAGCACCAGGCACTCTGGCGACCACGCCCCTTCACCCACCTGCATTTGCCCTGGGAGGCAGAGCACGAGGCGCTGGCCACTTGGCTGCGGCAACGCTCGCTGAGCGAGGCGGAAGCGGCCCACAACCATCCCGAGCACCTGCCTGCACCTGCGCCTTTTCCACAGCTGGCGACGCTGGCCAGTCAGCTTTCCGAGATAGGCGAGTTATCCACAATTGACCTGCCCCCGGCCAGTCACCGTCTGAATGTCGATGTACCTGGGCGCAAGTGGCAGCAGATCGAGGCATTCGCCAGTCACCTGGATTTTGCCCAGCCGCCGCGACACTGGCTCGACTGGTGCTCGGGCAAAGGCCACCTGGGCCGTCGCCTGCTGCACGCCGAAAAACAACAGCTGACCTGCCTGGAATATGACCGGGTGTTGGTCGAAGCAGGTCATACGCTCAGCCAACACCATGGACTGAACGCCGAGCACCTACTGCAGGACGTACTGGCCGAAGACGCCGGTCGACACCTGGCTAGCGAACATACCGCAGTGGCCCTGCATGCCTGCGGCGACCTGCATGTGCGCTTGATGCAACTGGCCAGCCGTCAGGGCTGCCGGCAATTGGCCATAGCCCCGTGCTGCTACAACCGCATTCAGGCTCAGGAGTATCAACCGTTATCCACTGCCGCTAGGGTCTCCGGACTGCAATTGTCCATTGATGATCTGGGGCTGCCGCTCAGTGAAACCGTCACCGCAGGTGCTCGGGTTCGTCGCCAGCGTGACGAGTCGATGGCCAGACGCCTTGGCTTCGATCTGCTGCAGCGTCATTTGCGCGGCAAGGATGACTATTTGCCCACACCGTCACTGCCGGTCAGCTGGCTGCACAAGCCGTTTGCCGACTACTGTCGGGAACTGGCTGCCCTCAAGGGTCTGCAGATTGACCAGACTCCCGACTGGGACGCGTTGCAGACCGCAGGCTGGCAACGGCTGGGCCAGGTGCGCAACCTGGAGCTGCTGCGTAACCTGTTCCGGCGCCCGCTGGAGTTGTGGCTGGTGCTGGACCGCGCCTTGTACCTGCAAGAGCAAGGCTACCGGGTACAGCTAGGGGTGTTTTGTCAGCAACCGCTGACGCCGCGCAACCTCATGCTGCTGGCCGAGCGATAGTCATTCGCTGACATGTGTGCAGCCTGTGGATAAGTCTGTGGGAAACCTTTTGAAAAAACCCTCAAAAACCTTGGATCCAAGCGCTTTCAACGATTGATGGTTTTTTGCTCAGCGGTTTATCGCCAACAAAAACAGCCATTTGCGCAAAGACCAACGGCGAGCGTTGGTCCGATGTGCGCACCACACGGCTGGCACGCGCCTTGTGCATAAGCTTTTCAGCAAAATGTTCTAAGCAGGTATATCAGGCCAGTTTCAGCAAGCTCATGCCTACCAGCAACAGCACCAGGCCCAGCCAGCCCCGCCCGGCCAATCGCTGGCCAAATAGCGCCCACCCCATAGCCACTGTAGCGAGGATGCCGAAGCCACCCCAGATGGCGTACGCCAGCGACAGTTCAATATCGCGAACAGCTTGGGCCAGGGCGGTAAAGGCCGCCAGCACACAGAGAATCGAGATAACGCCCAGGCCACGTTTGCGAAAACCATCGGAGTACTTGAGCAGCAAGTTGGCGATGACTTCCAGCACGATAGCCAGGCCCAGCCAGGCAAATGGAATCCAGTTCATGCTTAGCATGGCAAGGCCTCCATGTTGCGCTCGGCAGGTGCTGGGCGAGTGCCGGCCTTGATCAGCAGAATACCGGCGATCATCACACCCAGGCCGGCAGCCTTGAGCAGCCCCAGGCTTTCACCCAACCAGGTGACACTGATCAGGGTGATCAGCACGATGCCAATGCCTTCCCACAGCGCGTAGGCCACGCCTACCGGCACACGCTTTACTGCCAGCGCCAGGAAGAAGTACGACAGACCGATCATGGCGTACATCAAGCCATGTCCGAGGAGTGGGGAGTGAGTGGCGGCGAATTTCATCGACGCCGTACCGATCACCTCAGCGGTGATGGCGATAAACAAATAGATCCAGGAACGCATGATGCCCTCCCACGGGCGACACAAAACCGGGCACGTAATCGGCGACGGCTACAGACAAAAACAGAGAAAAAAGCTGATTGTCGGGGGAGGCGCTACAGACCGCCGGTCCAGTGATTTTCACGGGAGACCAAACGAGAGGTGGGGAGCAGGTACGCTTTAGTGTTCAACATAATGAACAACAAATTAACTCAAGGCATCGTAAAAGTCAAATCGATAGAAAATGACTAATTAAATTTCGCGTCTTTCAGCCCGTATTTAGGTGAAAGCCCTTAAAGGCTGCAGAAAGGTTCGTAAATTATATTATTCATCACGCTGTAGCCGCTGCCGCCAGGCTGCGATCGACTGCGAAGCGGTCGTATAAACTGATCTGCCCTGTTCATCAGCCCCCCCTGAGGTACCTGGGTTACGACTGGCGCACCAACCCGAGCATCCTCATCAAAGACCGACCTTTAGAAAACGGAATTCACCGTGAACAAACCTTCCTCCCTCGCCTTGCTCACCTTCCTCCTGGCCCTGGCCGGTTGCAGCGGCACAAGCTACACCCCAACGTCTGACTGGGACATGCCACAGATGCAAGTGCTGGGCGATAACGGCCTGCCAGCTCAGCCTTCCACGCACTGCAACAAGCGCGGTTGCCACGAGCACAAGCCGATGCTTTTCGACCCAAGCCAAAGCGAACCCGACGCCACGACATTGCACCGCGGCTGGTAAGAAAACGCCTTGCAAAGCCTGTTGAATAAAGGCTTTGCAAGGAATCTTGCAGAAGTAGTTTACAGATGCAAACTGATCGCTATAATGGCGACCCTGTGCCGGTATAGCTCAGATGGTAGAGCAACTGACTTGTAATCAGTAGGTCCCGGGTTCGATTCCTGGTGCCGGCACCATACGCAGTAAAAAAGAGGCTCACCGAAAGGTGGGCCTTTTTTGTATTCACGCGTTGAGGGTTGCGATACAAAGTCCGAACTAGCCTCTGCCCCGCTGGAATGGATATCAGCGAAAGCCAGGTTCACTCGCTCAACCGCTCAGCCGCCTTGCGATAAACCTGCTCCCTTTCCCATTTATCCACCGCGACCACAAACACCACGATCTCCTGATCGATGACCTGGTAGACCAACCTATACCCGCTGCTGCGCAACTTGATCTTGTAGCAATCCGGCAAGCTATGCAGCCGATTCGCTTCAATACGGGGATTGAGCAAAACCGCAGTCAGTTTTTTCTTGAATTGCTGGCGCACCGTGTCGCCGAGCTTGTGCCATTCCTTAAGTGCCCGCGCATCGAATTCAAGACTATAGGTCATCCAGCGAAACCTTTACCCGCTGAGGTGCAGCAAGACGTTCGCGCACCTTGGCAAGCAGGGCCTCATCATCCTCAGTCATCAATACCGGCTTGAAAGGCAACTGACCGCGCTCTGCTACGTATTGCAGCGCTTGGCGCATCAGCTCGGAAGGCGTAACACCCAGCTTTTCAAGCTCACGATAGGCGCGTGCTTTGAGATCGTCGTCGATACGAACATTGATAGACGCCATGGCATCGGCCTCCTGTAATGACAATAGTCTTTACAGTGACCTAATGTGGCTCGATGGGCAAGTAGCCCTGCTGACCTACCGACGGAGCGCCATCGCTTCATATACCCACCGCGCGTTTCACTCGAGCCTCTCGCACCCACCAAAGCAATCAAGACGACGGGCTGCCAGGCAGCCCCGGGGCGAGTAAATCCCAACCTCGCATCGCCGACTCACTCGAAGCGAACTATTCGAGCCCTTTACGCCTCAACGCCTCACTATCAATCCCATCCAGCACGGCATCGACCAAGCCCTTGGCCATCTCAGCCGAGTGCAGGGTGGACCAGAGCAGGCCCTTCTTGGGCAGCCCATGAATATGCTCGCAAGCCTGCTGAGCCGTATCGTAGATACCCTCCAAAAGCTGCGAGGCATGGACCAATGCGTCTTCAGCTTCAATGCCATCGCGTACGGTGAACAAAGGCGGGTGTCCGGCATCACACGAGCCGAAGGTGGTTGTGGCAGTCTTGCCGAAGAGGGATTGCGGGGGATCGGGAACTATTTTTGTCATTGTGACGCTCCTTTTGCTGTGGAGCTGCCACCGCCTTGCGACCAAACAAATTGGGTGACAGCTGTACGCAGGTTGGTCGACCGGGGCAAAAGGCAAACCCGGCAGGCACGAATGCCTCCCGCGCACAGCCGCCATAGCACGAAGATGCGGACGAAAAAAACGTCAGCATTCGTGGATGAGAGCTTTTGCATTTTGCTAGTTCGGGCGACCAAACCCGATCGCTGATTTTGCAGCGACCGGTGAAGCCTAACGTTCATCGGGTTAGCAGGCAAGTTGAGGTGCGCCGCCAGGTGTATCGAACCTTGTAATCCAAGGATAGAGGTCCGTTTCGATATTGGAGGCTACCCTTGTGGCCCGCACCACTGCCCCGCTTACAAACACCGCCTGTCGCACAGAAACATCCCTTGGCCAAATGTCTGGGTGGAAAGCCTCTGGCGACACAAAAATTCAACATAAACAGCTTTGTTTCAATAGCTTTTGTCACCGCTTTAGTCACCACAGAAGCCGTTAGCCCCCTTAGCACACACCCAAGTCTTCATCTGTAACCGATCCAACCAAAATATTTAACAAAAATAGCTTTCCTCTTTTTTTCAATATGAAAGTCGATTAAATCAAGGATACCGGTAAAAAAAACATGCTCTTCAACACCCAATCTTTCAGGAATGAAGCAAAGGTCGTACCAGGACAGAATCTCATCAACTGAAAAATCACCTGACCGTTGAAGCTTTATATAAGTGGTTATATCCTTCCTTAGCGAAAGGGCAGAGCAATACGTTTTTTTCACCATCCATCGTTCGATTATCTCTTCGACGCTAAGCTGTCCAGCCCGTTGATCTTCAGGTAGATAATCGAGTATCCCATCACCCAAATCCTTCATAAAGCCTATCAACTCCATATATCCGCGCATTACAAAAATCTCAAGGTATTGGAAAGGCAGTAAGGATGTATCTTGGCATATAATTGAACTCAACGAATTCTATAACAACCCTCACCTTTGTCATAGGAACTGGAACATTCGGAGCTGAACGATAGATACCCCAGCCTACATTCTGTTTCGCATCGAACTCCAAGACTAGGCGATTGCTCTTACGAATAAACTGAGTTTTGGAGTACATCAGAATTCTAAGTTTGTTTGCTTTCAGTGCTTGGCTAATAGCCAATTCTGCGATATCCATTTTTTCAAATGTGGACATTACAGCAGCTGATTTCACCTTTTTCAAACGCCACTGTAATGCTGCAATATCTTTTTGGAAGTGGAGTTTTTCAGTATGCCCACCGACGCTGTTATTCGGTGCATGTAACGGCTTCTCGCTTGTAGCAATACTCATTCTTCCAGCACGAACCGAGGAAACTCGAAATGCGTTGTACATAGATGCAGTAGTTAAAGGCACTACGAATTCGGTAGCTAACCCTATGACCTGACCAGTCGCTCGAGAGGCACCTAAAGCCTCAGCCGCTGTTGCTCCTGCTTTAAATGCGTAAGAATCGGTTTGCTTGCCTGTCACAATTTGCGTGGAGGCAGCTGAGAGTTGGTCAGATGCATGAACTCCCATTGCAACACAACCGACCTTTGAAATCATCGTTGGCTCAGGTATCGCACATAAGACACCCGAACCAGCAAGTTCAATGATGCCGCCAACGAGACGAAGACTGCCAAATATACGGTTAGACATCATCTCGGCAGGAGTAAGAGACTCATGCGTGAGTACCGCCGCCATTTGGGCAAAATTGAGGATGGCGCGAAAACTTCCATCATCAGACATAATGGGTTTCCTTACGCAAATGGCTTGTTAGCGGTCCTGTCCCAGCCACCAGAAACGATACCAGCACTCCCCCCATCGGCACGCCGCTGTTGTGAATACTCGAATTTAATACGTCCGTAATTTAGGGTCACGACTTCGACAGGAAAGCCAGATTGTTCTGCGCCCTGCCCGCTCACTAATGCAATCAGCACCTCTTCAAGCACGATGTCCAGATACTTGAACTTTTCAGTCCCCGCTCGATGGATTCGAATGGTCACGTTTTTGATATGGGCGCCCCTGCAGCAAAGCTCAAACAACTTCGGGGTCGCTCTATCCACATATTTGCTGATCTGGAAATCCCCGAGGGAAACGCCCCCAGCAGATGCACCACCACTGGAACTGGCAGTTTGACTGATAGACTGCACGGCATCGTAGTGATAGGAAAGCAGCTCGATCCAACCTTTGTGCCCATCGTCAAGCGACTCGCCCTCAACGCCATCCACCTTCATAAACGCATCAAACGACATAGAAGCTCCCTGCTTTTCTCAAAGTCGAATAAGAAAACACTAACTGAATCTGCGCTCAAATTACCAGCGCTCCTTGTCGCCGAGCGTGTGCCATTCCTTAAGTGCCCGCGCATCGAATTCAAGGCTATAGGTCATCCAGCGAAACCTTTACCCGCTGAGGTGCAGCAAGACGTTCGCGCACCGTGGCAAGCAGGGCCTCATCATCTTCAGTCATCAATATCGGCTTGAACGGCAACTGACCGCGCTCTGCTGCGTATTGCAGCGCTTGGCACATCAGCTCGGAAGGCGTAACACCAAACCAATCAAGACGACGGGCTGCCAGGCAGCCCCGGGGCGAGTAAATCCCAACCTCGCATCGCCGACTCACTCGAAGCGAACTATTCGAGCCCTTTACGCCTCAACGCCTCACTATCAATCCCATCCAGCACGGCATCGACCAAGCCCTTGGCCATCTCAGCCGAGTGCAGGGTGGACCAGAGCAGGCCCTTCCTGGGCAGCCCATGAATATGCTCGCAAGCCTGCTGAGCCGTATCGTAGATACCCTCCAAAAGCTGCGAGGCATGGACCAATGCGTCTTCAGCTTCAATGCCATCGCGTACGGTGAACAAAGGCGGGTGTCCGGCATCACACGAGCCGAAGGTGGTTGTGGCAGTCTTGCCGAAGAGGGATTGCGGGGGATCTGGAACTATTTTTGTCATCGTGAACGTCTCTATTGTGGTGGAGCCGTCACCGCTTGCGACCAAACAAGTTGGGTGGCAGCTGTACGCAGGTTGGTCGACCAGGACAATAGACAAACCCGGCAGGCACGAATGCCTCCCACGCACAGCTGCCATAGAACGAAGATACCGACGAGCAAACGTAAGTATTCGTTGTAGGACGCTGTAGCGTCTATCGTTCAGACGGGCGACCAAACCCGATCGCTGATTTTGCAGCGACCGGTGAAGCCTAACGTTCATCGGGTTAGCAGGCAAGTTGAGGTGCGCCGCCAGGTGTATCGAACCTTGTAATCCCCACCCCCATCCGTTATAGCTAAAAAGGCATCCATAACGAGAAGAGGCAGAATCAGCCCATCATGAACGAGACCACACGCATCTTTCGCCCCCAAGGCCCGTTTGCCGCGCTGTTCGGCAAGCCTTACGGGCCCACCCTCGCCGCTGACCAATCGCTGTCCAGCTCGCCCCTCTCGACACTGTTCCACGCTTTGTCGATTCCACCCCGCGACGCCCTGCTCGCGCACAAACGCAAACGCCCTGTCCCCCCACCTGCCAGCTGACGCCTGAATTTTCCGCTTTCCATTGCCCTCGGCTCTGCCGTTCAGGGCTGGAGATACTTTGCATTTTTTTCAGTGTTTTCTGTCAGGAAGTCTTATGAGTATTCGTGTTGCCATTATCGGCGCCGGCCCGTCTGGCCTGGCGCAGTTGCGTGCCTTTCAATCCGCTCATGCCCAGGGCGCTCCGATGCCTGAGGTGGTCTGTTTCGAGAAGCAGTCCGACTGGGGCGGGATGTGGAATTACACCTGGCGCACCGGGCTGGATGAGCACGGTGAGCCGGTGCACGGCAGTATGTATCGCTACCTGTGGTCAAACGGGCCGAAGGAGTGCCTGGAGTTCGCCGACTACAGTTTCGATGAGCATTTCGGGCGGCCAATTTCGTCGTATCCGCCGCGTGAGGTGCTCTGGGACTATATTCAGGGCCGGGTGAAAAAGGCCGGTGTGCGCGATTACATTCGCTTCAACACGGCGGTCAAAGCCGTGAGCTTTGATCAAGCCAGCCGTACCTTTACGGTCAACGCCTACGACTACGCAATCGGCCAGGGCGTTGAGCAGGTGTTCGATTATGTGGTGGTCGCCAGCGGGCATTTCTCCACGCCGCATGTGCCGGACTTTGCCGGGTTCGAGCGTTTCTCCGGACGTATCCTGCATGCCCACGATTTCCGTGATGCGCTGGAGTTCAAGGGTAAGGATGTGCTGATCGTCGGCAGCAGCTATTCGGCCGAAGACATCGGCTCGCAGTGCTTCAAGTACGGCGCACGCTCGATTACCACCGCCTGGCGTACTCAGCCAATGGGCTACAAATGGCCCAAAGGCTGGGAAGAGCGCCCGCAACTGCAACGCGTTGAAGGCGACCTGGCGTTCTTTGCCGACGGTTCAAGCAAGCGCGTGGACGCGATCATTCTGTGCACCGGCTATCAGCATCACTTCCCGTTCCTGCCTGATGAGCTGACGCTCAAGACCGGCAACCGCCTATGGCCACTGGGGCTGTATCAGGGCGTGGTCTGGGAAGATAACCCGCAGTTGATCTACCTCGGTATGCAAGACCTCTGGTACAGCTTCAACCTGTTCGACGCCCAGGCCTGGTTCGCCCGCGACTACATGCTTGGTCGCCACACGCTGCCATCAAAGGCCCAGATGCAGGCCGATAGCGCACGCTGGCGCGCTGAAGAAGAGGCACTGGAAACCACCGCGTCGATGTACGAATTCCAGGGCCGCTATATCAAGCACCTGATCGGGCAAACCGACTACCCAAGCTTCGATATCGACGCGGTTAACCGGATCTTCCTTAAATGGAAGTCGGATAAAAAGCAGGACATCATGGGCTACCGCGACAAATCCTACCGCTCAGTTATCACCGGTACCACCGCTGTACCGCACCATACCCGATGGATGCAGGCCATGGACGACTCGCTCCTTGAGTACCTGCGCGAAACCTCAGCCAAGGGTGATGTGAAAACCCTACGCCAGCACTAAGCAGCCGCCGCCTGCCGACTGGGTGCAGGCGGCGGGCTTTCAAGCCCCAGCAACCAGTCGCAGTAGCGGGCCACACCCTGCTCCACCGTCAGGGTCGGCTCGCGATAACCCACCTCGCGCAGCTGCTCCAGATCGGCGCAGGTGTAGCACTGGTACTTGCCGCGCAGGTGATCAGGAAATTCGCTGTACTCAAGAATGCCTTCCAGCAAGGCCATCTCCCGTGAAAGCGGGGGCTGGTCCTGCTGCGCGCGCAGACGATTGATCACCGCCATGGCCACGTCGTTGAACGGCTGGGCACGGCCACTGCCAACATTGAAAATCCCGCTCAGGTGTGGGCGGTCAAGGAAGAACAGGTTGACCTTGACCACATCTTCCACCGAGACGAAGTCGCGTAGATGCCCCCCACTGGGGTAGTCACCGTAGCTGCCGAACAGGCTGACCTTGCCATGCGCCTGGTATTGGTTGAAGCAGTGCAAGGCTACCGACGCCATCGCACCTTTGTGCTGTTCGTGCGGGCCGTAGACGTTGAAGTAACGCAGGCCAACGATCTGGCTGCGTGCTGCGGACAGTTGCCGACGCACACGTTGATCGAAAAGGAATTTGGAGTAGCCGTAAACATTCAACGGCCGCTCGTTCTCGCGTTGCTCGCGAAAGTACCTGCCTGCGCCATACACCGCCGCCGATGAGGCATACAGCATCGGCACCTGCAGGCCTTGGGCAGCGTCGAGCAGGTCGCGGCTGAAGCGGTAGTTGTTGTCCATCATAAAGCGCCCGTCGCCTTCGACGGTGCTGGAACAAGCGCCCTGATGCAGCACAGCGCGGACCTTGCCGAACTGGCCACGGGCAAAGCGCTCGAGAAAGTCGTCCTTGTCCAGGTAGTCGGCAATCTCGCCATCGGCGAGGTTGCGAAACTTGTCTCCATCAGTCAGGTCGTCGACCGCAATAATCTCGGTTTCATTGCGTCGATTGAGGGCCTGGACCAGGTTGCTACCGATGAAACCGGCGGCGCCGGTGACGATAATGGTCATGCCTTGTCCCCCTTTGAGGGTGCAGAGCGCTCAGTTTAGGCAGGGTGAACTGTGCAAAAATTAACCAGGATCAATAGTTTTGCGGATAACCATGACGCTCGTCAGCTTGTGCTTTTGCGGTTATGGCCAGCACTGCCTTATCATCCAGCCCCCGTTCTTGTGCACATGGATGTCTGATGAAAGCCTTCACGCGCCTGCTACCTATCGCCCTGCTCGCCGCCTGTCTGCCCGGCCACACAACCTTCGCCGCCAGCTTCGATTGCAGTAAGGCCGGCACGCTGGTGGAAACAGCCATCTGCAACACACCAACACTGTCGACCAAGGACGAGCAGCTCAGCGAACTTTACCTGCCGCTCAAGCACCAGAAAATTTACCGTGAGCTGCAGCGGCAATGGCTGCGCGATGTACGCAATCATTGCGACTCGACAGCGTGTATTGAGTCCGCTTACGACCAGCAGATAGCACGGCTGACGCCGCCACCGGAGCGCCCACGCGTTGCGGCGCCGCCACTGACCCCTACGCCTGGCCAAGAGCCCTACAGGAGAATTGAGGACGCACCGTGGCAACGCTTTGCCCTGGCAACAATCCCCGAGATCAAGACCAACGCCTATGCTCGGGTGGTCGATGTGACGACCGTGGACGGCGTGCTGAATGTGGTAATTTTTGTCGGCGAACAGGCAGACCTCACGGTCAGCAGCCCTAGCAGTGTCTATGAGCGTCGCTACTTCGGCTCGCTCTACGAGTATTCCGATGCGCGCCCAGGGCTCCATCCCATTGCCCGCGACATTCGCTTCAGCGGTTGGGGCCGGACCGGCGCCAACGATCAAGGCGAACGGTACGCTGGCATCATTGACGGGGTGTTCTACTATCGCCAACGCATGCGTGGCGAGGCCGAGCAAAGCATGGCCTATACCTTGGGTTCCAGGACTGTGCCGCAACCGTCGACACAGCTCTACGCCACTGAATCCAGCAGCAAACGCTTTTCCAAAGCCATCATTGCCAGTGACCTGAACGTCGATAACACTGGGCTGCTGTTGATTTACCCCTTCCTGCAGGACGACAACGTCTACGATCGGGTGATGAGCTCAGATGACAAGGGCTGGAGCCTGATGAACCCGATCTGGAGTCCAACCCGGCCGGTGTTGTACTTCGATAACAACGGCGACTTCGCCTGTGTCTGGCGGGTTGATCTGGAGAACAAGACGCTGGAGAAGATCGTCCCTGAGCATGAAGCGGTTGCCGCGTTTCCGGCCGACGCCTTGGGCCACGAGGCCGTCGTTTACCTCGAGGCCAATCAACTGAAATTCGCCATCGCCCCTGGACCTTGAGAGTTCAGCCCAGCGCCGACAGCGTAGCAGTACGTCGGCGTCCGTACAGACGACCAATGCTGACAGCCCAGTTGATCAGGGCTACCGCTAGCAGGCTGAACATCATGGCTTCGGTGCCGCCACTGACAATCAGATTGCCCGCCAGCCACGGAAAGCCGAACACCCCGAGAAAGTACGCCAGGCTGAACAACAGCAGGGCTTGCGGGGTGTAGCCGGTCGGCGCCTGATTAGCCGCCAGGCCGTTGATCACCGAGTAGTTCAGGCCATAGCCGACGCCCAACAATGCCGCAGCCAGCAGGTAACTGAGGTTGCCCTGCACCCACCAGCCCAATGCCACGACCGCCAGGACGATAAAGCCCGAGAGCAGGCAGGACGCACGATAGGCATCGCGCTTGACCACCCAGCCGGCAATCAACAAGCGACAGCCAATTGCGGCGCTCATGAAACCGATGAAAAACAGCGAATAGTCCAGACCTCGCGCCGCGGCGTAGGAGGTTTGAAAGCTGCCCAAACCACCGAAAATTGCCCCGCCCAGGCCAACCATGAGAATCGGCCAGCGCGCCGCCGAGCCCAGCACCTGTGCACTGGCCCGGCGGCTGATACCGACGGGGTTGCACGCGTGGCGAGGCTGACGTGCCAGATGATTGAAGATCAGCAAACCGATGAATGCCGCCAGGGCCGCCGCATAGAATGCCGTTTGCACCGGCATGGCGAACACACTGGCGAGCTTGCCCGCCAGCGGTCCCGAGCCGATACCACTCATCATGCTGCCCGACAGCAGGGCGAAGCAGTGAGTGCGGCGTGAGGGCTCTACTCGCTCAGCGACCAGGATCGGCCCGAGGGTATAGAACGAGCCCCAGCCAAGGCCAAGGGTCAGACCACAGAGCATCAGGCCGAAACCGATGCCCGGCATCAGGGCAAAACCTAGACAGGTAACCACCAGGCATACCGCTGAGAACGCGATGGCTCGCGCCGATCCCGAGCGATCAGCCAGATGGCCACTGCCGAGTACAGCGACAACAGTGCTAAGCATCGCCAGGGAGATGATCTGCCCGGCATCCTGCTCGTTGCCTGCGCGGGTACTGACCAGCAAAGACAAAAGAAAGGTCGAGCCATAAGACAACGACAGCAGATAGCTGGCCAGGCACAGCAGGCCGAAACCACGATTAGCCGGTTCAGTATGGGTAGCGGAAGTCACAAGGCTTCACTCGCAAAAAACTGAAGTTGCCTTGTAGCACGACGACGGGTGACGGCAGTTATGCACATGCTGGAGTTGAGTTCAGTCAACAACAAACTATCGCCACGCCAACCGGGTCAAGCACCTGGGGGATAAAAGTCTTTTACCGATTTCACGGGTTTTCCACCGGCACGCTTGCCCTATCCTTGGCAGGATCTCTCATATCAGTGGAAGATTCATGAAAGCTTCGCTTCCCAGCCGCTACGCCGTTCTGGCCGGCTGCCTGCTCTTCACTTGTATCAGCCTGCCCTACCTTGCGACCCATGCTTGGCTCTGGCCCTTCAGCCTGATCTGCGCGGTACTTAGCCTGGTTGGCCTTAACGATCTGCGACAAAGCCACCACGCGGTTCGGCGCAACTACCCGATCCTGGGCAATATCCGTTACCTGATCGAAACCATCCGCCCGGAAATCCGTCAGTACCTGCTCGAAGGTGATGACGACAAACTGCCCTTCTCCCGTGCCCAACGCTCACTGGTGTATGCCCGGGCCAAGAATGAAAGCGCCGAGAAGGCCTTTGGTACGCTCAACGATGTTTATCGACCAGGCTTTGAGTTCATCAGCCATTCAATGCTGCCGGCCGACACGCCCGACCCCGCCTCGTTTCGCATCGCCATCGGTGGCCCGCAGTGTCGCCAGCCTTACTCAGCCTCGATCTTCAACATTTCGGCCATGAGCTTCGGCGCCCTCAGCGCCAACGCCATTGCTGCACTCAACCAAGGGGCGAAACAGGGGCGCTTTGCCCATGACACCGGTGAAGGCAGCATCAGCCCGTATCACCGTGAACATGGCGGCGACCTGATCTGGGAAATTGGCAGTGGTTACTTCGGTTGCCGCACTGCCGCTGGCCGCTTTGATCCCGAACGCTTTGCCGATCAAGCGCGCGATCCACAGGTGAAGATGATCGAAATCAAGCTCAGCCAGGGCGCAAAACCCGGGCATGGTGGGATTTTGCCCGGGCACAAGGTCAGCGCTGAAATCGCGACCACGCGTGGCGTGATGGTCGGTGAAGATTGCATCTCACCTGCAGCGCACAGTGCCTTTCGCACCCCTGTCGAGTTGTTGCAGTTCATCGCACAATTGCGTGAGCTGTCTGGCGGCAAGCCTGTGGGTTTCAAGTTCTGCCTGGGCCACCCATGGGAGTTCATGGGTATTGCCAAGGCGATGCTGGCAACCGATATCGTCCCGGATTTTATCGTCGTCGACGGCAAGGAAGGTGGCACCGGCGCTGCGCCGCGCGAGTTCAGCGACAACATTGGCGTGCCCATGCGTGAAGGCCTGATGTTCGTGCACAACACCCTGGTCGGCCTGAACCTGCGCGACAAGGTACGCATCGGTGCAGGCGGCAAGATCGTCAGCGCCTTCGACATCGCCAGCGTGCTGGCCATCGGCGCCGACTGGGTCAACTCGGCGCGCGGCTTCATGTTCGCCATCGGCTGCATTCAGTCGCAGAGTTGTCATACCAACAAGTGCCCTACCGGCGTGGCGACTCAAGACCCGCTGCGACAACGTGCACTGGTGGTGCCGGATAAAGCCGAGCGGGTCTACAGCTTCCACCGCAATACCCTGCATGCCCTGGCCGAGATGCTCGCGGCCGCCGGGCTTGAACATCCCTCACAGCTCAAGCCCAAACACCTGGTGCGGCGTATCAGCACCAGCGAGATTCGTCAGTTTTCCCAGCTGCACGTGTTCCTCAAGCCCGGTGAGTTGCTCAGCGGCTCGATCAACAGTGAGTTCTACGCGCGGATGTGGCGGATGGCTCGAAGTGACAGCTTTGAGCCGGAGACTGGCGAGGTGCTGGCGAACTCGCCCGCTGTACGTCGAAAACAAACAACCCCGGCCTGAGCCGGGGTTGCTGGAGACGCCAGACAACTATCAGAACAGGTTGACTGGGTACTCAACGAACACACGAACTTCGTTACCGTCGTCGTTGTAGCCGTTCAGGCGAACGCTTTCGGAAGTACGCAGGAACGAACTACGCAGTTTGACGGATAGGTCCTTAGCTGGACCTTCCTGAACCACATACTTGAACTGGTTGAAGATTTCGCGCTCTTTACCTTCACCGAAGCCGTGGGTGTTGATGTTGTCACCACGCACGTAGGCTACTTTGTAGGTCAGGCCCGGCACGCCGAAGGCGCCGAAGTCCAGGCCATAGCCGATCTGCCAGGAACGCTCGTCTTCAGCGTTGAAGTCGGACCAGTAGGAGTTGGCCAGGTAGATGGTCGAACCACCGTCACCCACGCCACCGGCGTTCTGGTAGAAGCCGTATTGATAACCGGTGTCGCCAGTACTGCGCTGGTGAGCAAGGGTGATCGAGTGTGGGCCGAAGGCATAAGTAGCCGCCAGGCTCCAGATGGTGTTGGAGTCGCCGGTCAGATCTGCGGCAGCGACGTACTTCTTGTCGATATCAGACTTGTAGCCGTTGAAATCCAAGGTCAGGGACTGGTCGTCCGAGATCGGGTGAACGTAGTTCACGCCCAGGTAGTACTTCTTCAGTACGTCTTCAACATCGGAGCCGTATACCGAAGCCGACAAGTTTTCGGTGAACTTGTAGCTACCGCCGAGCACGTTGATCGACTTCAGGCCACCGCTGTCACGACCTTCAGCACTCTTGCGCGCTTCCTGGGTGAAGCGACCGGCGTTCAGCTCCAGGCCCTTGATCTCTTTAGAGGTGATCAGGGTACCGGTGTAACTCTCAGGCAACAGGCGACCGTCGTCGTACTGCAGCACTGGCAGCTCCGGCATTTGGTCGCCGTACTTCAGTACTGTATTGGAGACACGGAATTTGACCGCGGCGCCGCCACGAGCAAGGTTATGCGGGGAATTCTGCTGGTTGGTCGCTGAGTCGCCATCGGCCGGTTTGAAGAAGTCGATACCGGCGCCACCGTTGCGACCTTTACCACCGTCCAGACGCACAGCGTACAGTCCGAAAGCATCCACACCGACACCGACGGTGCCCTGGGTGAAACCGGAGGAGAACTTGCCGATGAAGGCCTGGCCCCACTCGCTCTGATCTTTGGTGCCGTGTTTCTTGTCACGGTTGATGAATGCGTTGCGCAGCAGAACGCTGGCAGTGCTGTCTTCGACGAAGCCGTTAGCGCTGGCCTGATCATTGGCCGAAGCTTGAGTCGCCGCCATAAGCCCCAGCGCGATCAAGCTGATCCTGGTTTTCAACATTTTATTTTCCTTATTACGAGTCAAATACGCTCTGCGACCTACGCCAGAAACCACGCCCCCTGCGTGGGTTGACGCTCGCGGGTCAGAAAATAAAAAGCCCGCATGCGAGTGATCGCAGCGGGCCTTTTATTCTGGACTCTTGGCTCATGGGCCTACAGGCGTTGACCGAATCCTATCCGCGTGCGGATCAGCGTGTCAAAAATTCGTGAAAAATAACCCTGCGAAACAATTAGATACATAAACACGCGGGCGCAGTCGAGAAACGATTAACATAAGTAAATAGCAAGCATTATCATTCGCGCCGAATTTCAATACCTCTTTCGTCTAACTCGCTCTCCCCTTCGGATGCTCTTAATGCCTGCCCCCTGCCGCCTGTCACCCCTGACCTTGGGTGTCTCCCTGTTTCTCGGTTCCGCCATGGCGATGGCCGCCAGTACTACCCTGCCTGAGCTTTCGGTTACCGCCGAAAGTGATCCCGACCAAGATGATCCGCGAGTCAAGGAAGTCAGCACCGCCACCCGCACCTCAACACCTGCCCGTTATGTTCCCCAGGCTATCGACGCGGTGAAGACCAGCAACGTAATGGACTACGGCACTAACGACCTGGGCAAGGCGCTGAACGGCATTCCCAACGTCAGCAACGGCGCCGATACCCGCTTCGACAGCGTGCGTATCCGTGGCTTCGACGCCAGCAATGACTTCTACCTGGACGGCATCCGCGACGACAGTCAGTACGTGCGCGACTTGCACAACATCGAACGTATCGAGGTACTCAAAGGCCCGGCTGCCGTGTTGTACGGGCGCGGCAGTCAAGGCGGGATCGTCAACCGCGTGAGCAAACTGCCAGAAGCCGGCCGACGCTCAAGTATTGAAGCTCAAGGGGGCAGCGAAGACCTGCGCAGCCTGTACGCCGACCTCAGCGCCGATCCGTCGGATAACATCAGCCTGCGCCTGAACCTGGGCAACCAGGACAACAACAGCTTCCGCCACGGCATCGACGGCAGCCGCCAGCTGTTCGCCCCATCCATGAGCTGGCAACTGACTCCGGAACTCAACTGGCTGGTGCAATACGAATACAGCCGTTACAACCGCACGCCTGATCGTGGCATTCCGAGCGTCAATGGTCGCCCGGCCGATGTTGACCGTGACACTACGTATGGCGATACCCAACGCGACTTCATCGACGACAAGGCACAATCGCTGCGCTCACGTCTGAACTACCAACTCAGTGAAAACTGGCAGGTGCGTCACACCCTTGGCCTGTTCAAGCTCAACAGCGACTTCGACAACACCTACCAGAACGGCTACAAGGCCAGCACCAATCAGGTCACTCGCCAGCGCTGGCAGCAAGACCTCAATACCCGCAACCTGTTCAATAACCTAGAACTGGAAGGCAACTTCGACACCTTCGGCCTGCAGCACACCTTGTTGACCGGCCTGGAGGTCGGTAATCAGCGGCGCGATCCGTTGCTCTACAAATCAGCGACAGAAGTGCCGAGCGTAGACCTAGACAATCCCGACAGCGACGCGCAATACAATGGCCTGATGGTGCCTTCGAGCAACAACCACACCGTGGTCGATAGCCGTGGCCTGTACATCCAGGACCAACTGCGCCTGAACGATCAGTGGCAAATACTGGCAGGGGTACGCTTCGACCAGTTCGAAGTCGAAACCACCAACAAGCTCAAGAATATTTCCGAGAAGCAGGACAGCACCAGCACCAGCCCTCGCCTGGGCGTGGTCTATTCGCCATGGAAAGAACACTCCTTCTACGCCTCCTGGAGCAAAACCTTCTCCCCAGTGGGTGGCGGTCTGATCGGCATTACCCCGGGTGCACCTGGCAACAGCAATGAAACCAGCCCTGAAGAAACCCGGCAGAAGGAAATCGGGGTCAAGAGCGACTGGCTCGACGAACGCCTGAGCACTACCTTGGCGATCTACGAACTTGAGCTCTACAACCGCCGCACCAGCGACCCGAACGATCCTGGCGTTACCTTGCTGACCGGCCTGCAGCGTTCGCGCGGGGTGGAACTGACCGCCACCGGCAACATCGTCGGCAACTGGTACGTCCGGGGCGGCATCGGCATTCAGGATGCAACCATCGTCGAAGACAACAACAACCAGGAAGGCAATCGGGTGAGCAACGTCGCCAAACGCAATGGCAGCGTGTTCGTGACCTGGAAACCCGAGATGGGCTGGTATGGCGAGACCGGTCTGACCCTGGTCGGTGAACGTTATGCCGACAACCAGAACACTGCAGTACTGCCTGGCTATGGTAGTTGGGATGCCTTGGCCGGTTTCCGTACCAAGGACTGGGACCTGCGTGCGGCGTTGACCAACATTACCGACAAGACCTACTACAGCTCGGCCACCAGTGCCGCGCAGATCCAGTTCGGTGATCCACGCAGCCTGGTAGTTACCGGCACCTATAGCTTCTGATGCTAGAACGGTAGCCGCTGCCGCAGGCTGTGATCGACTGCGTAGCAGTCGCAACCCAACCAACTCGGTGATGGGTAACTACGGCCGCTTGGCGGCCGATCGCAGCCTGGCGGCAGCGGCTACGACAGATCCAGCAGGGTTGCGATTCACTCACCCAGCAGGGCTTCAAGCTCTGCTTCTGTAATCAACCCTCGCGGATAGCGCTCCAGCAACGAGCGGCGGTGATCGGACTTCCTGCCCCGGATGGCTCCATTACTTTTCAACCACTGCGCCACCCTTCGCAGGGCCGCGCCATTCAGTACGGACGAAGCCGACTCACTTACTGCATTCATTTCGACACGTACTCCCTGGGCCGTGAGTGGCTAACCTACTCAAACTTTGTGACAGAACAATGCTGTCCTATCTGCTTGAAATACAATGCAAAACAAATACAAGAGGTGTGCCAGATAGCAGCGCCGATTGTCGCCGCCCATAAAAAAACCCGTCCGAAGACGGGTTTTTTTATGGGCGCAAACTCAGCCTTTGAACGGTGCCGGTTGTTGCTGGGTCAGGCAGTGGATGTTGCCCCCACCCAACAGCATTTCGCGACCGGGGATCATCACCACTTCGTGGTCCGGGAAAACCCGAGCGAGAATCGCTCTAGCCTCGGCATCTGCCGGATCGTCGAAGCTCGGGGCAATGATGCCGCCATTGACGATCAGGAAGTTGACGTAGGAACCGGCCAAGCGCACGGATGGGTTTCGCTCCTGGCTACCGGCCACCGGATCGACGCCGGCACACTCTTCTTCAGTGGCAAACAACGGACCCGGAATCGGCATCTTGTGCACGGTAAAGGTGCGACCTTTGGCGTCACGGCTGTTCTGCAAGACCTCAAGTGCGGCGTGGCAGCGCGCGTAGTTGGGGTCTTGTGGATCATCTGTCCAGGCCAGTAACACTTCACCTGGGCGCACGTAACAACAGAAGTTGTCGACGTGACCATCGGTCTCGTCGTTGTACAGGCCATCGGGCAGCCAGATGATGGCGTCTACCGCCAAGTGATCGCGCAGGATGGCTTCGATCTGCTCACGGTTGAGGTGAGGATTGCGGTTGTGGTTGAGCAAGCATTCTTCGGTGGTGATCAGGGTGCCTTCACCATCGACGTGAATAGAGCCACCTTCGAGCACAAAGCCCTCGGTGTGATAACGCTGGCAGCGTTCCATCTCGAGGACCTTGCTGGCCACTTGCTCGTCACGGTTCCAGGGCGAGTACAGCCCGCCCTCGAAGCCACCCCAGGCGTTGAAGCCCCAGTCAACTCCGCGCACTTCACCGCTGTTGTTGATGACAAAGGTCGGACCGGTATCACGCACCCAAGCGTCGTCGTTGCTGATTTCCACCACGCGAATGTTCGGGGCATCCAGACGGGCGCGGACGTTGTCGTACTGGCCGGCCGAGACGGCTACGGTCACCGGCTGAAAACGGGCGATGGCCTGGGCCAGCGCCACGTGTGCAGCTTGTACTGGTTTGCCGCCCAGGCGCCAGTTGTCTGGACGCTCAGGCCAGACCATCCATACCTGGGTTTGCGGTGCCCATTCGGCTGGCATGTAAAAGCCGTCGGCGCGTGGGGTGCTGGTCAGGGTCTTCATGAGTAAACCTTTGCAGTATTCGACGCAGGCCTGGTAACCCACGTCGAGGTCATTGAATGATCAGGATTCCAGCGCGCCGTCGAGGGTTTTCACCGGGCCGTACAGGTTTGGACGACGGTCACGGAAAGTGCCCCAGGCGCTGCGGATGTGCTCCAGTTTGTCGAGGTCGAAAGTATGCACCAGCACGCCCTCTTCGGTCTCGTTGAGCGCTTGGACTTTCTCACCAAACTGGTTGGCGATGAACGACGAGCCGTAGAAGGTGATGTCGTAGCCGTCCTGTTCTTCGGTACCGATGCGGTTGCTGGCGATCAGCGGCATCAGGTTGGCGCCCGCATGGCCCTGCTGCACACGCTGCCAGTGATCTCGCGAGGAGATGGTCTTGTCGTGCGGCTCGCTGCCAATGGCTGTCGGGTAGAACAGCACTTCGGCACCGAGCAGCGCCATGCTACGCGCGCACTCCGGGAACCACTGGTCCCAGCAGATGCCTACGCCGATCTTGGCGTAACGGGTCTGCCAGACCTTAAAACCGGTATCGCCCGGATTGAAATAATACTTTTCGTGGTAGCCAGGGCCATCCGGGATGTGGGTCTTGCGGTACAAGCCCAGGTTGCTGCCATCGGCATCAATGATCGCGATGCTGTTGAAACGCGCACGACCGGCCAGTTCGAAGAAGCTGATCGGCAGCACCACCTGCAGCTCTTTGGCGAGCTTCTGGAAGTGGGCGATTGCGGCGTTGGTTTCAACCGGCGTGGCCAGTTGCAGGTAATCCGGATTCGGCTTCTGGCAGAAGTACGGGGTTTCGAACAGCTCCTGAATCAGGATGATCTGCGCGCCTTTTGCTGCCGCTTCGCGGACCAGCTTTTCGGCAGTGGCCAGATTGTCCTGACGATCCCAGGAACACGCCATCTGGGTGGCGGCGACAGTAACGGTGCGGCTCATGAAAACCTCCTCGAAGGATGACTGGGCCGGCTGACCGTGCAGACGACCGAAAACAGATTGCAGGGGTGGACGGACGACTTTATATCCGATAAATATCGGCTTTGAAAGCTGAGATATAAAAATAACAGGCACAAAAAAGCCGGTTAACCCGATAACAATCGAGTTAACCGGCTTTCAGCTCGCGAGCTAGAGGGCTTCTGAGAGCACCCTGTCGATGCTGTCTACGAAGAAGTCCACGCTCTCCCGAGTGGTGCACATCGGCGGCTTGATCTTGAGGATGTTCAAGTAATCGCCAGTTGGCTGCATGAAAATTCCCAGGTCACGCAGACGGTTACATAAGGTGGTGGTTTCTTCGCTGGCCGGCTCCAGGCTGGTGCGGTCGCGGACCAGCTCCAGGCCCAAGTAGAAGCCCGAACCATGGACGGCACCCGCTAGCGGATGTTTATCGACTAAACCTTGCAGGCGCGCCTTGAAGTACCTGCCCACATCTCGGGCGTTGTCCCACAAACCTTCCTCGCCCATGACATCCAGCACGGCAATGCCGATCCGGCAACTGACCGGGCTGCCGCCGGCAGATGAGAAAAAGTAGCCCTCAGCTTCCAGCGCTTCGGCTATCTCCCGACGGGTGATCACCGCCCCCAGCGGCTGGCCATTGCCCATACCCTTGGCCATGGTGATGATGTCCGGCACCACGCCTTGTTGTTCAAAGCCCCAGAAATACTCACCAAGCCGGCCATAGCCGACCTGTACTTCATCGGCGATGCACACGCCACCGGCGGCACGTACCTTGGCATAGGCCTGTTGCAGGTAACCCGACGGCAATGAAATGCCACCAGCATTGCCATACACCGGCTCGCAAATGAAGCCGGCCAGTTGCCGCTGATCGGCAGCCACGGCTGCCAGCTTGGCATCGACGTCACGCAGATAGTCGGTGCTGCTGTCGTCACCGCGATAGGCACCGCGGTAGGTGTTCGGCGCAATCACCGGATGCACCCAGTCAGGCCGAGTGCTCAGCGCCTGGGGGTTGTCGGCAATCGAGGTGGAAATCGCGTCGGTCGCCACTGACCAGCCGTGGTAGGCCTCCAGCACGCTGAGCATGTCCCGGCCACCGCTGTAGGCCCATGCCAAACGAATGGCCAGGTCGTTTGCCTCGGTGCCACTGTTGACCAGGAACACCCGGTCCATGGTATCGGGCGCCAGCTCCAGCAAGCGTTCGGAAAACTCGGCAATGGCCGCGTAATGAAAGCGTGAGTTGGTGTTGAGCAAGGACCACTGCCGAGCCGCTTCACTGGCCATCCGCGGATGACCATGGCCAAGTACCGCGACATTGTTGAGCATGTCCAGGTACGCACGCCCCTGCATGTCGTAGAGGTAATTGCGCCAGCCACGTTCGATATGGGGTGGCTGTTCATAGTAGTGCTTCTGCGAGCGGGCAAAACTGGCGTCGCGACGCTCAAGCAATTGCTGTGCATCAACCAGCGGCTCAGCGTCACAGGCGAACCCAAGCACGGCTTGCGGCGATGGGCATAGGGCTTGCCAGGCAACGGCCCGCGAAGGCACCACAAAGGAGGGCGGGCACAGGCCAGCAACGCGGCAGAGCTGGACGCTCAACAGCCCATCGATGTGCCCCAGGCACTGACCGTTGGTCAACTGCGACCCGGATTCGGGGGCATCGACCAGCCCACGCAACCACAGGCTGCACTGCGCGCCTTGCAAATACCCCTCGCCATCGGCCGTGTTTTGCCAAACCCCCGGCCAGGGGGCTTGCAACGCAGTCCCCGTAGGCAGCTGCAGCTCAACGTGCAAGGCAAAGGTCTTCGGCTCTTGCGGATTGTCGATATGGGTTTGCGACAGACGGTACTGCGCATAGAGCGAGCAAGCGGCCCCTTGTGCACTGGCCTGCTCACGCAACAGCTGCTGGTCGATACCGGGTTGCTCCCAGTTACCGGCATGGAAGTGGTTGCTCAACACCCCCAGATCCACCGACGTGACCCTGTTGGCCTGCACGCCAGGCAGCAACGGGCTTGCCTGCAAGGGCGACAGGGGTAGGTCGAAGCCGGTGATTTGCAGAATCGCAGCTTCCATCAGTTCGAATGGGACGCTGGTGGCAACATCAAAGATTTCCCATTCGTGTCTAAGGTTGTCACGAATGTAGTTATTGCCTGGATCGACACTCAGTTGCTGCTCACTGCTGAGCACCAGCACAGCGGCGCGCGCCACGATCATCGGCCATAGCGCCTGGAGTTCAACTTGGCTCAGCGGATTCAGCGCATGGTAGGCCTGAACGGCTGGCAAGATGCGTAGCGGATCGCCCTCGGCATGATGGAGCAAGGCCGCGCAGGTCACCGACAGGTCGGCAATACGCCAGGTGCGCAACAAGTCGCCGAAATCGATCACGCCGCACAGTTGCCATTGCCGTTGTGCGTCCCGTTGCCAGACGGCGTTGTCATCGGTGATGTCCAAGTGCACCGCTTGCATCGGCAATTGTTCGATCAACGGTTGCAAACGCTGTTCGGCCTTAAGGGTGGCTTCGAGCAGTTGCGCCTTGCGCGGTCCGTCGTTGAGCACAGGTGACAGGTGCGCGATCAGGGCTTGGGCATGCTGCGGGTCCCATTGCAATGTGCGCTCAAGCCCTGGGTGACTGAATTGCACCAAGGCCTGATCGATACGTGCGCAGAGCCTGCCCAGTTCAGCGACCAGCGTTGGTTCCATGTACTTGAGCCGGGTCAGTGGCTGACCTTCGATGTACTCAAGCAGACGCACGCGCAAGGCCTGGCCCTCCACCTCCAGTGCCAGTAACTGTGCACCGGAATTTGCAGTAATCACTGCGGGTACCGGCAACTCACGCTCGCGCAAGTAACTGAGGGCCGCATGCTGGGCTTGCAGTTCAGCGGCGCTATAATCGCCATGGCAGATTTTCAGCACATACCGCCCTTGCGCGCTGTCAACGCGAAAGTTCAGATCCTGCTGGCTACCCAAAGGCTGCAATGAACCACTGAGCCCATAGTGCTCCTGCAATATCCGCAGCGCTTGCTGCTCGCTGACATCAGGGCACGGTTGGCTGGAGCGGTGGAGCAAGGTACTGAGCGGCATGACGGGACCTCATTTTTTTGTTGCTTATATCGCCACTGCTTTTGCCGAGAAGCAAGATTAACCGCTAAAATCGCGCAAATTTTGCTCAACTGCTCAATGCTTTCAGGGAAAACTCGACTGCTCAGCGCTTTTTGCTTGCTCCAGTCCGCTCCCCACCACAAGCTATGCGCTTAATGTTCAATGTCCGTTATGGAAGAAAGGCAGTCCGACATGCGAATTCTCATCACCGGCGGAGCCGGCTTTATCGGTTCGGCGCTGGTGCGTCACTTGATCACCAATACCGAACACGAAGTGCTCAACCTCGATAAGCTGACGTATGCCGGCAACCTTGAGTCGCTGACCAGCATCGCGACCAATACCCGCTATGAGTTTGTTCAGGCCGATATTGCTGATCAAGCGACTGTCAGCGCTGTACTGGCACGATTCCAGCCACATGCCATCATGCATCTGGCGGCTGAGTCGCATGTCGACCGCTCGATCGACGGCCCGTCTGATTTCATCCAGACCAACATCGTCGGGACCTACAGCCTGCTAGAGGCCACTCGCGCCTACTGGCTGACCCTGCCGGCGCAAGAGCGTGCGGCATTTCGCTTCCATCACATTTCCACTGACGAAGTGTATGGCGACCTGCATGGCGTCGATGACCTGTTTACCGAAACGACGCCGTATGCACCAAGCTCCCCTTACTCTGCAAGTAAGGCGGCGTCCGACCACCTGGTCCGCGCCTGGCAACGTACCTATGGCCTGCCGGTACTGATCACCAACTGCTCAAACAACTACGGGCCGTTCCACTTCCCGGAGAAGCTGATTCCACTGGTGATTCTCAACGCCCTGGCGGGCAAACCGCTGCCGGTCTATGGCAACGGCCTGCAGGTTCGCGACTGGTTGTACGTCGAGGATCACGCCCGTGCCCTGTTCAAAGTTGTGACCGAAGGCAAGGTCGGCGAGACCTACAACATCGGCGGGCACAACGAGCAGAAGAACATCGACGTAGTCCGTGGCATCTGTGCGCTGCTTGAAGAGCTCGCGCCCGAACGCCCCGCCGGTGTCGCCAACTATGCCGACCTGATCACCTTCGTCCAGGATCGCCCAGGCCACGACCAGCGTTACGCCATCGATGCCAGCAAGATTGAGCGCGAGCTGGGCTGGGTCCCGGAAGAGACATTCGAAACCGGCCTGCGCAAGACTGTGCAGTGGTACCTGGACAACCTGCCATGGTGCCAGCGCGTACAAGACGGTAGCTACCAAGGACAGCGCTTGGGCGCCAGTGACTTCAAGGATCTTATTGCATGACCAAAGGTATCGTTCTGGCAGGGGGCTCCGGCACCCGCCTGCACCCCATCACCCTGGGTGTTTCCAAGCAACTGTTGCCAATCTACGACAAACCGATGATCTACTACCCGATTTCGGTGCTGATGCTGGCCGGTATTCGGGAGATCTTGCTGATTTCCACGCCTCATGACTTGCCGCAGTACAAGCAACTGCTGGGCGACGGCAGCCAGTTCGGCATCGAAATCAGCTACGCCGAACAGCCCTCTCCCGACGGACTGGCCCAGGCTTTCCTGATCGGTGAAGAGTTCATCGGAGACGATTCGGTCTGCCTGATTCTGGGCGACAACATTTTCCATGGCCAGGGTTTCAGCGAGCAGTTATTGCGCGCCATCAAGCAACCCACAGGCGCAACGGTGTTCGGCTACTGGGTCAAAGACCCGGAGCGTTTCGGTGTGGTCGACTTCGATCAGGACGGTCGCGCCCTGTCGATCGAAGAAAAACCCGCCAAACCCAAGTCGCCTTATGCAGTGACCGGCCTGTACTTCTACGACAACGATGTGGTGAACATCGCCAAGAACGTCAAGCCGTCGCCACGTGGCGAGCTGGAAATCACCGACGTCAACAATGCCTACCTGCAACGCGGTGACTTGCGCGTCGAGCGTTTCGGCCGTGGCTTCGCCTGGCTCGATACCGGTACCCACGACAGCCTGCTCGAAGCTTCGCAGTACGTGCAGACCATTGAGCACCGTCAAGGCCTGAAGGTTGCCTGCCTTGAAGAAATATCCTTCCAGCAGGGCTGGATCGATCGCCCGCAATTGCTGGAACGCGCCAGGATTTTCGGCAAGACCGGCTACGGACAATACCTCTACGGTCTGGCGGAAGAGCATCAATGAACGTCATCACTACCGACCTGCCAGGCGTGCTGATCATCGAACCAAACGTGTTCGGTGATAGCCGCGGTTTTTTCTATGAGAGCTTCAACGCCGAGGCGTTCAAAGACAAAACCGGCGTCACCACGACCTTTGTCCAGGACAACCATTCGCGCTCGCAGAAGGGTGTGCTGCGCGGGCTGCACTATCAACTGGAAAACACCCAGGGCAAGCTGGTGCGTGTCACCCACGGTGAAGTGCTGGATGTGGCTGTCGATATCCGGCGCAGCTCGCCACACTTCGGCCAATGGGTTGCGGTAAGGCTGTCCGCCGACAACCATCGCCAGCTGTGGGTGCCGGAAGGCTTTGCCCATGGTTTTGTCGTGCTCAGTGACAGTGCCGAGTTCCTCTACAAGACCACCGACTACTACAACCCGGCGGCCGAACGCTGCATTCGCTGGGACGATCCGGACCTGGCCATCGACTGGCAACTGGATGCTGCGCCGCAACTGTCCGCCAAGGACCAGGCCGGTAAATGGCTGAAAGAGGCGGATCTGTTCCCATGACCGCACGCCGACTGAACATCCTCATCAGCGGCCAGCACGGCCAGGTTTCCCAAGCGCTGCAACAGCGCTTGGGCGACCTTGGCCAGTTGCATGTGCTGGGTCGTGATCAGCTCGACCTGGCCAAGCCCGAAGGCATCCGTGAACACGTGCAGGCACTCAAGCCTGACCTGATCATCAACGCCGCCGCCCATACCGCGGTAGATCAGGCCGAAAGCGAGCCGGAACTGGCCTTTGCAATCAATGCCCAGGCTCCCGGCATCTTCGCCGAGGAAGCCGCCAAGCTGGGCATCCCGCTGATCCATTACTCCACCGACTACGTGTTCGACGGGAGCAAGGCTGGCGCTTATAGCGAAGACGACCAACCCAACCCGTTGGGCGTCTACGGGCGTAGCAAACTGGCCGGCGAACAGGCCATTGCCGCTGTTGGTGGTGAGCATTTGATCCTACGCACGAGTTGGGTGTACTCGCAGCACGGGCGCAATTTTCTGTTAACCATGCAGCGCCTGCTGCAGGAAAAACCACAACTGCGCATAGTTGCCGACCAGTTCGGGGCACCGACCTGGGCGGGCACCATTGCCCAGAGTACCCGCGCTCTGATCGAACGCTGGCTGGCGGGCCAAGCCGGCGCTTGGGGCACCTATCACTTGACCGCTCAGGGCGAGACGTCCTGGTTCGGTTTCGCCCAGGCCATTGGCGAACACCTCAAGGCCCAAGGCTTGCCTTGTGCCGAGTTGCTGCCGATTGCGTCGAGCGAGTACCCAACGCCTGCACGTCGTCCGCTGAACTCGCGCCTCGATTGTGGCCGCCTGCAACGCGAGTGGAATGTCAGCCAACCGCACTGGCAGCAAGCGCTGATTGACTGCCTGAAGTAGCGCATAATGCGCCAGATCATTCTGGCGCAGTTACGATGACCAAGACTCCACCTCTTCCCCGCCGTCCTCGATGGCGCAGCCTGGCACTACTGGCGATATGCCTGGCGCCTTTGCTCTGGCCCTTGCAGCACTTGGCCAAGCACTACTACCAGGGCGAACTGGCCGGCCAGAACCGCCAGATCCTGGACCTGTACGTCGCCAACTTGCTCGGCACCCTGCACCGCTATGAAACCCTGCCGCAGATCCTCGGTGACCTGCCCGCCTTGCGTGCGGTGCTGGCCGATCCAATCCGCCTGGAAACCCTGACCAACGCCAACCGCCTGCTCAAGAACATCGCCACCCAGACGGGCGCCGAAGTCATGTACTTGATGGATGCCAAGGGCAACACATTGGCGGCCTCCAATTGGGACAAGCACGATAGTTTCATTGGCCGAAATTTCGCATTTCGTCCTTATTACACTGAAGCCGTTGCCGGACGCCTGGGACGCTTCTTTGGCCAGGGCACGACATCGGCCAAACGCGGCTATTTCTTCGCCGCCGCCGTGCGTGACGGCGACGAGATCATCGGTGCATTGGTAGTTAAGGTCGATCTGGATCACACCGAAACCCTGTGGGGTAAAACCCCCGAGCAGTTACTTCTGACTGACCACAACGGCGTGGTGATCCTGACCTCCCGCCCAGACTGGCGCTTCCGTGCCACCCGGCCGCTGACCGACGCTGAACGCGAGGCGATTACCGCCATCCAGCCCTACCCGACCCAGACGCCTCAGCCCCTGAACCTCAACGAGCAAGCCTGGTTGATCCAGACCCAGGCTATCGAGGAAACCGGTTGGCAGGTCAGCATCCTCGCACCGAGAACCTTGATCGACCGTTCGGTAAACACCGTGGTCGCAATCGGTGCCGCCGCCTTGCTGGTACTGATGCTGTTGCTTGGTTTGATCATGCAACGTCGACGTCACTACATGGACCGCATCGACTTCGAGGCTCACGCACGCCAGGAACTGGAGAAGCGGGTGATTGAACGCACCGCCGACCTCGAAGGCCTGAACAGCCGCCTGAAAAGTGAAGTACTGGAGCGTGAGCAAGCCCAGCAGGAATTGGTGCGAGCCCAGGACGAGTTGGTCCAGGCCGGCAAACTGTCGGTACTGGGGACCATGTCGGCAAGCATCAGTCACGAACTCAATCAGCCGCTGGCGGCAATCCGCAGCTATGCAGAAAATGCCGAGATCCTCCTCGACCATCAGCGCACCGATGACGCACGCAGCAACCTCAAGCTGATCAGCGAACTGACCGGGCGCATGGCCTCGATCATTGCCCACCTGCGTGCGTTCGCTCGTCGTGACCGTCATGCGCCGGAAAGCGTGGCACTGCAGCCAGCGCTGGATGACGCCTTGGCCCTGCTGGCCAAACGTCGCCGGGCCATGGCCGTGGAGTTGGTGCGCGATCTGCCGGACGCGACGCTATGGGTCCAGGCGGGTGAGACCCGCTTACGTCAGGTACTGGGAAATCTGTTAGCCAACGCCCTCGATGCCCTGACCGAAAAAGCCAACCCGCGCAGGCTCATGCTCAGTGCCGAACAGCGCGACGGCAACGTCTACCTCTACATTCGCGACAACGGTCCCGGTTTCACCAGCGAAGCGCTGGCCCGTGCCCGTGAGCCCTTTTTCACCACCAAGACACGTACCCAAGGTCTTGGGCTGGGCCTGGCGATCTGCGATACCTTGATGCGCGCGCTAGGCGGCGAGTTGCTGCTTGGCAACCACCCCGAAGGTGGCGCCCTGCTTACCCTGCAACTGCGCATGGCCAAACCCGGCGCCAACCTGCAAACCTCGGAGGACCCATCGGCATGACAACCGAGCCGCTCATTGACAGTCAGGTACAGGTGATCCTGGTCGACGACGACCCACACCTGCGCCAGGCACTGAGCCAGACCCTGGATCTTGCCGGCCTTAAAGTCTTGTCCCTGAGCGATGCCCAGAACCTGGCCGGACGCATCGAACCGGACTGGCCAGGCGTGCTGGTCAGCGATATCCGCATGCCTGGCATCGATGGCCTGGAGCTGCTGCAACAGGTGCATGCCCAGGACCCCGATCTGCCGGTGTTGCTGATTACCGGTCATGGCGACGTGCCCCTGGCGGTACAGGCCATGCGCGCTGGGGCCTATGATTTTCTCGAGAAACCCTTCGCCAGCGATGCCCTGCTCGACAGCGTGCGCCGCGCCCTGGCCCTGCGTCGCCTGGTACTGGACAACCGCAGTCTGCGCCTGGCCCTGAGCGACCGCCAGGAACTGAGTACGCGGCTGGTTGGCCACTCGTCGCCTATACAGCGCCTGCGCGAGCAAATCGGCGCGCTGGCCGGCACCCGCGCCGATGTACTGATCCTCGGCGAGACGGGCGCAGGCAAGGAAGTGGTAGCCCGAGCGCTGCATGACCTGTCGAGCCGACGCGACGGTCCTTTTGTCGCTATCAATGCCGGCGCCCTGGCCGAATCGGTGGTCGAAAGTGAACTGTTCGGCCACGAACCCGGTGCGTTCACTGGTGCGCAGAAACGCCGAATCGGCAAGTTCGAGTTCGCCAATGGCGGCACGCTGTTTCTCGATGAAATCGAAAGCATGAGCCTGGATGTACAGGTCAAACTACTGCGTTTGCTGCAGGAACGGGTGGTCGAGCGCCTGGGTGGCAACCAGCAGATTCCGCTGGATATCCGCATCATTGCCGCTACCAAGGAAGACTTGCGACAGGCTGCCGACCAAGGCCGCTTCCGTGCCGACCTTTACTACCGCCTGAATGTCGCCCCCCTGCGTATTCCGCCGCTGCGCGAACGCGGTGATGACATCCTCGTGCTGTTCCAGCATTTCGCCGATGCTGCCAGCGCGCGTCATGGCCTATCGGCTCACGCGTTGCAACCGGCGCAGCGTGCGCTGTTACTGCGCCACAATTGGCCAGGCAACGTACGTGAACTGCAAAATGCCGCTGAACGCTTCGCCCTAGGGCTGGAGCTGGCGCTCGATGGCGAAGCACCACCACATTTCCAGGAACACCCTGCAATACCTGGCAGTGGTAACCTCAGTGAGCAGGTCGAGCACTTCGAGCGTTCGCTGATTGCCGCCGAACTGACCCAGCCGCACAGCTCCATGCGCAGCCTTGCCGAAGCACTCGGGATTCCACGCAAGACCCTGCATGACAAGCTGCGCAAGCACGGCCTGAGCTTCGCTGACAGCAACAGCAGCACTGACGATCTGGAGGACAACCGCCCATGACCACAGACAGCCACTACCTGGAGTCAGTGCTACACAGCGACATCCCCCTGACCCGCGAGATGGGTTTGCAGGTACTCGACTGGCAACAGCACCAACTGCGCCTGCAGCTGCCGTTGGCCGCTAACGTCAACCACAAGAGCACTATGTTCGGTGGCAGCTTGTACTGCGCGGCCGTACTGGTTGGCTGGGGCTGGTTGCACTTGCGCCTGCGTGAGGCAGGGATCGACGACGGTCATATCGTCATTCAGGAAGGGCACATCAGCTATCCGCTGCCAGTGACCGGAGTAGCTATCGCCGCCTGCCAAGCGCCGGAGGAGAAGGTTTGGGAACGCTTCGTTGCCACCTACCAGCGCCGTGGTCGTGCGCGCCTGAACCTGCATACACAAGTCACCAACGCCGGTAGTGATGAGGCCGCCGTGCTGTTTAGCGGCCAGTACGTGCTACACCGTTGAAGCCAGCTGCAGTAGGCGCTCACGCCACGGCGCAGCGGCCGGCAAGGCCAGGAAGTGGGCATTGAGCAATGACTCACGCGGCGGGTAGGTAAAGGCTTGGCCATTCAGACTAAGCACTTCACCGCCCGCGCCCTCCAGAACACCCTGGGCGGCAGCGGTATCCCACTGGGACGTCGGCGCCAGACGCGGATAGCAGTCGGCGGCCCCCTCGGCCAGCAGGCAGAATTTCAACGAACTGCCGATATTGGCAAGCTGCAATTCACCGACCGCAGTACTCAAGCCCGCCAACAAGGCTTCCTGCTGCGGGCTTGAATGCCGTCGGCTGGCGACCACGGTAAACCCCGCCCCCGCAGGTGGCGCCAGACGCACCTGGATTGCCTGTGGCGCGGCATTAGCCTCGGCACACCAGGCACCAATACCCTGGCCACCAAAGTAGCAACGTCCATTGGTGGGAATTGCCACGACGCCAAACACCACACGGCCCTGCTCGATCAGGGCGATATTGACCGTGAACTCTTCAGAACCGGCAATGAACTCCTTGGTGCCGTCGAGCGGGTCGACCAGCCACCAGCGCTGCCACCGCTGACGCTCACTCAAGGGAATATCGCAGTCCTCTTCAGACAGCACCGGGATCTGCGGGGCCAACGCCTGCAGGCCCTTGGCAATCACCTCATGGGCAGCCAGGTCGGCAGCAGTGACCGGCGACTCATCGAGTTTGGTCGTCACCGCCACATCGACGCGCCAGAACGGCAGGATGGCCTGGCCCGCCTGCCGTGCCAACTCAACCACCTGATGCATCAACTGTTGATCATTCATGCGCTGAACGCCCCACGCTGGGTCAGCAGATCACGCACCAGATACAACGCCGCCAGCGCGCGGCCTTCGGAAAACTGCGGGTGCTGGGCCAAGGCCGAAAGCTCGCGCAGGTTGATCTTGTCGACGCGCATTGGCTCTGGCTCATCACCTTCCAGGCGCTCCTCATACAGATCGGTGGCCAACACCACCTGAATCTTCTGGCTCATGTAGCCCGGCGACAGCGACAACTCGGTCAGGTGCTCAAGTTGATGAGCACCATAGCCCGCCTCTTCCTTGAGCTCGCGGTCGGCTGCTGCCAGCACATCTTCACCCGGCTCGATCAGGCCTTTGGGCAAGGACAGCTCGTATTCATCGGTACCACCGCAGTACTCTTCAACCAGCACCGCATGCTCGGCATCGAGCATGGCCACGATCATCACCGCGCCATAACCGTTACCACGCCCCACAAGCCGTTCGTAGGTGCGCTCGTTACCATTGGCAAAGCGCAACTGCACAGCTTCGACCCGAAACAGGCGGCTGCTGGCGACAATCTCGCGGGAGAGTACGGTAGGTTTCTGGCGCATGGGGCGGCTCCTGGGCGTGAACGGGTTACTATACCGTGGCTTGCCCGGCCACTGTTGCCCTGACTGTCCGAGAATTTCATATGCCCGTTTTAGCCTGGTCCACCATCGACACTGTACTGCTGGACATGGACGGCACCCTGCTGGACCTGCACTTCGACAACCACTTCTGGCTCGAACACCTGCCCCAGCGCTATGCCGAGCTGCACGGCATCAGCCGGGCAATGGCTGAATTGGAAATGCAGCCGTTGTTCGAGCAGCACGCAGGCTCGTTGAACTGGTACTGCCTGGACTTCTGGAGCCGCGAGCTGAATCTTTCAGTACGCGACCTCAAGCTCGAGACCGCCCATCTGATTGCCCTACGTCCGGACGCTGACACCTTTTTGCAGGCAATCAAGCAGGCCGGCAAACGGGTGATCCTGATCACCAACGCCCACCGCGACTCGCTGTCATTGAAATTGGAAAGAGTAGAGCTTGCACCTTACTTCGAACGCCTGATCAGTTCCCACGACTATGGCTACCCCAAGGAAAATCCACAGTTCTGGGATGCATTGCAGGCCGATATCGGCTTTGCTCCGCAGCGCAGCCTGTTTATCGATGACACCTTGTCGATCTTGCGCAGTGCCCGCGACTTTGGCGTGGCGCACCTGCTTGCGGTGCGCCAGCCGGACAGTCGCAAAGGGCCACGTGATACCGAAGAGTTCGCCGCCGTGGAGGACTACCGGACGCTGCTCGAAGGGCTTTGAGGTTTACTCGGGGATACGCAGGGTCTGGCCGGGATAAATCTTGTCCGGATGACTGAGCATCGGCTTGTTGGCTTCGAAGATTTTGTTGTACAGGTTGGCATTACCGTAAACGGTCAGAGATATGGCGCTCAGTGTGTCGCCTTTTTTCACCACCACAAAGCGCGCGGCAGTGGCCACCGGCCCAGTGACGGTAATCTGGTCATCGACCTCAGCAACCCCAGCAATGTTACCCAGCGCCAGAAGGATCTTCTCTTTTTCTTCCTGACTGGAGACCTCACCGGTGACGATAACCTTGTCGCCCTCCACCGTCGTCTGAACGTTCGGGTTACCCAGTCCGACTTTGGCCACATGGTCCTTCAACTGCTCGCTGGCATTGGCATTACCCGGCGTCAGCAGGTCGATGATTTTCTCGCCGGCCTCTTTGATGAAACTGAAAATGCTCATACCGCTCTCCTTGGTTATGAATCTCGGAGCCTGCAGTCTAGGACAGGTTAGAATGCTTCGCCTGCTTTGCGCCAAGGAGCGACGATGGACATCAAACAACTCAAATTCCTCATCGCCCTGGATGAAACCCGCCACTTCGGTCAAGCCGCCGCCCGCTGTCATGTGACCCAACCCACGCTGTCCATGCGCTTGCGCAATCTGGAGCAGGAACTGGATCTGGCCCTGGTTAACCGCGGTCAGCGCTTCGAAGGCTTTACCGCCCAAGGAGAGCGCGTATTGGCTTGGGCACGCACGGTGATTGCTGCCTATGACGGCCTGCATGCCGAAGCCGCTGCCTGTCGCGGTCACTTGGTCGGTAACCTGCGGTTGGGAGTGGTGCCCCTGTCGAGCTTCGATCCCTTGCCATTGCTGCAACGCTTGCACCAGCATCACCCGGACCTGAACTTCGAACTCAGCGCGCTGAGCTCCGAGCAGATTCTCGAGCAGCTGACCAGCAATCGTCTGGATCTGGGAGTCTCCTACCTAGAGCGCCTGGACCACGACCGCTTTCTGTCGCTGCCCCTGGGCGAGACGCGCATGGGACTGATGTATGACCCAGATCATTTTCGCTTCGACGAGCAGCCCTTAAGCTGGCAAGCATTGACCGAACTGCCACTGGGCCTGCTGACCGCCGGCATGCACTTTCGCCAGTCGATCGATCACAACTTCCACAGCCGTGGCCTGCAACCGCGCTTGCTGTTGCAGACTGATGCCGTCCATCAGTTGGTCCAAGCGGTTCGCGGTGGCCTGTGTTGCGCGATCATGCCACTGGCTGCAGGTTTGGAAGTGCTGACCGAAAAGCTGCGCCTGCAACCAATAGAGCAGGCCTGCACCCTGGCGCCACTGGGCCTGATCATGCGCCGCACAGCGCCGCGCTCGGCCTTGGCCGAAGCTTGCCTGGCTGAATTTCAAGCCCTGCAAAGTGGTGTCTGATCGACGCCACCTATCAATGCATCAGCATTAGCGATTAGACGATAACCGAGCGCAAGCCTAGGCTTAATCCAGACTAGTCGCCGGTATCTCTAATGCCTACAAAACCTCCGGCCTGCGCGGCGTCCGCCCCCCTGACTGCGCCCGCGGCCAGCAATCACTATGACTACAGCCACCTGACCGACCACAGCCAGGCCAGCACTGCGCTGGCCGAAGAAGTCGCATTGGCCATTGCCTACAACGGTATCAACCAGGCAGTCATGCTGGTCAGCCCGACTGACCTTGAAGATTTCATCGTTGGTTTCAGCCTCGGCAGCGGCATCATCGCCTCACCAGACGACATCTATGACCTCAAGCTCACGGGCCGCGGTTCGGCGATCAGCGCTGAGGTCGAGATCGCCAGTCGCGCTTTCTGGAACCTGAAAAACCAGCGCCGACAACTGGCGGGCACCAGCGGTTGCGGACTGTGTGGGGTTGAAGCCCTGGAACAAGCCCTGCCGGAGCTGAAGGTATTGCCTGGCACTCCGCTGCCGCCCGCGCACTGGCTCGACGGCCTGCGCCAGCGCATCGACGCCTTCCAGCCCCTGGGCCAGCACTGCGGGGCGGTACATGCGGCCTTGTACATGAACAACCAGGGTGAACTGCTGTTGGGCCGCGAAGACATTGGCCGTCACAACGCCCTGGACAAGTTGATTGGTGCCCTGTTGCGCCAGCACATCAGCCTCGACGGCGGGCTGGCGATTGTTACAAGCCGCTGTAGCCTGGAGTTGATCCAGAAGGTCCTGCGTGCCGGCATCCAGACCCTGGTCAGCTTGTCCTCACCCACCGGCCTGGCCCTGCAGTGGGCGCGCCGTCACAACCTGAACCTGATCCATTTGCCTAAACACAGCGCGCCACGGGTCTTCAGCCCCGTGCTGGAGAATTGACCGTGAGCCTGCATCACCAAGCCGATCAGAAGCCCGTCCCGCGTTACAAGCCCTATCACGGTGCTGCTGGAGGCTGGGGTGCTCTACGCAGCGTGGCCCAAGCCTGGATCGGCAGCGACAACGCGCTGAAGAACATCCGCGCCTTGCTCAAGACCAACCAGAATGGCGGCTTCGACTGCCCCGGTTGCGCCTGGGGCGATTCGCCGGAAAGCGGCATGGTCAAATTCTGTGAGAACGGCGCCAAGGCGGTGAACTGGGAGGCGACCAAGCGCCGTGTCGATGCTGCATTCTTTGCTCGCCACAGTGTTACCGCGCTGCTGGATCAGAGCGACTACTGGCTCGAGTACCAAGGCCGACTGACCGAGCCGATGGTCTATGAGCCGAGCACTGACCGTTACCGTCCGATCGACTGGGACGCAGCGTTCGCCCTGATCGCCAGCCATCTGCATAACCTCGCCAACCCCGATCAGGCCGAGTTCTACACCTCGGGGCGGGCCAGCAACGAAGCGGCCTATCTGTACCAGCTGTTTGTGCGTGCCTTTGGCACCAACAACTTCCCGGACTGCTCGAACATGTGCCACGAGGCCAGTGGCGTGGCCTTGGGGCAGAGTGTCGGCGTCGGTAAAGGCACGGTGACCTTTGACGATTTTGAGCACGCAGAGGCTATTTTCGTCTGGGGCCAAAATCCCGGCACCAACCATCCACGCATGCTCGAACCGCTGCGCGAGGCCGTCAAGCGTGGTGCCCAGGTGGTGTGTATCAACCCCCTCAAGGAACGTGGCCTGGAACGTTTCCAGCACCCGCAGCATCCGCTGGAAATGCTCACCAACGGCGACCGCCCGACCAACACCGCTTACTTGCGCCCAGCCCTGGGCGGCGACATGGCTTTGCTCCGGGGCATGGCCAAGTTCCTTCTGCAGTGGGAGCGCGAGGCTCAGGCCAGTAACGCAGCGGCCGTCTTCGATCATGACTTCCTCAATCAGCACACCCAAGGGATTACTGATTACCTGGAGGCGGTGGATGCCACCACCTGGGCAGCGATCGAGTCCCAGTCCGGTCTGAACCTGGCAGAGATCGAACAAGCTGCACGGATGTACTGCAAAGCCAAGAAGGTCATCATGTGCTGGGCCATGGGTATCACCCAGCACCGTCACTCGGTGGCGACCATCCAGGAAATAGCCAACCTGATGCTGCTGCGCGGCAACCTCGGCGTGCCCGGTGCGGGCCTGTGCCCAGTGCGCGGCCATAGTAACGTGCAAGGCGACCGCACCATGGGCATCAACGAGCGCCCGCCGGTTGCCCTGCTCGATGCGCTGGAGCGCCGCTTCAGCTTCAAGGTGCCACGTCATAACGGTCACAATACCGTGGAAGCGATTGGCGCCATGCTCGCCGGCCAGGCCAAAGTGTTCATCGGCCTTGGTGGCAATTTTGCCCAGGCCACGCCGGATACTGAACGCACTGCACAGGCCCTGCGTAGCTGTGAACTGACCGTGCAGATCAGCACCAAGCTCAACCGCAGCCATTTGATTCACGGCAAGCAGGCACTGATCCTGCCGTGCCTTGGCCGTACCGACATCGACCAGCAAGCCGAAGGCCCGCAGGCAGTCACCGTGGAAGACTCGTTCAGCATGGTGCATGCCTCCAACGGTCAACTGCAGCCACTGTCACGCCAGATGCGTTCAGAGCCGGCCGTCATCGCCGGTATTGCCGCTGCCACACTGGGCGCCAAACCGGTGGACTGGAACTGGTTGGTCGGCGACTACGCGCGTATTCGCGACCTGATCAGCGACACCATCCCAGGCTTCGACAGCTTCAACCAGCGTCTGGAACACCCGGGCGGGTTCTATCTGGGCAATAGCGCTGGGCAACGGCAGTGGAAAACTGCCAGCGGCCTAGCTAACTTCAAGGCCAACCGGCTGCCTGAGGACCTTCTGCACGAACGTGTGCGTGAAACCGGGCAGGTGCCTGATCTGATCATGCAGTCGATGCGTTCCCACGATCAGTACAACACCACCATCTACGGCCTCGATGACCGCTACCGTGGGGTCAAGGGCCAACGTAACGTACTGTTCGTCAATGAAGCCGACATCATCCGCCTGGGCTTTCACCCTGGACAAAAGGCCGATATTGTTTCGCTATGGAGCGATGGCCGCGAACGCCGGGTCAAAGGTTTCACCCTGCTCGCTTTCGATATACCCGCCGGTCAGGCGGCAGCCTATTACCCGGAAGTGAATCCGCTGGTACCGCTGGAGAGCGTCGGTGACGGTAGCCACACGCCAACTTCGAAGTTCGTCGCGATCCAACTGCAAGCCGCGAGCGACAACACGCGTATCGTCTGACAGAATCCACCGCTCAACACGCACAAAAAAGGCCCTGGCAGCGATGCCGGGGCCTTGTCTCAAGTAAGCTCAGACAGCCAAAAATCAAGAAAGTTTCATAGTTAAAACAGTAACTTAGAGAATTGTGTACAACTCGTGTTACTCGTCGGATTTCCATTGCCAGCCCCCTCCGTCAGCCTCAGGATCGCCTCGTCATCCTTATGAGGCTCTCTTGATGAAGTACTCCTCGATTCTGTTGTTGTCTCTCGGCCTGCTCAGTGGCGTTGCCTCGGCAGGTGGCACCACCGAAGCCGGTATCGGCGGCGCATTGGGTGGGGTACTGGGGTCTGCAGTCGGTCAGTCGATCGGCGGCAGCACCGGTTCGACAATCGGTGCAGGCCTTGGCGGCGCAGCCGGCAGTGCTGTCGGTGCCAACAAACACAGCCGTGGCGAAGCGGCCATCGGTGGCGCATTGGGCGCAGCTGGCGGTAATGCAATTGGTCGCAGCGTGGGTGGTGTCAACGGTGGCTACATCGGTGCAGCTGCAGGCGGTGGTGCCGGTGGCGCACTGGGTAACTACATGGGCAAGGAAAGTGACAAGGAAGATCGTCACTACAGCAGCCGTGACTACGACGACCGCGGCTACCGCCACGACCGTGGCCATCACTATGGCCATCGCAAGCACAAGAAGCACTGGCGTCACCGCTAACCACGTCCGGGCTTAAGCCAATCTCTTAGTCCCTGCCCTCACGGGCAGGGATTACGAATGATCCCCCCGCGTTACCGATCAAGCCGTTCAGGCAAAACCGCCTGTCAATCTGGCGAAATTTCGCACCGGCGCAATACCCCTATCTTATCTATGGCTTAGGGGCCACCCCGATTCTGGCCCAAATAGCCAGTAGCTATCATCGAACATTCCCCAATCAGCCAATGGACGCAGGGAATGCGCATCGATTCTGCACCGCCGCCCCTATTGCCCGTTGTCCGCAGAGGCTGATATGCCGGCAGGCAAGCGCTTACCTGCGCTCAACGATGCTCAGTTTCTTGAGCTGCAGTCGCTGGTGGAACGCGCATCAGGGGTGATTCTGCTTTCTGAGCGCCGCGCAGTCATTGCTGCCCGTCTGGCAAGGCGCCTGCGCCATTATAAATTGGCGACCTTCTCCGATTACCTGCTCCTACTCGCACGGCCAGACCAGGGTGTTGAGCGTCAGCGCGTGATCGAACTGCTTGTTGCCAAAGAGACCTACTTCTTCCGCGAACACCCGCATTTCGAATTCCTCGCCCACTGGCTGGCGACCAAGACCGGCCCTGTGCAACTGTGGAGCGCTGCCTGCGCGTCTGGCGAAGAAGCCTACAGCCTGGCCATGGTTGCCAGCGAACACGCCCGTAACGACAACTGGCACGTCCTGGCCAGTGATATAAGCCCAGATATGCTCGAACGTACCCGCCACGGCATCTACGACATTGCCCAGGCACGGTACTTTCCTGAGGGCTGGCTGCAACGCTATTGCCAATGGGGCATTGGCGAAATGGCCGGGCGCCTGCAGGTACAGACAAGTCTGCGGGAGCGAGTCAGTGTGCGGCAGATCAACCTGATCCGGCCGTTACCCGATGACCTCGGGGTATTCGATGTCATCGTTCTACGTAATCTGCTCAGCTATTTCAGTCAGGACGACAAGCAACAAGTCGTACAGCGACTGCTGACTCGATTACGCCCGGGCGGACTGTTGTTGATCGGTCACAGTGAAAGCATACACGGGCTTGATCTACCAATTCGTCCGATACTGCCATCGGTGTTCGAGCGTCTATGTTGACCTGCGCTGCCGACACCGACGGCAGACTTTCGATACTGATCATGCTCCGTCGCGGCAGCGCTCATACGGACCGAGCAAACCTGCCGCCTTCCAACCCTTGCGAAACAGGCTCGAACCCATGCTCTGCCGAATTCTACTTGCCGATGACTCGCCGCTCTTTCGAGCTGGCCTGCGCGCGCTGCTCGAACAAAAGAAACATTACGCCGTAGTCGGTGATGCAGGCGATGGCCTGACCGCAGTTGCTTTGGCGGAAAAGCTCAAGCCCGATGTGATTCTGTTGGGTATGACCGCCGACACCCAAGACAGTGAGCAAATCCTGCGCGAGTTGTGTCTGCGTGCGCCAGCCAGTCATGTGCTAATGCTCTCATCGCGTTCAGAGCTGGATTTCGTTATGCGCTGCCTGCAGCTAGGCGCTCATGGCTTCTTGCTCAACAGCGCTACGGTACAAGAACTGGAGCAGGCACTGCAGGCGCTGAAAAATGGTGGCCAATACCTGTCCTCAGCAGTACTGCCGATGGTCATCAGTCAAGCGGTGAAACACAGCAGCAAGCGCCTGCCCGGCAGTAACGCCATGCAACTGACAGTCCGTCAGCTGGAAATTCTGCGCCTGATCGCCCGCGGCGAAAGCACCCGTTCAATTGCCGATGGTCTGGGCCTAAGCGTGAAAACCATCGAGGCACATCGCTCACAGATCATGCACCGCCTGCAGATTCACGATGTCCCGGGGTTGGTGTTGTTTGCAGTACGTGAAGGCATCATTCGCCTGAACGACTGAGCGCGAATCAGCCCTGCAAGCGTAAGAACGCCTCCTGCAACTCAGCTGGCAGCGCAGCCGGCCGTCCCGAGGCGCGCTCGACGAAAACCTGAACGACCTTGCCAGCCGCGCACGGTTGCGTCTCGCCGAGCCGAAACAGCCCCAACTGATACTCCACCGAACTGCCGGCGAGGCGCGCCACACGCAGCCCGACTTCAAGGGTATCCGGGAACACCGGCAAGGCAAAAAAGTCCGCCGCCGAACTGACCACAAACCCCACTACTTCGCCCTCCTGTGGGTCCAGGTTGGCCTGCTGCTGAAGGAATGCCTGAATGGTCGTGTCGAAATAGCTGTACACCGTGGCACCGGCGATATGGCCATTGGGGTCGCTGTCTTGCCAGCGCGTAAGAACCGGCTGCAGGTGGGGATAGTCGTGGCGTTGGGGCATTTCGGACATGACTGGCCTAGCGTGTTAATAGGGGAATACCGAAGCTTCCCACAATCACGAAGAAATACCGAGAACGAAAAAGCCGCCCATAAGGGCGGCTTTTTCTGTTTCACACCGGTTTCAGCTTACAGCTGTGGACCAGCAGCCTTGATGGCGTCGGAAACTTCAAACTTCGTGAAGTTTTCGGTGAACAGCTTGGCCAGGCCTTTGGCTGCTTCATCGTAGGCAGCTTTGTCAGCCCAGGTGTTGCGCGGGTTGAGCAGGTTGGTTTCAACACCAGCAACGGCTTTTGGCACGTCCAGGTTGATGATGTCCAGGTGCTCGGTCTCGGCACCGACCAGCGCGCCGCTCTGGATCGCGGCGATCACTGCACGGGTGGTCGGGATGTTGAAGCGTTGGCCAACGCCGTAGCCACCACCGGTCCAGCCTGTGTTGACCAGGTAGACCTTGGAGCCGAAGCCGCGGATGCGCTTGATCAGCAGCTCTGCATATTCGCCAGCAGGACGCGGGAAAAACGGTGCGCCGAAGCAGGTCGAGAAGGTCGACTTGATGCCGCTGCCCGAACCCATTTCGGTCGAGCCCACCAGTGCGGTGTAGCCGGACAGGAAGTGGTAGGCCGCTTGTTCTTCGTTGAGGATCGACACTGGCGGCAGCACGCCGGTCAGGTCGCAAGTCAGGAAGATCACCGCGTTTGGCTCGCCACCGAGGTTCTTTTCCGAACGCTTGGCAACGTGCTCCAGCGGGTAAGCTGCGCGGCTGTTCTGGGTCAGGCTGACATCAGCGTAGTCAGCGTGCTTGGCATCGTCGATCACGACGTTTTCCAGTACCGCGCCGTGCTTGATGGCTTTCCAGATAACCGGCTCGTTCTTCTCGGACAGGTCGATGCACTTGGCATAGCAACCGCCTTCGATGTTGAACACAACGCCTTCGCCCCAGCCGTGCTCGTCGTCACCGATCAGGTAACGGCTTTCGTCGGCGGACAGGGTGGTCTTGCCAGTGCCGGACAGGCCGAAGAACAGGGTGACATCACCCGCTTCGCCGATGTTGGCGGCGCAGTGCATTGGCAGCACGTCGGCAGCCGGCAGCAGGAAATTCTGCACCGAGAACATGGCTTTCTTCATTTCACCGGCGTAACGCATACCAGCGATCAGCACTTTCTTCTGGGCGAAGTTGAGGATCACGCAGCCGTCGGAATTGGTGCCGTCACGTTCAGGCACGCACTCGAAGTTGGCAACGTTGAGAACCTGCCATTCATCACGGCCAGCAGGGTTGTACTGCTGCGGGTTGATGAACAGGCAACGGCCGAACAGGTTCTGCCAGGCGGTCTGGGTGGTCATTTTGACGGCCAGGTAGTGCTCGGAAGCAGCGCCTACGTGAACGTGCGAAACGAAATGCTCTTGAGCATTGTTGAAGGCCTCAACGCGGTCCCACAGGGCATCGAACTTGTCGGCCGGGAACTTGCGGTTGATCGGACCCCAGGCGATGGCGTCCTGAGTGGACGGCTCTTCGACGATGAAACGGTCGACCGGCGAACGACCAGTACGATGACCAGTTTTCACAACCAGCGCGCCAGTATCGGCCAGCTCGCCTTCACCGCGGTTCAGCGCTTCTTTTACCAGCTCATCGACGCTCAGGTCGGTGTACACGGTGTTGTTGGCTTGCGTCATGAGATTCCCCATCCGGCCTGCGGCCGAGTGCTCCAAACGTTTTGTAGTAGAGCTTTGAAAACTACTACAGCGAAAAAAGTGGCCGGATTATGCCAGAAACGCCCAAAAAAAGTAGGGCCCTCCTGTCAGAACGGCGAGTTTCCGGCGTTAGACAGGAGATTTACCTGTGCTGAAACGTTTTAGTGACGAGTATCTGACGGCGTGTCTACACCGCCACCGGCGAACAATTGCTCGATATCGGCCGCGTCGAATTGGTAGCTCTGATTACAGAACTGGCAATCGACTTCGATCTTGCCGCCATGCTCGTCGATCAAGGCCAGCGCATCAGGTTTACCCAGGCTGACCAGGGCATTACCGGAGCGCTCCCGCGAGCAGCTGCAGCGGAAATGCAGTGGCTGGATATCGAACAGGCGCACGGCATCCTCGTGATACAGGCGATGCAGCACGGTCTCATTGTCCAGACCAAGCAGCTCCTCGGCTTTCACTGTATTGGCCAGCGCTTTCACATGGTTCCAGCTTTCCTCACGCTCCTCGATGTCCTTGTGGCGATCAGCAGGCAACTGCTGCACCAGCAGGCCACGGGCGCGCTGGCCGTCGGCGGCGAGGGAAATACAGGTGTTAACCTGCTGGGACATGACGAAATAGTTGGTGAAACACTCCGAAAGGTCCTTGCCGTCCAGATCCACCGTGCCCTGGTAGCGCTGACCGTTGACCGGAATGATGGTCAGGACCAGATGGCCGCCGGGCATCAGGTCGGCAAGGGTTGCATCGTCCTTGACCTGCTCGGCCACATAGCGTGCCAGGCCGCGAATTTCGTGCTCGCTGGTGCATTCGATGGCCAGCAGGGGCACCGGCCCGCTCGACTGCGCCTGAAGGATCAACAGGCCATCGAATTTAAGGGTGCCGACCAGCAGCGCGGCAGCCGCCATCAGCTCGCCGAGCAACTGCGCGACAGGCAGCGGGTAAGGATGCTTGGCCAGCACTTCGGCGTAGCTGCGCTCCAGCCCGACCATTTCACCGCGAACATCGCGGTCGTCGAAGATGAAGCGTTGGGTGTAATCGGTATCCGGCAATTCAGACATGGGTTCGGCTATTCGCGTAAATGAGTTAATGGCACTTAGTTTATCAGTGCGCTCCGCGCCCGTTAACCGGCGCTGTCGTGAAGCTGATGGAGTTGGCGCCGCTGTTTCTTGGTCGGCCGACCATCGGTCGTCACGCCCAAGGCGCCAGCCTTGCGCATGGCGGCTGCCTTCTCGCGCCGCTCGATACTCTCGGTGGTTTCTTCGTACAGCGTCTGGGCCTCGGGCGCGCCACGGCGCACCACCGAAAGGGCCTTGACCACCACCGTGCGCTCGTCAAAGCCGGTGCGCAAGACAAATTCGTCACCGACCCGTGGCTCTTTGCCCGGCTTGCATCGCTCCCCCCGACAGTGCACCTTGCCACTTTCGATGGCCGCCTTGGCCAGCGCCCGGGTCTTGTAGAAACGTGCTGCCCATAGCCATTTGTCCAGGCGGACCTTATCGTCCTCTTCCGACTTTTGTGCCATGACATTTCCCCGCTTAATTTCGTAAACGGAACTGTACTACCGTATCTGGCGGATGCAAAAAAACCGCGGCGTGCTTACAGTTCACCGACCTGTCGCGCATGCCGATTCTGGCCTTGCGACTTTCTACGCTGGTTGAGCAATTTGAAGACATTTGACCATTTGACTGTGATCGGCCTGCGCGAGTGGGTAGCCTTGCCCGACCTCGGGGTAGCAGGCCTGCGCGCCAAGATCGACACCGGCGCCAGTACCTCAAGCCTGCACGCCACCGAGGTCGAGACCTTCGAGCGCAATGGCGAACCCTGGGTACGCTTCAACGCGCACCTGGGCTCAGTCGTGCAATTGCGTCACCGCCGCTGCGAAGCGCCGCTGGTGACCATGAAAACTATCAAGAGCTCCAACGGCCACGCCCAGATCCGTTACGTGATCCGCACGCCACTGGCACTCGGTGACCGGGTCTGGGAAGTGGAGTTCACCCTGGCCTGTCGCAAGGCCATGCGTTATCGCCTGTTACTAGGTTCCAAAGCCCTGATCCATGGCCAGTTGGTGGTCAATCCGGGTCTCAAGTACGTTCAGGACAAGCCGGCATTTCCGGCCACTATTTCTCCTTCCACAGGTGTTGCATGAAGATCGCCGTGCTGTCGCGTAACCCGCGTCTGTATTCCACTCGTCGTCTGGTTGAAGCCGGTACTGCACGAGGCCATGAGATGGTCGTGATCGATACCCTGCGCGCCTATATGAACATCGCCAGCCACAAGCCGCAGATCCACTACCGCGGCAAGCCCCTCGAAGGCTTTGATGCAGTCATTCCGCGCATCGGTGCCTCAGTGACGTTCTATGGCTGCGCGGTACTGCGCCAATTCGAGATGATGGGCGTGTTCCCGTTGAACGAGTCGGTCGCCATCGCCCGCTCGCGGGACAAATTGCGCTCGCTGCAGTTGCTGTCGCGACGCGGCATTGGCCTGCCGGTCACTGGCTTTGCGCACTCCCCCGACGATATCCCCGACCTGATCCAGATGGTCAACGGCGCGCCGCTGGTGATCAAGGTGCTGGAAGGCACCCAGGGTATCGGCGTGGTCCTGTGTGAAACCACCAAGGCAGCCGAATCGGTGATTGAGGCCTTCATGGGCCTGAAACAGAACATCATGGTTCAGGAATACATCAAGGAGGCCGGAGGCGCCGACATTCGTTGCTTCGTGGTCGGCGACAAGGTGATTGCCTCGATGAAACGCCAGGCCAAGCCCGGCGAGTTTCGCTCCAACCTGCACCGCGGCGGCAGCGCCAGCCTGATCAAGATCACCCCCGAGGAGCGCATGACTGCAATTCGTGCCGCCAAGGTCATGGGTTTAAGCGTCGCCGGTGTGGATATTCTGCGTTCGAATCACGGCCCACTGGTGATGGAAGTGAATTCCTCGCCCGGCCTGGAAGGCATTGAAGTCACCACCACCAAAGACGTTGCCGGGATGATCATCGAACATCTGGAGAAGAACGGCGGGCCAAACCTGACCCGCACCAAAGGCAAAGGCTAGACTGCGTCGCGCGGCAGCAACAGCCCTAGCGGCAGGCGCACTCGGGCTTCGAGCCCACCGCCGGAGCGGTTGCGCAGCTCAACATTGCCGCCATGCTGGGCGGCGATCCGCTTGACGATCGCCAGCCCCAGCCCCGTGCCCTTGCCACTGCGGGCGCGGTCGCCACGAATGAACGGGTTGAAGATACCCTCCAGCTCGTTCGGGTCGATGCCCGCCCCCCGGTCCAGCACGCTGAGCACCACGTAAGGGGCGCTGCTGTCGCCAGACACATAGGCCGCCACTTCAACGCCCTTTCCGGCGTGATACAAGGCGTTACCAATCAGATTATTCAACAAGCGCTTGAGCGATACCCTACGCAACGGGAAGGGCGGAATGGGCTCAAGACACAGGCGTACCCGCTCCTCTGGCTGGTTGAAGGGCGCCACCACCTCGCGCACCAGATCGCTCAGGTCGACCTCTTCTACCGGCTCATCCCGCCCGTCACGGATGAATGCGAGAAACTGGTCAAGGATCGCGTCCATATCTTCAATATCGCGCACCATGTCGTCAGTCAGGTCGCTCTCGTTGGCCAGCAACGACAACGACAAACGCAAACGCGTGAGCGGCGTGCGCAAGTCATGGGAGACACCGGCGAGCATCAATTCCCGCTCGCGCCCGGCCTGCTCGACGTCTTCAGCCATCTGGTTGAACGCCCGGTAGACCTCGGTCATTTCGCTGGGTGTATCGCTGATTGGCAACCTGACACTGCGCCCCTGACCCAGCTGTCGAGCAGCGAACACCAGACGTTTGAGCGGCTGGTTGAGCTGGCGGACAAAGATCCACGCCGACGCTGTGGACAACAGGCCGATGGCCAGGAACCAGCCCAACACGCTCCAGATTTTCTGCCCACGCAACGGGTGCGGATACAGCGGCACCTTCAACCAGCCATCTCCCAGGCTCGGCGCCCTTACCCACAACGCCGGTGGCGCGTGTATGCGCAGGCGCACTTCAGTGTCAGCCCCCAGCTCAGCTTGCATCTGACGCTGGTAGATCTCGCTGTAAGGCCAATGCTGCTCACCTTCAGGCACACCGGAACCGACCACGCGGATCAACCCGGCAGCCTCGGCGATTTTGTCCCGATTGGACTCGTCGGCCGCCCAATAGGCGCGCAGGGTCAGGGCGACACCGTGACTGTACTGGCGGTCGACCAGCACGTCTTCGTTCATCAGCAGGTAGACCAGCGTCAGGGCCTTTGAAAACAGAACGACGATCAGCACCAGCCAGAGGGTGCGGGCGAAGAAGCTTTGCGGGAACCACAGGGGCGTTTTCATCGACAACGGCTACACACTTTGCAGGAGCGAGCATGGCTCGCAGACTTTGCGGATCTCGGCACACGCAAAAACAGGGCAACCCGAAGGTCCGCCCTGCTTGCGGTGACTGGCTCCTACAAACGACACATCACTTGCTGGCATTGCCATCCGGCACGAACACATAACCCACGCCCCAGACAGTCTGGATATAGCGAGGCTTGGACGGATCGGGCTCGATCATGCGGCGCAGACGAGAGATCTGTACATCGATGGAGCGCTCCAAGGCGTCCCATTCACGGCCACGGGCCAGGTTCATGAGTTTGTCTCGGGTCAGCGGCTCGCGGGCATGCATCACCAGCGCTTTGAGCACCGCAAACTCACCGGTGGTGAGCATGTGGACTTCTTCACCACGCTTGAGCTCGCGAGTGGCCAGCGACAGCTCGTAGTCACCGAACGTAACGGTTTCGTCCTCGCTGCCCGGCGCGCCCGGTACCGCTGGCGCCTGGCGACGCAACACCGCCTTGACCCGGGCCATCAACTCATCGGGGTTGAACGGTTTGGCCAGATAGTCGTCAGCGCCCAGCTCCAGGCCTTTGATACGGCTCAGCTCGTCACCTTTGGCGGTGAGCATGATGATCGGGATCTGATTATTCGCGGCGCGCAACCGGCGACAGGCGGTCAGACCATCCTCGCCAGGCAGCATCAGGTCGAGGACCACCAAGTTGAAGACCTCGCGAGCCAACAAGCGGTCCATCTGTTCGGTATTGGGCACCGCACGGGCACGATAGCCCTTGCTGGTGAAAAATCGTTCCAGCAGGCTGCTCAAGCCCGGGTCGTCGTCGACGATGAGAATTTTTTCGCCTTCAGCGGTTTGTGCAGTGCTGCTCATGGATAACTCCTCTAATCTCGGCACGCATTATGGCTTAGCCGCCATTGACCGTGCCGTGTGCATTGTTAGCAGATTTTTCCCTGTGCGCCAGTTCTGCCTGGCCAGGGCTGGCGTGCTGCTATCACCGCAAGCCCGGCGCGCTGGGTATAATGCGCCGCTTTCAGCCAGTGCCGCATTGATCCAAGCGCCCCATGGCGCCCGCCCGCGGCCTTTGTTTTCACAATTTGTCAGGTGGTTTTATGGACAGCATCAACAGCCGCATCGCCGAGGAACTCGGTGTCCGCCCGCAACAGGTCGAAGCGGCCGTCGCTCTGCTTGATGAAGGCTCGACGGTGCCTTTTATTGCCCGTTACCGTAAAGAAGTGACCGGCAGCCTGGACGACACCCAACTGCGTCATCTGGAAGAGCGCTTGCGCTACCTGCGCGAGCTGGACGATCGCCGCGCCAGTATCCTTGCCAGCATTGAAGAGCAAGGCAAACTGACGCCGGAGCTTGCCCGCGAGATCAAACTGGCCGACACCAAGACGCGTCTTGAAGACCTTTACCTGCCGTATAAACAAAAGCGCCGCACCAAGGGCCAGATCGCCCTGGAAGCCGGCCTGGGCGAGCTGGCCGATGGTCTGTTGCATGACCCGCAGCTGAGCCCGGAAACCGAAGCCGCACGTTTTGTCGACGCCGAAAAAGGCGTGGCGGACGTCAAGGCCGCCCTCGAAGGCGCCAAGTACATCCTCATGGAGCGCTTCGCCGAAGACGCCAGCCTGCTCGACAAGCTGCGCAGCTTCCTCAAGCAAGAAGCGGTGCTCAGTGCTCGCCTGGTGGCTGGCAAGGAAGAAGAAGGCGCCAAGTTCCGTGACTACTTCGAACACGACGAGCTGCTCAAGAGCGTACCGTCGCACCGTGCCCTGGCGATTTTCCGTGGCCGTAACGAAGGCGTGCTGGCCGCGTCGCTGAAAGTCGGCGAAGAACTGCCGGGTACCCTGCACCCATGCGAAATGATGATTGCCGAACGTTTCGGCCTGCAAAACCAGAATCGCCCTGCCGACAAATGGCTGGGCGAGGTGGTGCGCTGGACGTGGAAGGTGAAACTCTACAGCCACCTGGAAACCGATCTGTTCGGTGAACTGCGCGACAACGCCGAAGGTGAGGCAATCAACGTCTTTGCCCACAACCTGCACGATCTGCTGCTGGCTGCGCCGGCGGGCCCACGCGCCACCCTGGGCCTTGACCCGGGCCTGCGTACCGGCTGCAAGGTCGCCGTCGTCGACGCCACCGGCAAACTGCTCGACACTGCCACCGTCTACCCGCATGTGCCGAAAAATCAGTGGGACCAGACCATCGCTGTACTCGCGGCCCTGTGCGCCAAGCACTCGGTCGAGCTGATCGCCATCGGTAACGGCACCGCCAGCCGTGAAACCGATAAGCTCGCTGCTGAACTGATCAAAAAATACCCAGCTCTGAAAATGACCAAGATCATGGTCTCCGAAGCCGGTGCTTCGGTGTATTCGGCTTCCGAGCTGGCGGCCCGTGAATTTCCTGATCTGGACGTATCGATCCGCGGCGCGGTTTCCATCGCTCGCCGCCTGCAGGACCCACTGGCCGAACTGGTGAAGATCGACCCGAAATCCATCGGTGTCGGCCAGTACCAGCATGATGTCTCCCAGCTCAAGCTGGCGCGCGGCCTGGATGCTGTGGTCGAGGACTGCGTGAACGCCGTCGGCGTCGACGTCAACACCGCCTCGGTGGCGTTGCTGGCACGCATTTCCGGCCTCAACAGCACCCTGGCGCAGAATATTGTCAGTCACCGTGACGCCAACGGCGCTTTCAAAACTCGTGCTGCGCTGAAAAAAGTCAGTCGTTTGGGCGAAAAAACCTTCGAACAAGCTGCCGGTTTCCTACGCGTAATGAACGGTGACAACCCGCTGGACGCTTCGGCCGTTCACCCTGAGGCCTACCCACTGGTACAGCGCATCGCCGCCGAAACCGACCGCGATATCCGCTCGCTGATTGGTGACAGCGGTTTCCTCAAGCGCCTGGACCCAAAAAAGTTCACCGATGAAACCTTCGGCCTGCCGACCGTTACCGACATCCTCCAGGAACTGGACAAGCCCGGCCGCGACCCACGCCCTGAATTCAAGACCGCCGAGTTCCAGGAAGGTGTCGAAGACCTCAAGGACCTGCAGTTGGGGATGATCCTCGAAGGTGTGGTCACCAACGTCACCAACTTCGGTGCCTTCGTCGATATCGGCGTGCACCAGGACGGTCTGGTGCACATCTCGGCGCTGTCGGAGAAGTTCATCAAAGACCCGCGTGAAGCGGTCAAGGCCGGCGACGTGGTCAAGGTCAAGGTCATGGAAATCGACATCCCGCGCAAACGCGTTGGCCTGTCGATGCGCATGAGCGACACCCCCGGTGAGAAAATCGATGGCGCCCGTGGCAGCCGTCCAGGTTCGGCACCGCGCCAGCAGAGCGCCCCGGCCCGCGCCAAGGAAACTCCGGCCCCGGCCAACAACGCCATGGCCGCGCTGTTTGCCAACGCCAAGCAACTGAAGAAGAAGTGATGGACGCTCAGCAAGAGGTGGTCCTCAGCGCCTTCAGCCAGTTGCTTGGCTGCCGTCTGCAACGCCTGGAAGCGGGCGTTGCAGAGATGACGCTGGCGCTGGAGCCGCATCTGCGTAACCGCGGCGGCAAGCTGCATGGCGGGGCAATCTTCAGCCTGGTCGATACCGCCATGGGCCTGGCTTGCTCCAGCGCCCATGGTTTCGATCAGCAAAGCGTGACCCTGGAGTGCAAGATCAACTACCTGCGCGCGGTGGGCGATGGTGAAGTGTTGTGCATCGCCCGTGTGCTACACGCTGGACGTCGAACCCTGGTGGTCGACGCCGAGGTACACCAGGACGACAAACTGGTGGCCAAAGCCCAGGGAACGTTCGTCGTCCTCTAGCCGCGAGTGACCAAATTGCGATACTTTCGGCAGAGCGCAGGCACTGCCGAAAGCCGGCCAAAACCAGGCGACAACGCCAGTTCCTCTGTCCACCCTTGTAGACCGTCATTTCCACCCCCATATTGGGGCGACTGATGCGTGAAGGAATCCATCTTGAGCGAACTTCTCAACCGCCGCCTGAGCCTGCTCGGCCAAGGCGACAACCTCTCCCTGCTCAAGCAGTGCCTGCACGGCATCGAGCGCGAATGCTTGCGTGTGACCGAACAAGGTCGCCTGGCACAGACCCCGCACCCCGAGGCTCTCGGCGCGGCGTTGACCCACGAGCAGATCACCACCGACTATTCCGAGTCGTTGCTGGAGTTCATTACTCCAGCACTGGCTGACCCTGCGCAGACCCTCGAAAGCCTGGAGAACATCCACCGCTTCGCCTACACCCAGTTGGGCACCGAGTACCTGTGGAGCCCGTCGATGCCTTGCCCGCTGCCCGCGGAGGAAGACATTCCGATCGCCTGGTACGGCAGCTCCAACATCGGTCAGCTCAAGTACGTGTACCGCAAGGGCCTGGCCCTGCGTTACGGCCGCACCATGCAGTGCATCGCCGGGATTCACTACAACTTCTCGCTGCCGGAAAAACTCTGGCCGCTGCTGCGTGACGCTGAAGGCAGCAGCCTGGATGACCGCGATTATCAGTCGGCTGCCTACATCGCCCTGATCCGTAACTTCCGCCGTTACAGCTGGTTGCTGATGTACCTGTTCGGTGCCTCGCCGGCGCTGGATGCCGGTTTCCTTCGCGGCCGCGCCCATCAGCTCGAACAGTTCGATGCCGATACGCTCTACCTGCCATACGCCACCAGCCTGCGTATGAGTGACCTGGGATACCAGAGCAACGCCCAGGCCGGCCTGACACCCTGCTACAACGATCTGAACAGCTACACCGACAGCCTGCGCAAGGCCGTCGCCACCCCGTATGCGCCCTATGTGGAAATCGGTACGCACAAGGATGGCGAGTGGGTGCAGTTGAACACCAACATTCTCCAGATCGAAAACGAGTACTACTCCAACATCCGTCCCAAGCGTGTGACCTACAGCGGCGAGCGTCCTATCCAGGCGCTGATGGCCCGGGGCATCCAGTACGTCGAAGTACGCTGCCTGGACATCAACCCGTTCCTGCCGACCGGCATCGACCTGCCCGAATCACGCTTCCTCGATGCCTTCCTGCTGTTCTGCGCCCTGGATAGCAGTCCACTGTTGGGCTCCCTGGAGTGCGGCAACTGCACGGACAACTTCCTCAATGTGGTCAAGCAAGGTCGTCGCCCAGGCTTGATGCTGGAGCGCCATGGCAAGCCGGTGGAGCTCAAGGAATGGGCCAATGAGCTGCTCGAGCGTATTGCGCCGCTGGCCGCACTGCTTGACCGCAGCCAGGACAGCGACGAGCACGGCAAAGCCCTTGAACTGCAAAGGGCCAAGGTCAGCGACCCGTCCCTGACGCCGTCGGCGCAAGTACTGGCGAGCATGAGCGAGCACAAGGAAAGCTTCAGTCGCTTTGCCCTGCGTCAGAGCCAGGCGCATGCTGAGTTCTTCCGCGCCAAGGCTTTGCCGGCAGGCGAGCAACAGCGTTTCGAAGCAGCAGCACGTGAGTCCCTGGAAGCCCAGGCCAAACTGGAGCGCGAAGAGAACAAGGTCGACTTCGACCTGTTCGTCAGCGCTTACCAGGCCAGCATCCTGGCGATCAGCAACTGACATGACCCGTACCGTCACCCCGCGCAAACCCCGCGCCCGTAGCCAGGCGCGGATCGACTCGATCCTTGAGGCGGCGCGAACCCTGCTGGCCAACGAAGGCGTGGCCAGCCTGTCGATCTACAGTGTCGCCGAGCGGGCACAGATTCCGCCGTCATCGGTGTATCACTTTTTCGCCAGTGTCCCAGCACTGCTCGAAGCCTTGACTGCCGACGTGCACGGCGCCTTTCGCGCGTGCCTCGCGGCACCGGTCGAAGCAGCGGCGCTGAACACCTGGCACGACCTCTCGCGCCTAGTAGAACTGCGCATGCTGAGCATCTACAACGAGGATGCTGCTGCCCGTCAATTGATCCTCGCCCAGCATGGCTTGAGCGAAGTGACCCAGGCTGACCGTCAGCACGACCTCGAACTGGGCGAGCAGATGCACGCGTTGTTCGCCCAGCACTTCCAGTTACCGGTACTACCGGAAGATGTCGATGTGTTTGCCCTAGCCATGGAGCTGGGGGATCGGGTCTATGCCCGCTCAGTGCAACTGCATGGGCAGATTACGCCGCGCATGGCTGAGGAAGGCATGCGCGTGTTTGATGCGTATCTGGGGTTGTACCTGCCGCCTTTTTTGCCTAAGCGCAAGATCAACCCGTAGCCGCTGCCGCCAGGCTGCGATCGGCTGCGAAGCAGTCGTCATACGGTCGCCACGAAGGGCCCGAAGACGGCCGTTCGCACTCGATCGCAGCCTGAGACCGGTGCCCTGCCACGGGCTCAAAGCTTGGCAATCGACACTTCTGTGGATTTCACAAAGGCAATTACCTCACTGCCAATGGTCAGCTCCAGCTCACGTACCGACCGGGTGGTGATCACCGAGGTGACAATGCCCGAAGCCGTCTGCACGTCGATTTCCGACAACACCGGGCCTTCGAGAATTTCCTTAACAGTGCCTTTGAACTGGTTACGTACGTTGATCGCTTTGATAGTCATCTGCTTACTTCCTTCAGGTTAGAGAGCCCAACGCAGTTGCGTCGGCAAAGGTGCTACGGGTTCCGGTTCAGGCGGTGCCGCCGGCACCGAGAGCACACGGTTGAGAACTTCGCTTTCCAGCGCTGCCAGACGATGGGAGCCACGTGCACGGGGACGCGTCAGGTCAACGATCAAATCCAGTCCCACTTCACCGTCTTCGATGAGGATCACCCGGTCAGCAACCGCCACCGCTTCGCTGACATCGTGAGTGACCAACAACACCGTAAAGCCATGCTGGCGCCAGAGCCGTTCGATCAGTTGCTGCATCTCGATACGGGTCAGGGCATCCAGCGCACCTAATGGCTCGTCGAGCAACAGCAGGCGCGGCTGATGGATCAGGGCACGGGCCAGGGCCACACGCTGCTTTTGCCCACCCGACAGTGCCGCCGGCCATTCATTGGCACGCTCGGCCAGGCCGACCGCCTCCAGGGCTTGCAATGCCTGTGGCCGCCAGTTGCCAGACAACCCCAGGCCGACGTTGTCGATGACCTTTTTCCACGGCAGCAAACGTGCCTCCTGGAACATCAGCCGGGTGTCTTCACGTGCCTCACTCAATGGCGCAGAGCCCGCTAATAGCTCGCCACCGGTGGGCTGATCGAGCCCCGCAAGCAAACGCAACAGCGTGCTCTTGCCACAGCCGCTTCGGCCAACGATGGCCACGAATTGTCCGGCTGGAACATGCAGGTCGATGTCACGCAGGACCTGGCGCTGGCCAAAGGTTTTCTGCAGGTTATTGGCCGCCAGCGGTATACCGCGCAGTAACCGCGCGGGTGCTTCTTGGAGGATGGTCATGCGCCCTCTCCCCGGGTCGGTTGATAAGCCGGATGCCAGCGCAGCCAGACCCGCTCCAGGCCTCGCGCCGCGAGATCGGCAAGCTTGCCGAGCACGGCATACAGAACAATCGCCAGCACCACCACGTCGGTCTGCAGGAACTCACGGGCATTCATCGCCAGATAGCCGATGCCTGCGTTGGCCGAAATGGTTTCAGCAACGATCAAGGTCAACCACATAAAGCCCAAGGCAAAGCGCACGCCAACCAGGATAGAGGGCAAGGCGCCGGGCAGAATCACCTGGCGAAACAGCTCGAAGCCGGACAGACCATAACTGCGCGCCATTTCCACCAGCGCCGGATCGACATTGCGGATGCCGTGGTAGGTGTTGAGGTAAATCGGGAACAGGGTGCCCAGGGCCACCAGAAAAATCTTCGCCGACTCATCAATGCCGAACCACAGGATCACTAATGGGATCAGCGCCAGGTGCGGCACGTTACGGATCATCTGTACCGAGCTGTCGAGTAAGCGTTCGCCCCACTTCGACAGTCCGGTGATAAACCCCAGCGCCAAGCCGATCGCGCCACCAATCAGAAAACCAAGCCCAGCTCGCCAGCCACTGATGGCCAGGTGGGTCCAGATTTCACCGCTGCGAATCAGCTCAACACCGGCACTGAACACCGCGCTCGGAGCAGGCAGGATGCGCGTCGACAGCCAGCCGACGCTGACTGCCTGTTGCCAGATTGCTAGCAAAAGCAATGGCAGCGCCCAGGGTGCCAGGCGCTGGGGCCAAGGAGTGGATACTCGACTCATAACCCGACCCTCAGCGCTGCGCCGTGGACTTGGGCAGGATGTCGTTTGCGACCATCTCGCCAAAAGGGCTCACGTAACCTGAGCTTTTCGGCAGCTCTGGACGCTGCACATCCAGGTGCGGAAAGAGCAGTTCAGCAACCCGGTATGACTCTTCAAGGTGTGGATAACCAGAGAAGATGAAGGTATCGATGCCCAGGGCGGCATATTCCTTGACCCGCTCGGCCACCGTCCGGCCATCGCCCACCAGGGCGGTGCCGGCACCACCACGCACCAGGCCGACACCGGCCCAGAGATTGGGGCTGACTTCCAGGTTGTCACGGTTGCCGCCATGCAGCGCGGCCATGCGTTGCTGGCCCACCGAGTCAAAGCGCGCCAGCGACGCTTGAGCACGCGCGATGGTGTCGTCGTCCAGGTGCGAAATCAGCCGCTCGGCAGCCTGCCAGGCCTCAGCATTGGTTTCGCGCACAATCACGTGCAGTCGGATACCGAAACGTACTGTGCGTCCTTGCTTGGCGGCTTTGGCACGGACTTCCTCGATCTTTTGCGCAACCGCGGTCGGCGGTTCACCCCAGGTCAGGTACAACTCGACCTGTTCGGCAGCCAGGTCCTGGGCCGCTTCCGAGGAGCCACCAAAGTACAGCGGTGGACGTGGCTGCTGGATCGGAGGGTAGAGCAACTTGGCGCCTTTGACCTGGATGTGCTGGCCGTCGTAATCGACAGTTTCGCCTTCCAGCACGCGCCGCCAGATACGGGTGAACTCCACCGAGGCCTGGTAGCGCTCTTCGTGGCTGAGGAACAGACCGTCACCGGATAGCTCTTCTGGATCGCCACCGGTGACCAGGTTGAACAATGCACGGCCGCCGGAGAGACGATCCAGGGTCGCGGCCTGACGGGCTGCCACAGTCGGCGAGATGATCCCGGGACGCAGGGCAACGAGGAACTTCAGGCGCTGGGTGACGGGAATCAGCGATGCCGCGACCAGCCAGGAGTCTTCGCAAGAGCGACCGGTCGGGATCAATACCCCGCCAAACCCCAAGCGGTCGGCAGCCTGGGCTATCTGCTGCAGATAGCCGTGATCGACGGCGCGTGCACCTTCGGCGGTGCCCAGGTAGTGGCCGTCGCCGTGGGTAGGAAGAAACCAGAAAATATTGAGGCTCATCGGAGTTGTCTCCTAAGGGGAACGCAAGCCGGGGCAACGCCCCGGCATGGGCAAATCGTCAAGGCGCGCTAGCGACCTTGGCCGGGGGAGTCCAGATCACATCCTTGATGCTCAACGGCTTGGGTATCAGCTTGAGCGTGTGGAAGGTGTCGGCGATTTTCTGCTGGGCGCTGACCACTTCCGGGGTCAGGAAGTGCGCGCCATAGCCCTGGCGTTTGACCGAGGTCAGAGTGATGTCAGCCGACAAGCCCAGCAGTGGCGCCACCTGCTCGGTGACCTCCTGCGGATTGGCCTGGGACCACTCACCGACCGCACGGACTTCCTCGACCAGCGTGCTGATCACTTCAGGGTGTTTTTGCGCGTAGGGCTTGGTTGCCAGGTAAAACTGGTGGTTATCGACGATGCCGTTGCCGTCGCGCAGGGTGCGCGCCTGCAACTGCTGTTCGGCCGCCGCCTGATAGGGATCCCAGATCACCCAGGCATCGACACTGCCGCGCTCAAACGCGGCGCGGGCATCAGCAGGCGGCAGGAACACCGGTTGGATATCGGTGTATTTGAGGCCGGCATCCTCCAAGGCGCGCACCAACAGGTAATGCACGTTGGACCCCTTGTTCAGCGCGACTTTCTTGCCCTTGAGTTCCTTCACTGACTGGATCGGCGAGCCCTTGGGCACCAGAATCGCTTCGCTGTGCGGAGCAGGGGGTTCATAGGCGACATACAGCAAGTCAGCGCCAGCAGCCTGGGCAAATACTGGCGGGGTTTCGCCAGTGACACCAAAGTCGATGGAGCCGACGTTCAAGCCTTCAAGCAGCTGCGGACCGCCTGGGAACTCCGTCCATTGCACCTGCACGCCCTGGGCAGCCAGACGCTTTTCCAGCGAGCCCTTGGCTTTGAGCAGCACCAGGGTGCCGTATTTCTGATAGCCGATACGCAGGCTTTCAGCCTGAGCTTGAGTAATGGCGCCGAAGGACACAGCCGCAGCAAACAGAGCGACCAGACCACGACGCAAAATGACAGTGCGCATAGCGCTCTCCTTTTGCTGTTGGGTTCAGGCTGCACCTGCTTGCCCGTTGGCGGGCGAGTAAGGTGGGAATTACAGAGGTTCGGGTTGTACGCCTCAGATGCTCCAGCGAGCACTGAGCAAGCGTTCGTTCAATACACCTGGCGCGAGCGGCTTGGGTCGACGGGCCAGGGCGCTGTGAAACTGTTCCAGCGATTCGTACAGGCGCTGCTCCAGCGCGGGTGCCAACTGCGCGGCGGCGCTGCCTTGGCCGTAGGCGATCTGGCTGTCATCGGCGAAGATCCCTTGCAGGGTTTCCTGGGCCTTGAGTGCAGACAGCACTGGCTTGAGGGCGTAATCCACCGCCAGCATGTGAGCGATGCTGCCGCCAGTGGCGATCGGCAACACCACCTTGTGACTCAAGGCGCGTTCGGGCAGCAGGTCGAGCAGGGTTTTCAGTGCACCGGCAAACGACGCCTTGTATACCGGGGTGGCGACGATCAAGCCGTCAGCCTGCTCTACCAGTTGCAGAAAGTGCTGGACCCTGGGGCTGTCGAAGCGTGCATGCAACAAGTCTTCGGCGGGAAAGTCGCGGACCTGGAAGGTCACCACTTCCACGCCCTGGCCTTGCAACCACTGGCGGCTGCGCTCAAGCAGCACGCCGGAGCGTGAACGCAAACTGGGACTACCACCGAGAGAAACAACCAGCATTGGAACGCATCCTTGATCGTGTTCTAGAGGGCCGCGAGGTTGAGTTTCTCGCTGGAATAGATTGACCTTAACAGCTACATACATATATCAATAAATCATATTTTTTTATTTGTTTATTCTTTTAAGAACTATAGCTTTGCCTCGTAACAAAACAAAAAAAGGGCCGTCGAAACGGCCCCAAAATCCCTGCTATGGCTAAAGATCAGCGATTAGGTTGCGGGGTCAGGCGCAAGTACGGCTTGACCGTCCGGTAACCTTTAGGAAAGCGTTGTTTGATTTCGTCTTCGTCCTTGAGCGACGGCACAATTACCACCTCATCACCGTCCTGCCAGTTGGCCGGTGTGGCGACCTTGTGGTTGTCGGTCAGCTGCAACGAGTCGATCACGCGCAAAATCTCGTGGAAGTTGCGCCCGGTGCTGGCCGGATAAGTGATGGTCAGGCGAATCTTCTTGTTCGGGTCGATGACGAACAAGGACCGTACGGTCAGGGTATCGCTGGCATTGGGATGAATCAGGTCGTAAAGGTCAGACACCTTGCGATCGGCATCGGCCAGGATCGGGAAGTTGACGATGGTGTTCTGGGTTTCGTTGATGTCTTCGATCCAGCGGTGGTGGGAGTCCACCGGGTCCACCGACAAGGCGATGGCCTTGACCCCACGTTCAGCGAACTGCTCCTTGAGCTTGGCGGTAAAACCAAGCTCAGTGGTGCACACCGGGGTGAAGTCGGCCGGGTGCGAGAACAACACGCCCCAACTGTTGCCCAGCCATTCATGGAAACGGATCTGGCCGGCGCTGGATTCCTGTTCGAAGTCGGGGGCGATGTCGCCGAGTCTGAGGCTCATGGTGCGGCTCCTTGGCTGGGTTCGTTATGGGTTCACTGTGCCTGCGATGGAATAAAAACAAAAAGAATAAATATTGATTTGTTTATAACTTTTAACTCTATTGATCGATAGGTAAAAAAAAGCCTCGCGTTAGAGCGAGGCTTCTTGGTTCAACCGGACTTACATGAAGCTGTAAGTGTAGTTGAAGATCAGGCGGGTTTGGTCCACGTCGGCACCGGCTTCGCCGCTGCCACGATAGACACCGTGACGCAGGCTGGTGCCCAGGCCTTTGAAGGTACCTTCCTGAATGACGTAGTCGATGCGAGCATCGCGTTCCCATTCGTTGTAAGAGCCGTCTCCGCTCTTGTTACGGATGTCATCACCACGCAGGTAGGAGATCGAAGTCTTCAGACCTGGAACACCCAAGCGGGCGAAGTCATAGGAGTACTGACCGAACGTGGTGTTTTCACCGGCACGGGCAAACTGGTTGATCATGCTATCGGTGAAGAGGTAGAAGCTTGCACCACCGGCACCTTCGTTGCGGCCATTACCGTCAACCACGTTGCCCTGGTTCAGCCAGACGAAACCACCGTCGTCACCGATTTGCTGATGACCCAACAGGAATGCATGGCCACCCAGGGTGTAGGTGAACATGGCGCTCCAGGTTTTGTTGTCGACCTCGCCAGTGTTCTTGGCATAACCGCCGTTGTTGCTGAACTGATAGCCAACCTCGCCGTTCTTACCATCCGAACTGCTGTCGAAGTAGCGCAGGTCGGTTTTGAACGACTGGTCTTCAGCAATTGGCAGTACGTGTACCAGACCCAGGAAGTGCTGCTTGTAGAAGTCTTCCAGGTTCGAGTAGTAGTACTGCAGGGTCAGGTCTTTGGTGACCTTCCAATCGCCACCGGCGAACTGGAATTTGTTACTGTCCTGAGTTGCGCCAATGCCGGCGACAGACAAACCAGTACGGTTGCTCGATGCCCGGCCCATAGCGTGAGTCAATTGACCCGCATTGATGGTCAGGTTGTCGATTTCTTTAGTCTGAATGGTGCCGCCTTCAAACGTTTGCGGCAGCAGACGACCATCGTTCGAAACCAGGATTGGTAGGTTTGGTGCCAGAGCGCTACCGAAATGAGCTTCAGTCTTGGAGAAGCGCGCTTTAGCGTTAGCACCAAAACGACCCCATTGGCTTACAGCCGAACCATCAGTGTCGCTTGGGAAGAAGCTACTGTTGTTCGGGTGATGGCCTTTGCCACCGTCCAGGTGAATACCCCAAAGGGCTTGAGCGTCCACACCAAAACCAACGACACCCTCGGTGAAACCCGAGATATAATCGAGCTTGAAACCTTGACCAGATTCCCGGCTGCTGTTGCTCCCAGTCTCACGGTCATCGTGATCGAAATACATGGTTCGCGAACTGAGCGACAGCTTGCTGTCTTCCACGAAACCGGCGGCGTTCGCCTGTTGGGCCAGAACCCCCACGGCCACGGCGAATGCCAAGGTCGACTTGTACATGTTTTGCTCCTCTCATTTCTAATTTTTGTGTGTCGCTTACGGCGGGATCTTTGTGTCCCGCTCGACGTCGATTGGCGATTAGCACCAAAGCGTGACCGTCAAGTCAATCGTAACGATTCATTTCACGACTTTGGTCTAATACGTCAACCCTTGGCGTCAAGGATAATGACAATCCTATAAATCCAAAAAGACTTATTTCGTAATTTTTCAGATTATTACGGAATATGGACCGAAATTTTCTCCGCTGCCGTTGTCGGCACACGCGCAAATTCCTAAAGGCTATTTGCTTGCAGGTTTTTAGATCGCTCAGCGTTTGAGACCCCGCGTTTACCTACCGCCCCCTTCTGCAACTCACCCGCATCTTTTCGTGTTCTGTAGGCCTTGGCATTGACCATCGTCAGGTTTAGAGGATGACCGCTTGCTGTCCAGGCCCGGTCACTTAAAGCGATTGGCTCCTAAGCTAATGCTAAAAAGTTATTTATTTTACTTTTCTTAGATCATTTAGCCTTTCAGCCATTGCTTCCCACCGACCGCCTGACAAGGAGTTCACCATGACCCTGCATGCTCCGCTGCGCCTGTTTGCCGCCCTGACCCTGACCGGTGCAAGCTGGTTTGCCCAGGCGGCCGACCTGACTGTTGCCTACCAGACTACCGTGGACCCGGCGAAAGTCGCCCAGGTCAACGGCGACTACGAAAAAGCCAGCAAAGCCAGTATCGACTGGCGCAAGTTTGACAGTGGTGCCGATGTAATTACCGCCGTCGCCTCCGGCGATGTACAGATCGGTTACCTCGGCTCCAGCCCCCTGGCCGCCGCCGCCACCCGCAAGCTGCCCGTGGAGACCTTCCTGATCGCCACGCAGATCGGCGCGGCCGAAGCCCTGGTGGCACGTGATGGCGCCGGGATCAACTCGCCTCAGGACCTGGTCGGCAAGAAAATCGCCGTGCCGTTCGTTTCAACCGGTCATTACAGCCTGCTGGCTGCACTTAAACAGTGGAACATCGACCCGGCCAAGGTACAGATCCTCAACCTGGCGCCACCGGCGATCATTGCCGCCTGGAAGCGGGGCGATATTGATGCCACCTACGTCTGGGACCCTGCACTGGGTGTCGCCAAGGAAAACGGCAAGGTGCTGATCACTTCCGGTGAACTGGCCGAGAAAGGCGCACCGACCTTCGATGCCTGGATCGTGCGCAAGGACTTCGCCGTCAAGCACCCTGAAATCGTCAAAGCTTTTGCCAAAGTCACCCTGGATGCCTATGCCGACTACCGCAAAGACCCTCAAGCCTGGCTGGCCAATCAAAGCAACGTCGACAAGCTGGTCAAGCTCTCCGGCGCTAAGGCCAGTGATATTCCGGGCTTGCTGCAGGGCAACGTGTTCCCGCTGGCCGCTGATCAGGTAGCCGCCCTCGGCGCGCCGACCACCCAGGCCATCACCGACACCGCCACCTTCCTTAAAGAGCAAGGCAAGGTCGAGGCAGTACTGCCGGACTACGCGCCCTACGTCAGCGCCAAGTTCATCGCCAATTGATCGGAGCTCGTCATGGCATTGCTTGAACTGGAGCGTATCAGCGCACAGTACCCCGGCGCAGCCGAACCGGTGCTGGCCGACATCAACCTGAGCCTGGGCCCACAGCAACTGCTGGTGGCCCTCGGCCCTTCGGGTAGCGGCAAAACTTCACTGCTCAACTTGATTGCCGGCTTTGTTGCGCCCAGTGCTGGGCGTATCACCCTTGATGGGGTGGCCGTGCAAGGGCCAAGTGCCGAGCGCGGCGTGGTGTTTCAGGATGACGCCCTGCTGCCCTGGCAGGATGTTCTGGCCAACGTTGCCTTCGGTCTGGAATTGGCGGGCGTGGCGCGCCCGGAGCGTGAACGCAAGGCGCAGGAAATGCTCGCCCTGGTAGACCTGGCCGATTTCGGCAAGCGCCGCATCTGGCAGTTGTCCGGCGGTCAGAAACAACGCGTGGGCCTGGCCCGCGCATTGGCCGCCGACCCACGCGTGCTGCTGATGGACGAGCCATTCGGCGCCCTGGATGCCTTTACCCGAGAACAAATGCAGGAGCTGCTTCTGCAGGTCTGGCAACGTACGGCGAAACCGGTGTTCCTGATTACTCACGACATCGAAGAAGCCGTGTTCCTCGCCACTGACCTGATCCTCCTGGCGCCCAATCCTGGGCAGATCGTCGAGCGCCTGCAGCTGGATTTCGGTCAGCGCTACGCCGCGGGAGAGTCGGCCCGGACGATCAAATCCGACCCACGCTTTATCGAAACCCGCGAGCACGTGCTCAGTCGGGTGTTTTCCCAACGCAGCGCCGCCGTGCGGCAGGAGTTTGCATGAGCAGCCTGGACGTGTCGGTCGCGGCCAAACGCAAAAACCCAACAACACCGGTTGCCAAGCCTCGTCGCAGCCTGAGCACACGCTGGATCAGCAGCCTGACCCTTCTCACCTTGCTCCTGCTGTGGTGGGCAGTGACCGCCGCTCAATGGATTGAGCCACTGTTCCTGCCACCCCCGGAAGCGGTACTGGCCAAGGCCTGGTTGCTGCTGACGCAAGGCTATATGGAATCGACCCTGTGGCAACACCTGGGCGCGAGCCTGGGACGCATCGGCCTGGCGCTGGGTGCGGCGATTGTCACCGCGATTCCGATCGGCATCGCCATCGGCCACAACCGCATCGCCCGCGGCATCCTCGACCCGCTGATCGAGTTCTACCGGCCTATTCCACCCTTGGCCTACTTGCCGCTGATCGTGATCTGGTGCGGCATCGGAGAGCTGTCCAAGGTACTGCTGATCTACCTGGCGATCTTTGCGCCCATTGCCATTGCGACCGCCACCGGCGTGCGCACTGTCGACCCGACCAAGCTGCGTGCGGCGCAATCGTTGGGTGCTTCGCGGGCACAGTTGATTCGCCATGTGATTCTGCCCAGCGCCCTGCCCGATATCCTCACCGGTGTGCGCATCGGCCTGGGCGTCGGTTGGTCGACCCTGGTGGCTGCCGAATTGATAGCCGCCACCAGCGGCCTGGGTTTCATGGTCCAGTCGGCTGCGCAGTTCCTGGTCACTGATGTAGTGGTGCTGGGCATTCTGGTGATCGCCTTGATTGCCTTCGCTCTGGAAATGGGGCTGCGTGCCCTGCAGCGTAAGTTAGTGCCCTGGCATGGCCAGAGCCATTGAAGCCTAAGCGAGAACAACCATGAGCCTGACTATTACCCCGCTGAGCATTGCCCTCGGCGCACAGATCAGCGGCGTTGACCTCAGCCGTGAGATCAGCAGCGAACACCGTGATGCCATCGAACAGGCCTTGCTCAAGCATCAGGTGCTGTTCTTTCGCGAGCAGCCAATCAACCCGCAACAGCAGGCCGACTTCGCCGCTCGGTTTGGTGACCTGCATATCCATCCGATCTACCCCAATGTGCCGGAAACGCCGCAGGTGCTGGTTCTCGACACGGCGGTAACCGACGTGCGCGACAACGCTGTCTGGCATACCGATGTCACCTTCCTGCCGACCCCGGCACTGGGTGCAGTGCTCAGCGCCAAGCAGCTACCGGCCTACGGTGGCGATACCTTGTGGGCCAGCGGTATCGCCGCCTTCGAGGCATTGTCGGCACCGCTGCAACAGTTGCTCGATGGTTTGAGCGCAACCCATGACTTCACCAAGTCGTTTCCGTTGGAGCGCTTCGGCACTACGCCTGAAGACCTTGCGCGCTGGGAAGCGACGCGGCGCAACAACCCGCCACTGTCACACCCGGTGATCCGTACGCACCCGGTCAGCGGGCGCAAGTCGCTGTTCGTCAATGAAGGATTCACCACGCGAATAAACGAGCTGAGCGAGGCGGAAAGCGAGGCGATACTCAAACTGCTATTTGCCCATACCACCCGGCCGGAGTTCACCATTCGCTGGCGCTGGCAGGAGAACGACGTAGCGTTCTGGGATAACCGCGTGACTCAGCATTATGCGGTGGATGATTACCGGCCACAGCGGCGGGTAATGCATCGGGCAACAATCCTGGGGGATGCACCGTTCTGAGTCTGCGGTGTAGCTATCGCCGGCAAGGCCGGCTCCCACAGGACTAAGGTTCAACCTTAGCCAATGTGGGAGTCGATCTTGTCGGCGATTAGGCCAGCAGGGTCAACGCACCAGATGCAAGAACTGCATATGCCGCTCGTACTGATCGAGGATGTCGTTGATGATCTGCTCCTTGCTGTAGCCCACCAGGTCATAGTCCTGGCTGCCTTCGCTCAGATGCACCTCGGCACGGTAGTAGCGACGGTTCTTCAGCTCCTGGGTGCCCAGCCCGCCCAAGGCGAACGATGGCGTGAAGTAGCCACGCATCTGCACCTGATAGATGAACGGCTGCTCCTCACCATGGCCAATCTTCAGACTGACGTTGTCATGGCTCGGGTCTTCCTGGGTGATGACGTTCAGGCCCTTCTCGACGAACACTTCAGTGACCTCGGCAATCGCCGGGCGCACCACGTCATCCATGAACCGATAGACCTCATCCCGTGATGGGAAGTGCACCGCTTGGCTCAAGCGCTGGCGCCAGCCACCACGGCCGCGGCGCGAGTTGGCGAACGGTGCCAGCGAATGCAACTGCGCAATCTGCCGCTGCGACTCCAGGTAGAACGCCTTGTGCAGGCCCCACATCATCGCCAGGAGGATCACCGAGAATGGCAGTGAGGTCAGCACCACCGCTGACTTCAACGAGTCGATGCTACCGGCAAACAACAGGCCGATCGTTACCAGGGCAGTCATTGCGCCCCAGAACACCCGCAACCAGTTCGGGCCGTCTTCATCAGGGTTACCCCCGCGGGCCGACAAGGTCGACAGCACCACGGTGCCAGAGTCGGCAGAGGTAACGAAAAACACAAAGCTGATGAACACCGTGACCGCGATCACGGCCTTGCTCCACGGATAGGTTTCCAGCAGCAGGTAAAGCGTCATCGACGGGTTGTCGATGGCTGATTGGCCTAATGCAGTCATACCGTGATCGAGCACCTGCGACATTGCGCTGTTGCCGAAGATCGACATCCACGCCAGGGTGAAACCCAGCGGGATCAGCAGCACGCCGAAGACAAACTCGCGAATGGTCCGGCCACGGGAAATCCGCGCAATGAACAGACCGACAAAAGGCGCCCAGGCAATCCACCAGGCCCAGTAGAACACGGTCCAGCCGCCCAGCCAGTCACGGGCTTCGTTGTAGGCATAGACGTCGAAGCTCTTACGCGGCAGCGCTCCGAGGTAATCACCCAGGTTCTGAATCAAGGTATTGAACAGGTGCTGGGTAGGCCCGGCGAACAGCACGAACAACAGCAGCGCACAGGCCAGGAACATGTTGATGTCGGACATCACCCGCACACCCTTCTCGACTCCGGCCACCGCCACCGCTACCGCCGCGCCCATCATCAGGGTGATCAGCGCCACCTGCACCCATTGGGTATGAGGAATGCCAAACAGGTAGTCCAGGCCCGAGTTCAGGTGCAGTACACCAAAGCCCATGTCCGCGCCCAGACCAAAGACCGTGGCAATAATGCCAAAGCCGTCCACGGCATAGCCGATGGGCCCGTTGATACGCTTGCCGATCAGCGGGTAGAGCGCTGAGCGCAGCGCCAGCGGCAGGTTATGCCGATAGGCGAAGTAGGCCAGGGCCATACCGACGAAGGCAAACACCCCCCAGCCATGCAGGCCCCAATGCAGGAACAGCAACTGCATGGCCTGACGCCCGGCCTCGACTGTTCCGGCTTCCCCTTGGGGCGGTTGGAGCATGTGAGTCAGTGGTTCGGAGACGCAAAAGAAGAACAAGGTAATACTGATGCCAGCGGCGAAGAGCATGCCGGCCCAGGACAAGTAGCTGAACTCGGGTTCGTCGTGGTCGGCACCGAGCTTGATCTTGCCGTAACCGGACAAGGCGGTGACCACCACGAAGACCAGGTACAGCGTCATCGCCAGCATGTAGTACCAGCCGACCGTGTTGGCCGCCCAGTTCTGCGCCGCCAGCAACCATTCGCCGGCCGCCTGCGGATTGCTGATGACCACCAGTCCGAAAATGAGGATAAAACTCGCCGCGAAGTAGAAAACCGGCGGATTCATGCGGATTTTGCCGCTAGGTAAGGAACTCGGCGCACCCATTAAATGTGCACCTCGACATGAGGGGAAAGGCTTGGATTGAACGGGTTCGGCAAAGGGTTTTCTCCTTTTGAACACCGGCAGCGGACCACCGTTTTAACTTGAACAAGCGTTCAAGTTAAACACGGATGGGGGTCGCGATGCGACCCAGTGCCGCAACTCAAGCCTGGGGCAAGGCCCTAGACACCATTGCGAATTTACTTTTGAGTGCCGTCATCATGCTGCAAATTGGCCTGGGTCAGGTTGCTGCCCGGAACCACGCTGCGGGTCAGCCAGACATTGCCACCAATGGTCGAACCCTTGCCAATAGTGATGCGTCCCAGAATAGTTGCGCCGGCATAAATCACCACGTCGTCTTCGACGATCGGGTGACGCGGATGGCCCTTTTGCAACTGCCCATCCTCGTCCGCCGGAAAGCGCTTGGCCCCCAAGGTCACGGCCTGGTAGATGCGTACCCGCTCACCAATGATTGCGGTTTCGCCAATCACCACACCCGTACCGTGGTCGATGAAGAAGCTTTTTCCGATCTGAGCACCAGGATGGATGTCGATACCGGTCGCCGAATGCGCCAGCTCCGAACTGATCCGCGCCAGTAACGGCAGGCCAGAACGGTAGAGGTGGTGGGCCAGGCGATGATGGATCACCGCAAGAATACCCGGATAGCACAGCAACACCTCATCGACACTGCGCGCCGCCGGGTCACCATGGAAGGCCGCCAGCACATCGGTATCGAGGATGCTGCGCAAACCCGGCAGGGCTGCGGCGAAATCCTGAATCAGACGCAGCGCCTTGGCATCGACCTCAGCGGCATCGCACTTGCCTTGGCGAGCGACGTAGCGCAGCTCCAGACGCGCCTGGGCATGCAAAGCTGTCAGGGCCGAGTCGAGGGTATGACCGACGTAGAAATCCTCGCTTTCCTCGCGCAGGTCGACAGGCCCCAGGCGCATGGGGAAAAGCGCCCCACACAATTGCTCGAGGATGTGCCGCATGGCTTCGCGCGAAGGCAATTCCCGCCCCCCCTGCTCGCCACTGCTACGGCCATTGCTGCTGCGCCATTTGTCACGGGCGCTGCGCAAGCCGGCAACGATGCCCTGCAATTGCCAATGCCCTGTTTGCGCGTTCTCGCTCACGGTTACGTCTCCCTGTCGCTACGGTGAATGGAATGAAAATGCTGTCAGATCAGCCCTCACTGTACGGCAAATGCCCTTACGGGAAAAAATAATCCGTTATTCCAAAACGCGATAAATCAGGCATAAGGCCGGAAGTTGCCCACTGACCAGAGGCTGCCTATAGTCGAATTTTCCCTTGCAGATGTATTGCCATGATCGACCGACAGCTATCCCGCTTCAATCGTCTGGACCTGCTTGGCGCGCCGACCGCGCTGGAAAAACTGCATCGCCTCTCGGCCTGGGTCGGCCGAGACATCTACGTCAAACGTGACGACTGCACTCCCCTTGCTCTGGGCGGCAACAAGCTGCGCAAACTCGAATACCTGGCGGCCGATGCCTTGAGCAAGGGCGCCGACACGTTGGTTACTGCCGGTGCGATCCAGTCCAACCATGTGCGCCAGACCGCGGCGCTCGCCGCGCAACTGGGCCTGGGTTGTGTCGCACTGCTGGAAAATCCGATCGGCACCGATTCACCGAATTACCAAAGCAACGGCAACCGTCTGTTGCTGGAACTGTTCGACGCCAAGGTCGAGCTTGTGGATAACCTCGACAACGCCGAGCAACAACTGCAAGCCCTGGCTGTACGCCTGCATGCCAGCGGGCGCAAACCCTACATCGTGCCGATCGGCGGCTCCAATGCGCTCGGGGCGCTGGGCTACGTACGCGCAGGCCTGGAGCTTGCCGAACAGATCAAACACGGCGGTCAGCGCTTTGCCGCTGTGGTGCTCGCTTCCGGCAGCGCTGGCACTCACAGCGGCCTGGCCTTGGCCTTGGCCGAAGCCCTGCCAAAGCTGCCGGTGATTGGTGTGACGGTGTCCCGCACAGATGAGGCCCAAAGGCCCAAGGTCCAGGGGCTTGCCGAGCGCACGGCTGAACTTCTCGGCGTGCACTTGCCCAAGCACTTCAAGGTCGAACTGTGGGACGAATATTTCGCCCCTCGCTATGGCGAGCCGAACGCTGGCACCCTCGCCGCCATTCGCCTACTGGCCAGTCAGGAAGGTTTACTGCTGGATCCGGTGTACACCGGCAAGGCCATGGCCGGCTTGCTCGACGGCATTGCTCGCCAGCGATTTGACGACGGCCCACTGATTTTCCTGCATACCGGTGGGGCACCGGCATTATTCGCCTACCCTGAGGTCTGGAACAGCTGAACTAATTATTCCCAAATAATATAAGAAGATGCATTTATATTATTTTTAAGCCTATTAACGTCACCCTATAGTCGCCTACCACTACACAACAACATTGGGGCTTCGTCATGACAGTAATCGGAAAACAGCTTCTCAACGCGAGCGTCGCCCTGCTGTTGGGTGCCAGTCTGCTCAGCCACGCGGTTGCCGGTGAGCAACTGAAATCCATCAAGGAAAAGGGTGTAATCAGCGTTGGCCTGGAAGGCACCTACCCCCCATTCAGTTTCGTCGATGCAGACGGCAAGCTGGCCGGGTTCGAAGTGGAACTGTCCGAGGCCCTGGCCAAGGAGTTGGGCGTCAAAGCCAAGCTGCAGCCGACCAAATGGGATGGCATCCTCGCCGCGCTTGAGTCCAAGCGCCTGGACGTGGTGATCAACCAGGTGACCATCTCTGAGGAGCGCAAGAAAAAATACGACTTCTCCCAGCCCTACACCGTTTCCGGCATTCAAGCGCTGGTGCTGACCAAGAAAAAGGATGAGCTCAATATCAAGACCGCTGCCGACCTGGCCGGTAAGAAAGTCGGCGTAGGCCTGGGCACCAACTATGAGCAGTGGCTAAAGGAGAACGTCCCGCAGGCCGAAATCAAAACCTACGACGACGACCCAAGCAAGTTCCAGGACCTGCGCGTTGGCCGCATCGACGCCACCCTGATCGATCGCCTGGCCGCACTGGAGTACGCCAAGAAGGCCAAGGACACCAGCGTCACCGGCGAAGCCTTCTCTCGCCAGGAAGCGGGCATAGCACTGCGTAAGGGTGAGCCGGAGCTGCTCGAAGCCCTCAACAAGGCACTGGACAAGCTGCGCGCCGACGGCACCTTGAAGCAAATCTCCGAGAAGTACTTCCAGGCTGACGTCACTCAATGATCGAGGAAAGCCTGCAGCTTGCCCTCGACAGCGCGCCCTTTCTGCTCAAGGGCGCGTACTACACGGTGATCCTCAGCCTCGGCGGGATGTTCTTCGGCCTGTTGCTGGGGTTCGGCCTGGCGCTGATGCGGCTGTCGTCACTCAAGCTGTTGAGCTGGACGGCGCGGGTTTATGTGTCGTTTTTCCGTGGTACACCGCTGCTGGTACAGCTGTTTATGATCTATTACGGCCTGCCGCAGTTGGGACTGGAGCTGGACCCGTTGCCGGCAGCGCTAATCGGCTTCTCGCTGAACATGGCCGCCTACGCCTGTGAAATCCTCCGTGCCGCGATTGGCTCGATCGATCGCGGCCAATGGGAAGCGGCCGCCAGCATCGGCATGACCCGTGGCCAGGCCATGCGCCGGGCGATCCTGCCTCAAGCTGCGCGCACTGCTTTACCCCCGCTGGGTAACAGTTTTATTTCTCTGGTCAAAGACACCGCTCTGGCCGCCACCATTCAGGTGCCCGAACTGTTCCGCCAGGCCCAATTGATCACGGCTCGTACCTTTGAAATCTTCACCATGTACCTTGCCGCAGCACTGATTTACTGGGTGCTGGCCAGCGTTCTCGCACACTTTCAGAACCGCCTGGAAGCGCGGGTCAACCGACACGACCAGGAGTCCTGAGGCATGATTGTGGTAGAGCGACTGAGCAAGCAGTTCAATGGTCAGACGGTACTCAAGGACATCAGCCTCAAGGTCGACGCGGGTGAAGTCATCGCCATCATCGGCCCCAGCGGTTCTGGCAAGACAACCTTTCTGCGATGCCTGAATCTGCTGGAAACGCCCAGTAGCGGCCGTATCCAGGTCGGTGATGTGGAAATCGATGCCAACCGCCCGCTCAGCCAGCAGCAAGGGTTAATCCGCAAGCTGCGCCAGCAGGTCGGCTTCGTGTTCCAGAACTTCAACCTGTTCCCCCATCGCACGGCACTGGAGAACGTCATTGAAGGCCCCCTGGTGGTCAAGAAGACACCTCGTGAACAGGCCGTCGCATTGGGCATGAAGCTGCTGGCCAAAGTCGGTCTGGCAGGCAAAGAAACGTCCTACCCGCGCAAGTTGTCCGGTGGCCAGCAGCAACGGGTGGCAATTGCCCGCGCCCTGGCAATGGAGCCCGAGGTAATTCTCTTCGACGAGCCCACTTCGGCCCTGGACCCCGAATTGGTCGGTGAGGTACTGGCAACCATTCGCGGCCTGGCCGAAGAAAAGCGCACCATGATCATCGTCACCCACGAGATGAGCTTTGCCCGTGATGTCGCCAACCGGGTGATCTTTTTCGACAAGGGGGTGATTGTCGAACAGGGTGAAGCCCGCACGCTGTTCGCTCACCCGAAGGAAGAGCGCACGCGTCAGTTCCTCGGCAAATTCCTCGGTACCCAGAACACCGGGTACTGAGTTTCCCGCCAGACACCATCCCCTACCTCACCTACAGGTTTTTCCTGTGGGCGTAGTCCTGTTCCGAAGTTTGCCACTGTCGGCCAATTGGCAGTGCGCGGGCTTGATCCTTTGCGCTTGCTGGCCAATAACCGCCAATCCCGCAGATGACCATGCCAAGGATGCGCACCATGCCCCATGTCAGCCAAGGACCCGAACTTTCCCCGCCAGCCCTTCCCGGCATCAATGCTGGCGGTATTGGACGCCACAGCGCGGCACGCTTGCGCGCACGCGTGCAGATCCAACCACCAATGGAAGCCGGCGATCTACTCACCCTGTTCTGGGGGCAACGCTTTGTTGCCGCCCACACCCTGCAAACTCAGGAAGCGGATGACAGTATCGATTTTCGTGTACCCGCTGCCCTGCTGCACAGCGGAATCCACCGCCTGCATTATCGTCTGCTCAAGCCCGGCAGTCGCCCACTGCGCTCACCCGAGCTGCAGGTATTGGCCAAACTCGACTGCCCAGGTGGCAACGGCGCCCACGCGCACCTGCAGCCCGTGCAACTAGCGAGTCAGCTGCGTCGCGAAGGCCTTTTCCTCAATAGCCTGTGTGGCGATCTACCCTGCACCCTGGCTCCGTATCAAAACATGGCCAAAGGCGATCGGGTTACCTTGCGTTGGGGCGACCTGCGCTTTGACCTGCCGACCTTGAAGCAGTGCCAGGTCGGCCATCCACTGCAGGCGAAGATCCCTTTGGCGCTCATCCACGAAGGCGGACCAGACCCACACCTGGAGCTGAGCTACTGCATTCTTGACCGAGTCGGCAACTGCTCGCAGTGGGCACCCGCCGCCTACCTTCGGGTATACGCAAAGCGTCGTTGAGCGCTTCTATATTTATTCCAAAAAGTTAGTTTATTTAATTTTTATACAGCATTAGGGTATATAAACCGGACCACCGGACCAGCGCATTTCAGTCGGCGCAGCCTGCGCCGACCTTTTCAATACGTGAGGTAAGGTATGGTCAGGAACACAATCACCCCAGTGCGTAACGCCAGGGCATTGAGTACAGCCAAGGAGCAGTACTGATGTCCAGTCTGGCAGAAACCAATGTCCACAGTGATCTGGACAGCGCCCCACTGCTGTTGCCCGCCAAGGTGCTACGCAGTGACGCTGAAGCCTTGCAGGCCGCCCATGAGCTGGCCGAACTAGCCCGCCGTCAAGCCGCTCGCCGCGACCAGCAACGCAAGCTGCCCTGGGCAGAAATCGAACAGTTCACCCGCAGCGGTCTGGGTAGTATTTCCATTCCCCGCGAGCATGGCGGCGCACAGGTGTCTTTTGTCACCATCGCCGAAGTGTTTCGCATCATCAGTGCCGCGGATCCGGCGCTGGGACAAATTCCGCAAAACCAGTTTGGCATGCTGCAACTGCTCAAAGGCACTGCCAACGAACGACAGCAGGAGCTGTTGTTCAAATCGGTGCTCGACGGCTGGCGGATCGGTAATGCCGGACCAGAGCGTGGCAGCAAGCACACCCTGGACCTTAAGGCGCGGATCAGCCGTGAGGGTGATCACTATGTGCTCAGTGGCGAAAAGTTCTATTCCACCGGCGCCTTGTTCGCCCATTGGGTGGCCGTCAAGGCTCTGAACGATGAGGGCCGTCAGGTGCTGGCCTTTGTTCGTCGCGGCACGCCAGGGCTGCGCATCGTCGATGACTGGTCCGGATTCGGCCAACGCACCACCGCCAGCGGCACCGTATTGCTCGACCGGGTTCAGGTCGATGCCGAACTGGTCGTCGACAACTGGCGCCAGAATGAGGTGCCGAATATCCAGGGCGCCGCCTCGCAGCTAATCCAGGCCGCCATTGATCTGGGCATCGCCGAAGCCGCCGTTGCCGACGCCATCACCTTTGTGCGCGAACGCTCACGGCCATGGATCGACGCCAAGGTCGAGCGCGCCAGCGATGACCTCTACGTGATCGCCGATATCGGTCGCCTGCAACTTGAGCTGCATGCCGCCCAGGCCTTGCAGAGCAAAGCAGCGCGCACCCTTGATGAAGTCAACGCAGCCCCCGTGGATGCTGCTGCGGCAGCCCGTGCCTCGATTGCCGTGGCCGAAGCCAAGGTGTTGACCACCGAGATCGCCTTGCTGGCCAGCGAGAAGCTGTTCGAACTGGCCGGCAGCCGCGCCACCCTCGCCGAGTTCAACCTCGACCGGCATTGGCGCAATGCCCGCGTGCACACCCTGCACGACCCGGTGCGCTGGAAATACCACGCCGTCGGCACCTATCACCTCAACGGTACCTTGCCTGCCCGGCATTCCTGGATCTGACCAGACCTCTGGAGCCTATTTATGAGCCTTCTGCCGCAACCGCACGAAAACGTCGCGGTCATTCACACTGACGCCCAGGCTTTGCAAGTTGCCGAAGAACTGGCTGGCGAGCTGCGCCGTGACAGCATCCTGCGCGACCGCGAACGCCGCCTGCCTCATCCGGAACTGGCGCTATTCTCGCGTTCCGGCCTGTGGGCCATCAGCGTGCCCAAAGCCCTTGGGGGTGCCGGTGTCTCCAACGTCACCCTGGCCAAAGTAATCGCGCGCATCGCCCAGGCCGATGCTTCCCTCGGCCAGATTCCACAGAACCATTTCTATGCCCTGGAAGTGCTGCGGGTAAACGGCAGCCTGCAGCAACAGCAGCGCCTTTACGCTGAAGTGCTGGCCGGCAAACGCTTCGGAAATGCCCTGGCCGAACTTGGTACCAAAACCGCCCATGATCGTACTACGGCGCTAAACCGTGACGGTGACGGCTACCGCATCAATGGGCGCAAGTTCTACGCCACCGGCGCCCTCTACGCCCAACGCATCCCCACGTCGGTGGTCGACGAGCAGGGCGTGCAACAACTGGTGTTTGTCCCTGCTGACAGCGACGGGCTGCAAGTGATCGACGACTGGAGTGGCTTTGGCCAGCGCACCACCGGCAGCGGTTCAGTGCTGTTTGAGAATGTCCGGGTCGCAGCCGAGGATGTGATTGCCTTCCAGAGCGCCTTCGAACGGCCAACTACTGTCGGCCCACTGGCACAGATTCTTCATGCCGCCATCGATACCGGCATCGCCCGCGCCGCCTACGAAGATGCACTGCAGTTTGTACGTACCCGCAGCCGACCATGGATCGACGCGGGCATCGACAAGGCCAGCGACGATCCGCTGACCCTGAAATCCTTTGGTCACCTGGCGATCCGTCTGCACGCCGCCGAAGCCCTTCTTGAACGTGCAGGTGAGTTTCTCGACCAGGCCCAGGCCGAAACCAACGCCAGCACTGTGGCCGCTGCCTCCATCGCCGTCGCTGAGGCGCGGGCAATCAGCACCGAAATCTCCCTTGCCGCCGGCAGCACCCTGTTCGAACTCGCGGGTAGTCAGTCCACCCTTGCCGAACACGGCCTGGACCGCCACTGGCGCAATGCCCGCGTGCATACCCTGCACGACCCGGTGCGCTGGAAGTACCACGCCATCGGCAATTACTACCTCAACGATGAGAACCCACCGCTGCGGGGAACCATCTGATGGCCAAGAAAAAGATCCTCCTCAATGCCTTCAACATGAACTGCATTGGCCACATCAATCACGGCTTGTGGACTCACCCTCGCGACACTTCCAGCCAATACAAGACCCTGGAGTACTGGACCGAACTGGCCCAGTTGCTGGAACGCGGGCTGTTCGATGGGCTGTTCATCGCCGATATCGTCGGTGTTTACGATGTGTACCAGAACAACGTCGACGTGCCGCTCAAGGAGTCGATCCAGCTACCGGTCAACGACCCTTTGCTGCTGGTATCGGCCATGGCCGCCGTGACCCGCCACCTGGGCTTTGGCCTGACGGCCAACCTGACCTACGAACCGCCGTATCTGTTCGCCCGCAAGCTCTCGACCCTCGACCACCTGAGCCGTGGCCGGGTCGGCTGGAACATTGTCACCGGCTATCTGGACAGCGCCGCCCGGGCCATGGGCCTGGAGCAACAAACTGAACACGACCGCCGCTACGACCAGGCCGATGAATACATGCAGGTGCTGTACAAGCTGCTCGAAGGCAGCTGGGAACACGACGCGGTGGCCAACGACCGTCAGCAGCGCGTCTACGCTCGGCCGGACAAAGTGCACAAAGTGCGTCACCAGGGCGAGTTCTATCGGGTCGAGGGATATCACCTGTGCGAACCGTCGCCACAGCGCACCCCGGTACTGTTCCAGGCGGGCAGCTCCGAGCGCGGTCTGGGCTTTGCCGGCAACCACGCCGAATGCGTGTTCATCAGTGGCCAGACCAAGGCCGGCACCCGAGCCCAGGTCGACAAGGTGCGTGCGGCCGCCGTGGCTGCCGGGCGTGATCCCGAGGCGATCAAAGTATTCATGGGCCTGACCGTGATAGTCGCCCGCACCGAGGAACAAGCCTGGGCCAAGCACGCCGAATACCTGCGCTACGCCAGTGCCGAAGCGGGCGTTGCGCATTTCGCCAGCTCCACCGGCATCGACTTTTCCGCCTACGCGCTGGACGAGCCGATCCACTATGTGCAGAGCAATGCCATCCAGTCGGCGACCAAAACCCTGCAGAACAACGACTGGACCCGGCGCAAGCTACTTGACCAGCACGCCCTTGGCGGGCGCTACATCACCCTGGTGGGATCGCCGAGCCAGGTTGCCGACGAACTGGAAAGCTGGATCGCTGAAACCGGCCTGGACGGCTTCAACCTGACTCGCACCGTAACCCCGGAAAGCTATGTCGACTTCATTGACCTGGTGATCCCCGAGTTGCAGCGTCGCGGCTCCTACAAGACCGCCTACGAACAAGGCAGCCTGCGCGAAAAGCTGTTTGCCACTGACCATCCCCTGTTGCCTGCCGACCATCCCGGCGCCAGCTATCGCCACACCACCCCGACTGGAGCGCTACAGCATGCTTAAGACTTTTTTTGCCCGCCCTGTCGCGGCCCTGCTCCTGAGCCTGGGCTTGTCCGGGATTACCCAGGCGGCCGACGCACCGTTGAAAGTCGGCACTACCGCCGCGTTCGCCATCCCGCTGGAAGCGGCCGTCAGTGAAGCGAAAAAACAGGGCTTGAGCGTCGAGCTGATCGAGTTCAGCGACTGGATCGCGCCGAATGTCAGCTTGGCCAGCGGCGACATTGACGTGAACTACTTCCAGCACATCCCGTTCCTGGAAAACGCCAAGGCAGCGGCAGGTTTTGATTTGGTGCCCTATGCGTCGGGCATCATCAACAATGTCGGCCTGTATTCGAAACAGTACAAAAGTTTCGACGAACTGCCCAAGGGCGCCAGCGTTGCCATCGCCAATGACCCGATCAACAGCGGCCGAGGCCTGCAGCTGCTGGCCAAGGCCGGCCTGATTACCCTCAAGCAAGGCGTTGGCTACAAGGCCACCGAAGAAGACATCGTCGCCAATCCCAAGCAGTTGAAGATCCTGCAGGTCGAAGCAGTGCAACTGGTGCGCGCCTATGATGATGCGGACCTGGTTCAGGGGTATCCCGCCTACATTCGCCTGGCCAATACCTTCGATGCCACCTCAGCGCTGCTGTTCGACGGCCTCGACCACAAGGAATACGTGATCCAGTTCGTCATTCGCCCGCAGACCAAGGGCGATCCGCGTCTGGCCAAATTCATCGACATCTATCAGCACTCGCCCGCCGTGCGGGCAGCGCTGGATAAAGCCCATGGCAAGCTTTACCAACCGGGATGGGAGAGCTGACATGAGCGCCGTCACCGCCCTTGCAACACCTGGGCAACAATCCTCGGCGCCACTGCATCAGGCTCAGCAACGGGCCCTGCGCCCGGAGCTGGGCAATGCCCATGTACGCTTCATTGGCCTGGGGAAAACGTATCCCGGGCAAGCGACGCCGGCGCTTGAAGCCATCGACCTGAACATCCAGCGTGGCGAAATCTTCGGCATTATCGGTCGCAGCGGTGCAGGCAAGTCGTCGCTGATCCGCACCATCAATCGGCTCGAACAACCGAGCACTGGCCGGGTGCTGATCGACCAGATCGACATCGGCGAATTCGACGAAGACCGCCTGGTACAACTGCGCCGACGCATCGGCATGATCTTCCAGCATTTCAACCTGATGTCGGCCAAGACGGTCTGGCAGAACGTCGAACTGCCACTTAAGGTTGCCGGTGTGCCCAAGGCCCAACGCCAGCGCAAAGTTGCCGAGTTACTGGAGCTGGTTGGCTTGGAACAGAAGCATCACGCTTATCCGGCACAACTGTCGGGCGGGCAAAAGCAGCGCGTCGGCATCGCCCGGGCGCTGGTACACGATCCAGATATCCTCCTCTGCGATGAGGCCACCTCGGCGCTCGACCCGGAAACGACCGCCTCCATTCTCGAATTGCTGCGCGACATCAACCAGCGCCTGGGCCTGACCATCGTGCTGATTACCCATGAGATGGCCGTCATCCGCGATATCTGCCAACGGGTGGTGGTGCTTGAGCGCGGGCGCATCGTTGAGCAGGGCGCGGTTTGGCGGGTCTTCGGCGATCCTCAGCATGATGTCAGCAAGACCTTGCTTGCACCGTTGCAAGCCGCCTTGCCGGCCAGCTTGCAGGCCCTGCTGCAGCCCCAGGCAAACGGTGTAGACGCAGGCCTGGTTCTGGATCTCAGAGTCAGCGGCAGTGACCAGCAGGCTCCGGAGTTATCCACATTGTTCACCAGCCTCGGTGGCCAGATCCGCTTGCTACAAGGCGGCATCGACGCCATACAAGGCAGGCCGCTGGGGCGGCTGGTGCTGTCGGTGACCAACTCCCCTCACAGCCATGAACAAATCATCCAACGTGCCCGGCAATGGGCCACGCAGCTAGAGGTACTGGGATATGTGGACTGAGCGCCTGCTGCAAGGAGTACTCGATACCCTGCTGATGGTCGGGGTGTCATCATTGATCGCCTTGTTGGCCGGAATACCGTTGGCGGTCATCCTCGTTACCAGCGGCAAGGGTGGAATCTTCGAAGCCCCCACCCTGAACCGGGTGCTTGGTGCCTTCGTCAACCTGTTCCGCTCGATCCCGTTTCTGATCCTGATGGTCGCACTGATCCCCTTCACACGCTTGATCGTCGGTACCACCTATGGCGTCTGGGCGGCTGTGGTGCCGCTGACCATTGCCGCCACGCCGTTCTTCGCGAGAATTGCCGAAGTCAGCTTGCGTGAAGTCGACCATGGCCTGATCGAAGCCGCCCAGGCCATGGGCTGCCGACGCTGGCATATCGTCTGGCACGTGTTGCTGCCCGAAGCCCTGCCGGGCATCGTCGGCGGCTTCACCATCACCCTGGTGACCATGATCAACTCCTCAGCCATGGCCGGTGCCATCGGTGCGGGTGGGTTGGGCGACATCGCTTACCGTTACGGCTACCAGCGCTTCGACAGCCAGATCATGCTCACCGTGATTGTCATGCTGGTGGTACTGGTAGCCTTGATTCAGCTGGGCGGGGATCGCTTGGCCAAAGGCCTGAACAAACGCTGACCCCACACCAGACTCAACCAAAGACTGTGGGCAGCGGCTTATTGAATCTGCTCAGGTGTGACAATCACCCAGTTCTTGTCCGCAGTCACCGCCAAGCCTTCTTTGGCCTGGGCGGCGGCATTCTGGGCAATCATGCCGTTGAGCTGTTCCATGTACTTGGCTTTGCGATTTATCCACAGGTGTATACCCCCCTTGCTCACATCGACACTGTGAAACTGCATATAACCGTCACTGGTTGGCGTATCACCGCCAACCAGCACCGGCTTTTTCCATTGATCGATGTAGGTGAGGATCGCGGCCTGCTTGCCCGCCATCCAGGTGGCAGGGGTCCACAAGTACGGGGTCAGCTCCAAGCCCATATTGGCCTGCGGGTCATAGTTGCCAGCGCTGATCTGCTTGCGCGCCGTGGTCAGCGCGCCGTTTTCACGATCCTTGAGCAACAGGCTGACGCCAATCACGTTCTGCGGTTTGACGTTGTAGCCGTACTTGGGGTCGGAGGCGACCATACGCACCAGCTCTTCAGACGCTGCTGTCATGACATAGACCTCGATGCCATTGGCCATCAGTTTGTTGAACAGCTCGGTCTGGCCAGTAAAGACTTTCGGCGGCTGCACCTCGATGGTCTTGACCTGATCACCCTCAAAATAGGTGCTTGGAATAGGCTTTCCAGAGGTCATCAACTCGTCGACATAGCCTTTGAGCTCCTTTAGGGTAAAGCCGGAGAACACTTGGGCAACCCATGGATAACAGACCATGTCGTCGATTTCGCAGAGCCGGTAGTAATAACTGAACAAACTTTCCTTGTGCTCGGCGGTGTCCTTGAATGGCATCAGCTTCAATGAGGGATCGAGCTTTTCGCGGCTGAGCAGGCCCTTGTTTTCCATAAACGGCAGCAGCGACTCTTCGAGGTCGAAGCGGTAGCTGGTGTTATCCATGTCAAAGACGGCGTAATTGCCTTTGTTGGCATTGGCCGCGATCATCGTGTCCAGTTGCTTGGCAGCGTCAGCCGGCCAGTGCTTGAGTTCGCTGGCCCAGGTTTGACCGGTCAGCAGCAGTGCCAGGCCGGCGGCGAGAACTTTCGGAGCAGACGTCATGTGCATTTCTCCAGAAAATAGGCCCGCCCACGCTAGCCAATGTGTACACGCCAAGAGCACCTGACAGCGACGCCGACACACCCCAGAACGGCGTTGCTCATGTCATTTGCGACACGCCTATATTCCAAAAACGACTAAGTAAATTACCTTTTGATATAAATTCGTTCGTTTTCATGCTGTTAGCATTTCTGTTCGCAATCGCACACAGAGGCGATGCCCCGCTTTTTCTCTGGAGCTCCAATGAATCTGCCGCTGTCACTCAATCTGCTGGCGTTCCTGGCCTTGCTGCTAGGCCTGGCCCAAACCCGTCATGGCAACTGGAGCCTGGCCAAGAAAGTTCTGGTCGGCCTGGTGCTCGGCGTGCTGTTCGGTGCTGTCCTGCATGCCATTTATGGCGCTGGCGACCCGATTCTCAAAGCCACCATCAGTTGGCTCGATCTGGTCGGCAACGGTTATGTGCAGTTGTTGCAGATGATCGTCATGCCACTGATCTTCGCGTCGATCCTCAGCGCCGTGGCCCGTCTGCACAATGCCTCGTCACTGGGCAAGATCAGCTTCCTGACCATTGGCACCCTGCTGTTCACCACAGCCATCGCCGCACTGATCGGCATTGCCCTGACCAACCTGTTCGGCCTGACCGCCGAGGGCCTGGTGGCCGGCACCGCCGAAACCGCGCGGATGCAGGCAATCCAAAGTGATTACGTGGGCAAGGTCGCTGACCTGAATATCCCGCAGCTGCTGCTGTCGTTCATTCCGAGCAACCCAGTCGGCGATCTGGCTCGGGCCAAACCGACGTCGATCATCAGCGTGGTGATCTTTGCCGTGTTCCTTGGCATGGCTGCCCTGCAGTTGCTCAAGGATGACGCGGACAAGGGCAATCGCGCCCTGGCCGCCATCGACACCCTGCAAGCCTGGGTGATGCGCCTGGTGCGCCTGGTGATGAAGCTCACCCCGTATGGTGTCCTGGCACTGATGACCAAGGTGGTCGCCAGCTCGAACCTGGACGACATCCTCAAGCTCGGTAGCTTCGTCGTGGTTTCGTATATCGGCCTGGGGCTGATGTTTGTGGTGCACGGTGTGTTGCTGGCGATCAGCGGCGTCAATCCGCTGCGTTTCTTCCGCAAGGTCTGGCCGGTGCTGACCTTTGCCTTCACCAGTCGCTCCAGCGCCGCCAGCATCCCGCTGAGCATTGAAGCGCAAACCCGTCGCCTGGGTATTCCACAGTCGATTGCCAGCTTTGCCGCCTCGTTCGGCGCGACCATTGGCCAGAACGGCTGTGCCGGTCTGTACCCGGCAATGCTGGCGGTGATGGTGGCTCCGGCCGTGGGCATCAACCCACTGGACCCGCTGTGGATCGCTACCCTGGTGGCTATCGTGACCCTCAGCTCAGCCGGTGTGGCCGGTGTCGGTGGCGGTGCAACCTTTGCTGCGCTGATTGTGCTGCCGGCCATGGGCTTGCCGGTGGAACTGGTCGCCTTGCTGATCTCGGTTGAACCGCTGATCGACATGGGCCGTACGGCGTTGAACGTCAATGGTTCGATGACGGCAGGGGCGATCACCAGTCAGATGATGCAGCAGACGGACAAAACGCTGCTGGAGGCCCAGGAGCATGCGGAACTGACGCATTCCTGAGTGTTGTAGCGCCTTTCAGGGCCTCATCGCCGGCAAGGCCGACTCCCACAGTGTCTGGCGTGTGGGAGCCGGTCTTGCCGGCGAAGCTTTATCAGGCCTTTTCCCACACCTCAAAGTGATACGCCGGCTTGTCACCTTCAGCCGGATTCGCCTGAGTCGAGGCCAACGCCCACTGCGCCAAGTCGAACTCAGGAAACCACGCATCGCCCTCTGGGTTCAGCTCCACTCGCGTCAGGTACAGCCGATCCGCCAGGCCACGCTCAATCGCCTGGGTATACAGTTGCGCACCACCAATCAGCATCAGCTCATCAACACCCTGCGCCAGCGCCCACTGTTCGGCACGCACTATCGCCTCATCCAGCGAAGCGAACACCTCGGCACCTTCGAGCTGCAGCCCAGGCTGGCGACTGACCACCAGGTTCAGACGCCCAGGCAATGGCCGGCCCAGCGAATCCCAGGTCTTGCGGCCCATGATGATCGGCTTGCCCAGCGTAGTCGCCTTGAAATATTTGAAATCCCCCGGCAAATGCCAGGGCATGCTGTTGTCGATGCCGATTACGCGGTTCTCGGCGAGCGCCGCGATCAGGCTGAGGGGAAGTGATGTTTTCATCCTGGCGAGGATAGCAAAGCCCGATCTTCGATGCCTGGGTTATGCTTTGAGCTGAATTGATCAATGGAAGACCGCGTGACTGCACTGACTGACCTGGACAAACGCTGGCTCACTGAAGCGGTACGCCTGCGCGAGGAACATGCCGGCCCCCTGGAGGACCAGGAAGCCAATCGCCGTGCCCGCCAGTTCGGCGGCGACCTGCCAACGCGTATCGAACAGCGTGCCTTGTGGCTGGCCGAGCGCGACGGCATGCGCAGCGCCCTGCAGCACTGGAAACAAGGTGCACGGTTAGCTCTGGCACTGTTATCAGTTGTGGCCGTTGTCAGCGGCGCGGGCCTGGCCCTGGCCGCCCTGGGCGACAGCCAACGCCCGGTCAATGTGTTCTGGGCCCTGGGTAGCCTGCTGGGCTTGAACCTGGTTTTGCTGCTGGGATGGGCTCTGGGTTTCTTCTTTGCCGGCGAGCAAGGCGCAACGTTGGGCAAGCTGTGGTTGTGGCTCAGTGAGAAATTCGCCCGTGATGCCCAGGCCGCGCATTTAGCCCCCGCCCTGCTGGTCCTGCTGCAACGTCAGAAACTCAACCGCTGGCTGCTTGGACTGCTGGTACACGGCCTGTGGCTGGTGGCCTTGAGCACAGCGCTGGTGATGCTGCTGGTGCTGCTCGCCACCCGCCGTTATGGCTTCGTCTGGGAGACCACCATCCTCGGCGCCGATACCTTCGTCGGACTGACCCAAGCCCTCGGCGCTGTGCCAGCCCTGCTCGGTTTCAACGTGCCAGACATCGACATGATCCGCGCCAGTGGCGACAGCCAACCCGCCCTGGAGCTGGCTCGCCAGGCCTGGGCCAGCTGGCTGCTCGGGGTATTACTGGTGTTTGGCATCGTCCCGCGCCTTGTGCTCGCAGCCCTGAGCCTGTGGCGCTGGCGTAGGGGCCGTGATCGCTTGCGTCTGGACCTCAACTTACCCGGCTACAGTCAACTGCGTGAGGCGCTGATGCCCAGCAGTGAACGCCTAGGCGTCAACGATGCCGCACCAGAGGCCTTACCGCAGATTGTGCGCGGCGTGGGTGAAGAGCTCAGTGACGGCGCCTTGCTGGTTGGCCTCGAACTGGACGATCAACGTCCCTGGCCACCCACCCTCCCGGCGACGGTGAAGAACGCCGGCATCCTCGACAGCCGTGAATCACGTAACAAGCTGCTCGAGCAGCTCAGCCGCTTCCCGCCAGCACGCCTGGCCATCGCCTGCGACCCGCGCCGCTCGCCGGACCGCGGCAGTCTGGCGCTGCTCGCTGAGCTTGCCCGCAACGCTGGCGCCACGCGCATCTGGTTACTGCAGGCATTGCCCGGCCAGGCCCTGGATGCCGACCGCTTGGGCGACTGGCATCAGGCGCTCGATCAATTGGGGCTGGAGCATGCCGACAGCGCCCCACTGACCTGGCTGGAGCATGGCCATGACTAAGCCGCTGAAACTGGCCGTGGTCGGCCATACCAACGTTGGCAAGACCTCGCTGCTGCGTACCCTGACCCGCGATGTCGGCTTTGGTGAAGTGTCCCATCGGCCAAGCACCACGCGTCATGTTGAAGGCGCACGGCTGTCGGTGGACGGCGAACCCTTGCTTGAGCTCTACGACACTCCAGGCCTGGAAGACGCCATTGCCCTGCTCGACTACCTTGAACGCCTGGAACGACCAGGCGAGCGCCTAGACGGCCCGGCACGGCTAGAGCGCTTTCTGCAAGGCAGCGAAGCGCGCCAGCGCTTCGAACAGGAAGCCAAAGTCCTGCGCCAATTGCTGGCCAGTGATGCCGGGCTGTATGTCATCGATGCCCGCGAGCCGGTGCTGGCCAAGTACCGGGATGAGCTGGAAGTGCTCGCCAGCTGCGGTAAGCCGCTGCTCCCCGTGCTCAACTTTGTTGCCAGCAGTGACCATCGTGAGCCCGACTGGCGCGAAGCCCTGGCCCGCCTCGGACTGCATGCGCTGGTACGTTTCGACAGTGTCGCGCCGCCGGAAGATGGTGAACGACGCCTTTACGAAAGCCTGGCGCTGATGCTGGAAAAATCTCGCCCGGCCTTGCAGCGGCTGATCGACGACCAGCAGGCGCAGCGCCAGGCCCGCCAACTCAGCGGCAAACGTCTGATAGCCGAACTGCTGCTCGATTGCGCGGCATGCCGACGCAGTGTGGTGGCTGAGCCTGGCGCCGAAGCTGTGGCCATAGAAGCATTGCGCAAAGACGTTCGCCAGCGCGAACAACGCTGCGTCGAGGCCTTGCTCAAGCTCTACGCCTTTCGCAAGGACGACGCCAGTGCCAGCGATTTACCCCTGCTGGACGGGCGCTGGGGCGATGATCTGTTTAACCCGGAAACCCTCAAGCTGCTCGGCGTACGCCTGGGTAGCGGTGTGGCTGCCGGTGCTGCAGCAGGTGCCGGTGTCGACCTGCTGGTCGGCGGCTTGACCTTGGGGGCTGCGGCGCTGGCTGGGGCCATTGCTGGCGGGGCATTACAAACGGCGCGCAGCTACGGCTCACGCCTGCTAGGCAAGCTCAAGGGGCAACGCGAATTGACCGTGGATGACAGCGTGCTGCGCCTGTTGGCACTGCGTCAGCATCAGCTGATTGAGGCTCTGGACAGCCGTGGACATGCGGCAATGGAGCGGATCAAGTTGAGCGCGCCTCAAGAACAAAGCTGGCGTGAAGGCAAGCTGCCGGAAGCCTTGAGCAAGGCGCGGGCGCATCCGCAATGGTCGTCGCTTAATCCGGGAGCCAGGCTCAATCAAGCGGAGCGCCAGGAGCAGATAGATAGCCTGGTGCAGGAGCTTTAGGGCCTTGCCGGCGATAGCGGTCTATAGGATCAATGCAATAGCGCCAACGCCTTGCCCTTGAGCACGTCCAAATCAATCACCGGCACATTCATCTCTTTGGCCAGCTCATCCCACTCTCGCATGCGCAGGCTTACGCTGCACAGCGGGTCACGCTCAAAGGCATCGGCTTCAGCTTCGCTCATCACCCCACCTTGATACTCCAGCGTGCGACGGCTGGCTTCACTCAAGCGCTGGTAGTAACCCGGTTTACGCAGCGTCAGGTAACGCTTGGCTTCAACGTGGTATTGCACCAACGTAACCAGGCGCTCGCTGAAACCGCAGCGACGCAAGTATTCAGCACCGACCTGCTCATGGCTGACCACTCCGTAGCCGCCCATATCACCTTCGGCACCGCCGCAAATATGGCCAATGTCATGGAAGAACGCCGCCAGCACCACTTCATCATCGAAGCCTTCGTCCAGGGCCAACTGCGCCGCCTGGGACATATGTTCCAACTGTGACACCGGCTCGCCGATGTAATCTTCATCGCCATGTTGCTGGTACAGGGCGAAGAGTTCGCTGACAACCTGCTCGGCCGTTCTCATTGTTATCCCCTCATGCGATGTCATTGAACAGTCGAGCGATGTGTCGCTCGGCCAGCGCCGGACCGACGCTCATGCCAACGCCACTGTGCATCAACGCTGCGCTGATGCCTGGCGCCACCTGCAAAAGCGAAAACGGTCCGGGGCCGCCAGAACCATAGACGCCTTGCCAGCGTTCGACCACCTCGATGCGACCGCCGAGGGTGTGCTCGGCCAGCTCGATCATCCAGTTGTCCACCTGCTCGGCATTGAAGGGCGCTGCATCGCTGCCATAGGCATGGGAATCGCCAATGATCAGCTCGCCATGGGGCGTAGGACTGATCAGCAGGTGAATGCCGTGCTCCATCAACTGCGGGCTGTTGCTCTGCAGTTGCGCCGTGAGGGCCTGTGCCTGCGGCAGATCGGCGAAGGCACCGTAATGCACACAACTAAGCCCCGTCAGCAACGCGTGTTGCAGGTCGAGCTTGAAACGTGGGCGTGCACGCAGCATCTGCAAGCGGCAGACCTGTGGCTGCAGCTGGGCAATAGGTTCGGCGAGCAAAGTCTGATAGTCATGCCCGGAGCAGACCACGGTCTGCGCGGCACTGAAATCACCGGCGGTGGTCGATACTTTTCCAGGCTGGATATCGCGCACCAGAGTGGAGAAATGAAACTGCACATCCAGTTCCTGCTGCAGGAAGCGGATCAAGGTCGGGATGGCTTCGCGGGAGTACAGTTGCTGGTCGTCCAGTCCGCGCAAGGCCGCACGGTGATGGCGAAACTGGCCGCCGTACAGGTCATTCAGCGCCGCACCGGACAACAGTTCGACCTTGTAGCCATGTTCCACAGCCCGTTCGGCACAAAAGGCTTCCAGCAGCTCCTGTTCAAGGGCGGTGCGCGCGAATAACAGCGAACCATTGCTCTTCAATTCAAAGCCAGCATGACGCGACCAGTGCGCCCAGATCCCGCGGCTGGCCTTGGCCAGCTCAAGCATGTCGCCCGGTGGCTGGCCGGTGACCAGGGCCTGGCCGAAGTTACGTACTGAAGCGCCCAAGGGCGTGGCAGTGCGCTCAAATACGCGCACCTTGAGGCCACGGCGGGCGGCGGCATAAGCATGCGAAAGGCCAAGAATGCCGGCGCCGACAATCAGTAGATCGGTCATCTCAGATTCCTTCAAAAATTGCACTGGCCTTATCGCTGACAAGGCCAGCTCTCACAGAGATATCCACAGCACCTCAATCTTGTGGGAGCCGGTCTTGCCGACGATGAAGCCAACCCGGTATTACTGCTGCGCTACCTTCTCCGACTTACCGTCATAGCGCTTACGCCATTCGGCCAGGATGGTGTCACGGTTCTTCGAAGCCCAGGCAAAGTCGTTCTTGATCAGGCGCTGTTCGTAGTCAGCCGGCAGTTCGGTCTGCGGCTGAGCGATGCCCGGTTGGGCCAGCACGGCGAAGTTTTCCTTGTACAGCTCCATCGCTGCCGGGCTTGCCGAGAAGTCGGCCAAGCGCTTGGCCGCGTCTTCATGCTTGCTGCCCTTGAGCACCGCAGTGGCTTCGATTTCCCAACCCAGGCCTTCCTTAGGCAGAACGATGTCCAGCGGCGCTCCCTGGCGCTTGAGCTGCACAGCCGGGTATTCGAAGGAGATACCAATCGGGAACTCACCCGCTGCCGCCAGCTTGCACGGCTTGGAGCCGGAGTGAACGTACTGGCCGATGTTCTGGTGCAGGTCATCCATGTACTGCCAGCCCTGCTTCTCACCGAAGGTCTGCAGCCAGGCACTGACATCGAGGAAACCTGTACCGGACGACGCCGGGTTAGGCATGACGATCTTGCCCTTGTACTCAGGCTTGGTCAGGTCCTGCCAGCTAACCGGCTTGGTCAGGCCCTGCTTCTCGGCTTCGATGGTGTTGAAACAGATGGTCGCCGCCCAGACATCCATACCGACCCAAGCCGGTGGGTTGGCCGCATCGCGGTAGTTGCCGCCGATCTTGTCCAGATCCTTTGGTGCGTAGCTTTGCAACATGCCCTGCTGGTCGAGGATCGCCAGGCTGGAAGCGGCCAAGCCCCATACCGCGTCAGCCTGCGGACGGTCTTTTTCGGCCAGCAGTTTGGCGGTGATGATGCCGGTGGAATCGCGTACCCACTTGATCTCGATATCCGGATTGGCCTTTTCAAAGGCCTGCTTGTAGCTCTTGAGTTGTTCAGCTTCAAGTGCGGTGTAGACCGTCAACTGAGTCTCGGCGGCAGTGGCCTGCAGGCTGAACGCAGTGAGGACGGCAGCGGCAAGAGCAAGTGGCTTGAACATGGTGCGGTTCCTTTGAACAGTACAGGGTTGGGTAGGGCAATCATTGACCTGGCGCGCGTTGGCGCCAGGCTTGAGAACGTTGCAGCAGGCCACGCGAGGCCCAGGCCAGGAGCAGCGAAACAGTGGCGCTGGTCAGCAAGATCAGGGTCGACATCGCTGCAGCGCCGCCGACGTTGCCGGCATCGTCCATGTTCAACACGGCGACAGCGGCGAGGATGGTGTCGGGGCTGTAGAGAAAGATCGCTGCCGACACCGTGGTCATTGCCGAGACGAACAGGTAGCGAATGATGTCCAGCAGCGCCGGCAGGCAGATCGGCACGGTGACCCGCAGAAAGTGACGGTACAGCGGTGCCTTGAGCGACAGCGCAGCCGCTTCGAACTCGCCGTCGAGCTGACGCAGGGCGGTGGTCGCGGTCATGTTTGCGGTGGTCAAGTAATGCGCAATGGTGCACACCACCAGCAGCGCCATGCTGCCGTAGAACACGTGCAAGGGGTTGCTGCTCAGGTTGAAAAAGAACACGTAGCCCAGGCCCAGGACCAAACCCGGCACCGCCATCGGCACGAAGCTGAGCAGGCGCAATACCAGGTTCAGCGAGCGCTGGCCCTTGGTCTTTTCCATCAGGTAGGCACCGGTGAAGATCACCGCGCTACCGATCAACGCCGTGCCCAGGGCCATGGTCAGGCTGTTGGTGTAGGCCAGCCAGCCGCCGCCGGCGGTTTCGTCGAACTGATAGTGCTTGAGCGACAAGGTCATGTTGTAGGGCCAGAAGGTCACCAGCGACGAGTACACCGCCATGCCCACCACCAACAGCAGCACCGCGCAGACCATCAATACAATCGCCAGGAACCAGGCATCGCGACGACGCGACGGTTGCGGCAGGAACACCTGGGCACGGCCACTCATTGAGTCACCCTGGCGCCGGCGTAGCCAGGCATCGACGGTAAAGCTGAGCAGTGCCGGCACCAACAAAACCATGCCGATCAACGCGCCGCGACCGAACTGCTGCTGCCCGACCACGGCCTTGTAGGCTTCCAGCGCCAACACCTGATAGTCGCCACCAACCACTACCGGCACACCGAAGTCGGTGATGGTCAGGGTGAACACCAGACAGAACGCGGCGAACACCGCCTGCCGTGTAGCCGGCCAGGTAATGCTGTGGAACGCGCGCCAAGGGCCTGCGCCCATGCTCGACGCGGCATCGAACAAGCGCGCGTCAGCCAGCGACAGCGCCGACAGTAGGATCATCAGCGCATGGGGAAAGGTGTAGATCGCCTCACCAAGGACAATGCCCCAGAAGCCATAGATATTGTCGCTGAGCAGCCCGCGCAGCAGCCCCTGATTACCGAACAGGTACACCAGAGCAATGGCCGGTAGCATCGAAGGTGCCAGCAACGGCAGCAGCGAGATACCCCGCCAGATACGTTTACCGGGTATCAGTGTGCGTTGCAGGGCATAGGCGAACAGGTAGGCCAGCGGCACGACAATCGCGGCAACACTGAGCGACACCTTCAGACTATTGCCCAACAGCCAGTGAAAGTTGGCGCTGGCAAACAGTTCACGCGCGGCGACCAAGCCACCGCCCTGCCCGGCATCGCTGCTGAAACCACGCCAGAAGATCGCCAACAGCGGCATCAACACCGCGACGGTCAGCAGGAGCAGCAGCAGCCATTTACCGCCGACCACGAACAGACGATCACCCAGTGAAGCGCCGGAGCGCTGTGCTGCCTTCGCCTGTGCGATCGGCATGGCCATTGGCGCGGCCATCTCAGGCAAACACCTGCAGGCTGCGCGGTGGCAAGGCTACCCAGATATCCTGGGAGCCCAGGCGCGGCATCGACTCGGGAGCGACTTCGGCCAACAGGGCATGGCCCGGCAGTTCATTGAACTCAAAACTCATGCGGCAGCGGTTGCCGAGGAACGTGATCTCGCGGACCCGTGCCGGGAACAGGTTTTCTTCATGCACCGCAGGGTTGACGCTGATCGCTTCGGGGCGGCAGAACAAACGTCCGCTACGGGCTTGGCCAGCACCGTCGGCCAGCCGCATGTTCAGCGCACCGACTTGAGCATGGCTGTCACTGTGACGCTGAAACGGCAACCAGTTGCCCTGGCCGACAAACTCGGCCACAAACGGAGTAGCGGGCTTGTCGTAGATTTCCTGAGGCGTGGCGTATTGCTCGACCTGGCCGTTGTTCATCACCGCGATGCGGTCGGCCATGAGCATGGCCTCATCCTGATTGTGCGTGACCATCAACGTGGTAATGCCCAACTGGCGCTGCAACTGGCGCAGCTCGGTGCACAGGTGCTCGCGAACACGGGCATCAAGGGCCGACATCGGCTCGTCGAGCAACAGCAAAGAAGGAGCCGGAGCCAAGGCCCGCGCCAGGGCTACTCGCTGCTGCTGACCACCGGAAAGTTGACCAGGGTACTTTTTCTCGCTGCCGGACAAACCGACCAGCTCCAGCATCTGTGCCACTCGCTGGCGCACTTCCTCACGACCGCTACCCGCCAGGCCGTAGGCGATGTTGGCCTCGACCGTCAGGTTCGGAAACAGCGCATAGGACTGAAACAGGATTCCGTAGTCACGGGCCTGGGGTGGCAGATCGGAGATATCACGGTCGCCGATATACAAGGTGCCGCGGTCCTGGCGTTCCAAGCCGGCGATACAGCGCAGCAGCGTGGTCTTGCCACAGCCGGACGGGCCCAGCAGACACACCAATTCACCGGCGGCGATGTCGAGGGAGACATCCTGCAGGGCGGTAAAGGCGCCGAAGCGCTTGTGGATACCGCGCACTTTCATTTGTGCGCCAGGGTTTGCGAGCGGCGTGTTCATGGCAGGACCTCATTGAACGAATGAGGGCCATGCTAGGGGGCTAATGCGAAGGTTCTGTGGCTGGGAAGCAAAAGATGGTGATAGTGGTATAGGCAGATTTTGGTGTGGCCTGGGTTAGCAACGCTGTGCCTTGCATCGCTGGCAAGCCAGCGCCCACAAGGTACTGCTGATCAGCTATATCTCAACCGCCGCCACTTCCTGCGCCAAACCAAGAAAAGCTGCTGGCAACCTTGCCTGCCGCCGTTCCTTCAGGCAATACAGGTACTCATGCATCACCGGCGCATTCTCCAGGCTCAGCACCCGCAACTCCGGGTTGTGCGGCACTTCATGGCGGGCGATCAGGCTGATACCGATGTTGCGCAACACCGCCTCGCGAATCGACTCACGGCTGCCGATCTCGACAACCGAACCCACCTTGACACCGGCTTCTTCAAGCATCTGCTCGGTCAGTTTGCGCGTAGTCGAGCCTTGTTCACGCACCAACAGGCAGTGCCCGGCGAGCGCCGACAACGGCAGCGATTCACGGCTGGCCAACGGATGGTTGCGATGCACCGCCACCACCAACGGGTCGGTACCCAATACGCGACGCACCAGACGAGCGTCTTCAACCAGTTGTGACGAAGCGGCAAGGTCTACGCGATAGTCCTCGAGCAGTTCCAGCACCTGCTGGGAATTGCCGATCTCCACTGAAACCTCGACGTGTGGCAGGCGCTCGCGAAAGATCTTCACCAGATCGAGGATGTAATACGGCGCGGTGGCGGCAATGCGCAGGCTGCCTTGGGCCTGGCCACTGTTGCGCAGGAAGAACTCAATATCGGCTTCCTGCTGCAGCAGCGCCTTGACCATCGGCAGCAACCGCGCGCCGTCATCACTGAGAGTAAGGCGTCGACCGCCGCGATAGAACAGCTCCACCGCATACTGGCTTTCCAGGTTGCGAATTTGCGTAGTGACTGTCGGTTGGCTGAGCCCGAGTTTCTTCGCCGCCAGGGTAATGCTGCCCAAGCGGGCAACCATGTAGAAGGCTTTCAACTCGGAACTCAACATACATCCTCTATTTTCGCAGTAAGCGCAGGCCGTTAAAGACCACCAACAAACTCACGCCCATATCGGCGAACACCGCCATCCACATGGTTGCCATACCGGCAAAGGTGATCGCCAGAAAGATCGCCTTGATCCCCAGCGCCAGCACGATGTTCTGGGTCAGGATCGCCGCGGTATCGCGTGAGAGCCTGACGAAGGCCGGGATTTTGCGCAAGTCATCATCCATCAGCGCCACGTCGGCGGTTTCAATTGCCGTGTCAGTACCAGCAGCAGCCATGGCAAAGCCGATCTCCGAGCGGGCCAATGCCGGGGCGTCGTTGATTCCGTCGCCAACCATCCCCACTCGATGCCCAGCAGCGTACAGGTCTTCGATAGTCTTGAGCTTGTCGGCCGGCAGCAGATTGCCATGGGCCTGATCGATGCCAACCTGAGCGGCAATCGCCTGAGCAGTATGGGGATTGTCGCCGGTGAGCATGACAGTCTTGATACCCAACTCATGCAATTCGGCAATCGCTTCACGACTGCTTTCCTTGACCGTGTCAGCCACGGCGAACAGGGCCAGCGGGCCGGATTTGTCGAGCAGCAGTACCACAGTCTTGCCCTGGCGCTCCAGCGCATCCAACTGTGCTTCAAGTTGCGGGGAGCACAGGCCCAGCTCTTCGACCAAGCGATGGTTGCCCAGGTGGTACAACTCACCGTCGATTTCACCGCGCACGCCACGACCGGCCAGGGCTTCGAAGGCGGTCACTTCACTGAAAGCCAGTTGCTGTCCAGCGGCGAACACCGCAATGGCACGAGACACCGGGTGATCGGAGCGCTCGGCAAGGCTGGCCGCCAACGCCTGTGCGCGGCCTTCGAACAGCGGTTCGAGAACCACATGATCGGTTTGCACTGGTTTGCCGTGGGTGATGGTGCCGGTCTTGTCCAGCGCCAGGAAGTCGAGCTTGCGCCCACCTTCAAGGTACACCCCGCCTTTGACCAGGATACCTTTGCGCGCCGCGGCGGCCAGGCCGCTGACGATGGTCACCGGGGTGGAGATCACCAGCGCACAAGGGCAGGCAACCACCAGCAGCACCAGAGCGCGGTAGATCCAGTCGAACCAGGCGCCGGCCATGAACAACGGAGGAATCACAGCAACAGCCAGCGCAAAGGCAAATACGGCCGGGGTGTAAATCCGCGAGAACTGATCGACAAAACGCTGAGTCGGTGCACGGGCACCTTGCGCCTCTTCCACCGCCTTGATGATCCGCGCCAGGGTCGATTGCCCGGCAGCCGCCGTCACCCGATATTCCAGGGCGCCTGCCTGATTGATGGTGCCCGCGAAAACCTTGTCACCCGGGCCTTTTTCTACCGGCAGACTCTCACCGGTAATCGGCGCCTGGTCGATGCTCGATTGGCCACTGATCACCTCGCCATCCAGGCCTATGCGTTCACCTGGGCGCACCCGCACCAAAGCGCCGAGCACCACCTGCTTAACTTCAACCTCACGCCATTGGCCATCGGCCTGTCGTACGGTGGCCATATCCGGCGTGAGTTGCATCAACCCACCGATGGCGTTGCGCGCACGGTCCAGCGAGCGTGCCTCGATCAACTCGGCGACGGTAAACAGGAACATGACCATGGCCGCTTCTGGCCACTGCCCGATCAGCACCGCGCCCGTCACCGCGATGCTCATCAGCGCGTTGATGTTGAGGTTGCCGTTCTTCAGGGCAATCCAGCCCTTCTTGTAGGTACCCAGACCACAACTGAGGATCGACACCAGGGCGACCAGTGCCACGACCCAGGAGGGCCCCAGCGCGGCGAAGTGAATGACTTCGGCGCCAATGGCCGCAACCCCCGACAGTGCCAGTGGCCACCAATGTTTTTTTTCAGGTGTCGGCGTGTAAGCAGGTTCCTCGCTGGAGTCAGTCAGGGGTTCGGCCTGCATGCCCAACGAAGCCACCGCCTGTTCGATCGCCGAGGTGTCGTCATGGGTATGGCGAACCTCGAGCACGCGATTGATCAGGTTGAACTCGAGCTGCTCGACCCCCGCCAGCTTGCCCAGCTTGTTCTGGATAAGGGTCTGTTCGGTCGGGCAATCCATCGCCTCGATGCGGAAGCGACTCAGGCGCGCATCATCGCTGGCAGCATCACCGAACTGCACTAACGACGGCGCGGCCTCGTGAGAGCAGCAGCTGTGTGCGTGCTTGGCGTGGTCATGACCGTGGGCGTCTTTACCGTGGATGTGGCTAACAGGCTGGTTCATAGGTTCATCCCTAAATGTCCTGTTGCCAAGTGAACACCCTGTAGCCACTATAGGGTCAAGCAACCTGTCGAGGATTTTGCAGATGAAGATCGGCGAACTGTCCAAAGCCACCGACTGCGCGGTGGAAACCATCCGTTACTACGAGCGGGAAAACCTGCTGCCGGAGCCTGCGCGCAGCGAGGGCAACTACCGGATGTACACCCAGGCTCACGTTGAGCGCCTGACCTTCATTCGCAACTGCCGCACCCTCGACATGACCCTGGAAGAGATTCGCAGCCTGCTGCGCCTGCGCGACAGCCCGGAGGATCAGTGTGAAAGCGTCAACGCGCTGATCGACGAGCATATTCAGCACGTAAATGCGCGTATTGATGGGCTGCAGGCGTTGCAGGCGCAACTGCTGGAGCTACGCCAACATTGCCATCCCAAAGAGGTGCAGTGCTCGATCCTCCAGCACCTGGAGGTCAATGGTGCGGTGACGGCTCCCGAGGCGGAGCATTCGCATGTGGGTAGAAGCCACGGTCACTGACGTGCCTTGCTGGCAACGCTTCGTAGCCGCTGCCGCCAGGCTGCGATCGGCTGCGTAGCAGTCGTCATCCAGTCACCCTGATGCGCCTGAATTGCGGCCGCTTCGCGCCCGATCGCAGCCTGGCGGCAGCGGCTACGAGGTTGCTCACGTAAATCAGTCAGAAAATTTCAGGTTTAGACGCTTTCGGAACTATCCTACGCACGCTGCCGCCTTTTCTCTGTTGTTGAGAAAATGCATCAGGGCTAATTTCCTTGGGTCGTCATTTTTGGCGGCCGGGCGTGAGAAACCCGATGACATTAGAGCAGCCAGTCATGGCGGCTGTGCGCGGGCAGACCAGCAATACGGCAGGTGTGGTGAATTTCATCCGCAGCGAGCAATCACCGATGGGGCTGTTTCGTATTGCGCCGGGCGTGCCGTGTGACTACGCGCTGGAACAAGCCTCAACCGTGGTGGGAGCGGCGGTGCGACGACTCGACTTGCCCCGCGATGCGATGTAATAGTCAAATCGCAATCGCGGGGCAAGCCCGCTCCCACCAGACAGCCAGTTGTTTCTACAATGACGGTGATCAGACCGCCATCGGGGCGGTCATCGGCGCATGGTGTTCGTAGCCTTCAAGGCTGAAGTCGCTCGGCTCGACCTTCTCCAGCCACTCTGGTTCGTACACGCCAGTCTTGGCATATTCCGGCACACGATCACTGATCACCAGCGTGGGTGCTGCCAGCGGCTCGCGCTTGAGCTGCTCGTTGAGCATGTCCAGGTGGTTTTCATACACGTGCGCATCACCGATGAAGTAGGTGAACCAGCGCGGCGTGTAGCCGGTCAGGCGACCCACCAGCGACAGCAGCGCCGCGCCTTCGGTGAGGTTGAACGGTGTGCCCAGGCCCAGGTCGTTTGAGCGGATGTAGAGGGTCAGGGAGATTTCCTTGGTCTCGACATTCGGGTGGAACTGGTACAGCAGGTGGCACGGCGGCAAGGCCATTTCATCGAGCTGCGCGCAGTTCCAGCCGTGGAACAGAATACGGCGGCTGCCTGGATCGTTGTGAATGGTGTCGATGCACTGGCGAATCTGGTCGATGGCCTTGTACAGCACCACGAAGGCCTCGCCGTCTTCTTCAGACGCTGCAATTTGCTGGAAGCCCTGGCTCTGCGCCAGCTCGATCGCCGCCGGGTTGCTCAGCGGGATGCGCTTGTAGGCCGGCCATTGGCGCCATTGCACACCGTAGATCTCGCCGAGGTCGTCATGCCCCTGGCGGAACGGGTTAGCCAGCCACTGGGCGTTTTCGTTGGCGTTCTGGTCCCAGACCTTGCAACCCAGCTCACGAAACTCGCCGGCGTTCTTCACACCACGCAAAAAACCCACCATCTCGCCGACGGCCGACTTGAACGCCAGCTTACGGGTGGTGATGGCCGGGAAGCCCTTCTGCAGGTCGAAGCGCAGCGAAGCGCCGGGCAGGCTGATGGTGCGGATACCAGTACGGTTGCCCTGCAGGGTGCCGTTTTCGATCACATCACGGACCAGATCTAGATACTGTTTCATGGCTTACCTGTAGCAAAGACGGCAGGGGATCACCCTGCCGTGGAAAATCAAACGGCGGCCTTGGCCGTGGGTTTACGGTTGTAGGCCCACCAGATCAGGCCGATGCCGCCGAGGATCATCGGCAAGCAGAGCAACTGACCCATGGTCAACCAGCCAAAGGCAATGTAGCCCAGCTGGGCGTCGGGAACCCGCACAAACTCAACAATGAAGCGGAAGATCCCGTAGAACAGCGCGAACATGCCGGAAATGGCCATGGTCGGGCGCGGCTTGCGCGAGTACAGCCAAAGGATCAGGAATAATGCCACACCTTCCAGGGCGAACTGGTACAGCTGCGACGGGTGACGCGGCAGTTGTGCCGGATCGCTGAACGGCGGGAAGACCATGGCCCACGGCACATCAGTGGCCTTGCCCCACAGTTCGGCGTTGATAAAGTTGCCAATGCGCCCGGCACCCAGGCCGATCGGCACCAGCGGCGCAACGAAGTCCATCAGCTCGAAGAACGACTTGTTGTTGCGTTTACCGAACCACAAGGCCGCCAGCATCACACCGATAAAGCCGCCGTGGAACGACATGCCGCCTTTCCACACTTCGAAGATCAACGCCGGGTTGGCCAGGTAGGCGTGCAGATCGTAGAACAGCACGTAACCCAAGCGTCCGCCGACAATCACGCCCATGGACAGCCAGAACACCAGGTCCGAGAGCTTTTCATTGCTCCAGGTCGGATCGAAGCGGTTCAACCGGCGCTTGGCCAGCAGCCAGGCGCCGCCGATGCCGATCAGGTACATCAGGCCGTACCAATGGATTTTCAGCGGACCCAGGGCAACAGCCACGGGGTCGATCTGCGGGTAAGGCAGCATGGTGACTCCTCTCGTTAAAGCAAAAAGCTCAAGCCGACGCAGAACAGCAGCGCGGCAAACAGCCGTTTGAGCAAGCGTGGCGACAGTTTATGCGCCAAGCGCGCGCCGAAGCGGGCGAAAAACATACTGGTCAGGGCAATTCCGAGCAGCGCCGGCAGGTACACGAAGCCCAGGCTATGCGCAGGCAAGTGTGGGTCGTGCCAACCCAGCCAGATGAAACTCAGGGCACTGGCCACAGCAATCGGAAAGCCGCAGGCCGACGACGTTGCCACCGCCTGCTGCATGGGCAAGCTGCGCCAGGTCAGGAACGGCACGGTCAACGAACCGCCGCCAATGCCGAAGATCGCCGATGCCCAACCGACAACGCCGCCAGCAGCGGTCAGTCCGGCCTTGCCGGGTACCTTGCGACTCGCCTTGGGCTTGAGGTCCAGAGCCATCTGCAGGGCGATCACTAGCGCGAACACACCAATGATCTTCTGCAACATCGGGCCCTGGATCAGCGACGCGGTCTTGGCCCCGATACCGGCACCAACCAGAATCCCCAAGGTCATCCAGACGAAGATCGGCCACTGCACCGCGCCCTTGCGGTGGTGCTCACGAATGGCGTTGATCGAGGTGAAGACGATGGTCGCCAGGGATGTACCCACGGCCAAGTGGGTCAGCACCGAAGCATCGAAACCCTGCAAGGTGAAACTAAACACCAGCACCGGCACGATGATGATGCCGCCGCCAACGCCGAACAACCCGGCCAGCACGCCTGCACAGGCGCCCAGCAGCAAATAGAGCACGAATTCCATTGTCGCCCCCGTAAATTCAGTCCGGCATGGTAACGGAAGGTAGGCCTGTGGCTCTAGTGAAGACACATTAAGTCGATGGAACAGGTTGGGCGCTATTGGGTAGAGTGGGCAAAAACACAGAGGACCACCTATGTGTCTGATCGTTTTTGCCTGGCGGCCGGGCCATGCCCAGCCGCTGATCGTCGCGGCCAACCGTGATGAGTTCTATGCCCGTCCCAGCCGCATGCTGGGCGCCTGGGACGATGCGCCTGGGGTGTATGCCGGACGCGACCTGGAAGCTGGCGGCACCTGGCTGGGCGTCGGCCCGGGCGGGCGTTTTGCCGCATTGACCAATATCCGCGACCCGCAACTGGCACAGGGCGCACGCTCACGTGGCGAGTTGGTGGCGGCGTTCCTGCGGGGCGAGAGTAGCGTTGAAGCCTATCTGGATCAGGTCGCCAGCCACAGCCAGCAGTACTCCGGGTTCAACCTGCTGGTGGGCGATAGCAGCACGCTTGGCTATCTGAATGCCCGAGAGGCGCAGGTGCAACTGCTCGGCGAAGGTGTTTATGGGCTGTCCAATGCAGGGCTGGACACGCCTTGGCCAAAGCTGGTCAAGGCTCGCGCCGGTTTGAAGCAACAGTTGGCCGACCCGCAGCCTCCGGCGTTGCTGAGCCTGCTTGGGGATAACCTGCAGGCCGCCGATGGCGAGTTACCAGAAACCGGCGTAGGGCTCACTACCGAGCGCTTGCTGTCGAGTGTGTTCATTGCCAGCCAGAACTATGGGACGCGGGCCAGTACGGTGCTGATTGTCGAGGCGGACGGTCGGCGCAGGTTGCTGGAGCGCAGTTTCGGGCCGTTTGGTGGGCATCTGGGGGAAGTGGATTTGCAGGTTTGAGGCTATCGCCGGTCTTGCCGGCGATGGGCCGCAAAGCGGCCGCAACAATCACAAGGTCTTCGACGACCCGGGATTGATCATCCGCGCCAGCCCAAGGTTCTTCAGAGCCAGCTGCAGCGAACTGTGGATAACTTGCGGGTTGTCGATACCCATGGCCTGGGCCAGCAGTTCCTTGGATTTGCTCAAGCTCACCTGACGCAGCATCCATTTCACTTTCGGCAAGTTGGTGGCGTTCATCGACAGGCTGTCGAAGCCCATGGCCATCAACAACACTGCAGCTGCCGGATCACCGGCCATCTCACCACAGATACTCACCGGCTTGCCTTCGGCATGGGCATCGCGCACCACGTTCTGCAGGGCTTGCAGCACGGCCGGGTGCAAGTAGTCATAGAGGTCGGCAACCCGCGGGTTGTTACGGTCTACCGCCAGCAAATACTGGGTCAGGTCGTTGGAGCCGACCGACAGAAAGTCGACCTGACGCGCCAGCTCGCGGGTCTGGTACACCGCAGCCGGGATCTCGATCATCACCCCCACCGGCGGCATCGGCACATCGGTGCCTTCGTCACGCACTTCGCCCCAGGCCCGGTGAATCAAGTGCAAGGCTTCTTCCAGCTCGTGAATACCGGAAATCATCGGCAACAGAATGCGCAAGTTGTTCAGGCCTTCGCTGGCCTTGAGCATGGCACGGGTTTGCACCAGGAAGATTTCCGGGTGGTCGAGGGTTACGCGAATGCCCCGCCAGCCGAGGAAGGGGTTGTCTTCCTTGATCGGGAAATACGACAGCGCCTTGTCACCACCGATGTCCAGGCTACGCATGGTCACCGGCAAGGGGTGGAAGGCCGCCAGTTGCTCGCGGTAAATCGCCAGCTGCTCCTTTTCACTAGGGAAGCGCTGGTTGATCATGAACGGTACTTCGGTGCGGTACAGCCCTACGCCTTCGGCGCCACGTTGCTGGGCACGGGCGACATCGGCGAGCAGGCCAGTATTGACCCACAACGGCATGCGGTGACCATCAAGAGTAATGCACGGCAGTTCGCGCAGGGCATCCAGGCCTTGGGCCAACTGGCGTTCTTCTTCGACCACTTCGGCATACTGCTTACGCAGCACATCGCTGGGGTTGGTGTAGACATCGCCCTTATAGCCATCGACGATCATGTCGATACCGTCGACCTTCGAATACGGGAGGTCGACCAGGCCCATCACGGTGGGAATACCCATGGCACGGGCCAGAATCGCCACGTGGGAGTTACCCGAGCCCAGTACCGATACCAGTCCGACCAGCTTGCCTTCCGGCACTTCGCCGAGCATCGCTGGGGTCAGTTCTTCGCTGATCAGAATGGTGTTGTCGGGATAGACCAGTGTCTGCTGCCTTGCCTCTTGCAGATAGGCCAGCAGACGCCGGCCTAGATCCTTCACATCGGAAGCCCTCTCGCGCAGGTAAGCGTCGTCCATCAGTTCGAAGCGATTGACGTGCTCGCCCACCACCTGGCGCAAGGCGCCCTGGGCCCACTGACCGGTCTTGATCACCTGCACCACTTCACCGCCCAGGGCCGCGTCTTCGAGCATCATCAGGTAGACGTCGAACAACGCGCGCTCTTCCGGGCGCAGTTGGGTAGCGAGTTTGGCGGACAGGCTGCGCATGTCGGCGCGCACGCCTTCCAGGGCGTTGTTGAAGAGTTTGAGTTCGGCCTCGATGTCATCGACGCTCTTGTCCGGCACCACGTCCAGATCGGCCGGTGGCAGCATGACCACTGCCTTGCCCACGGCCGCACCAGGCGAACCCGGTACGCCGACGAACTTGGCCTCTTGTATGCCTTTGCCCTGACGCCCCAGACCACGGATCGAGCCGGTTGCTTCGGCATGGGCAATTACCCCGGCGAGCTGGGCGCTCATGGTTACCAGGAAGGCTTCTTCGCCCTCATCGAACTGGCGTCGTTCCTTTTGCTGGATGACCAGAACGCCGACCACACGCCGGTGGTGGATGATCGGCGCACCGAGAAACGAGGCATAACGCTCTTCACCGGTTTCGGCGAAGTAGCGATACCGCGGGTGGTCTGCGGCGTTTTCCAGGTTCAGCGGTTCTTCACGCGTACCGACCAGACCGACCAGACCCTCGTTAGGCGCCATGCTGACCTTGCCGATCGAGCGTTTGTTCAAACCCTCAGAGGCCATCAACACAAAGCGGTTGCTCTCAGGATCGAGCAGATAGACCGAACAGACCTGACTACCCATGGCCTCTTTGACGCGCAACACAATGATCCCCAACGCCGTCTTGAGATCCTTGGCGGAGTTAACTTCCTGGACGATCTTGCGCAGCGTATTGAGCATGGCTCGGGGTCGAACTCCGTCGTCAGTCGCGCGCCAGCAGGCGCGGGGCAAGCTCTTTGAGAGCGCGGCGGTAAACCTCGCGCTTGAATGTCACCACCTGGCCCAGCGGATACCAATAGCTGACCCAGCGCCAGCCGTCGAACTCCGGTTTACCGGTCAAATCCATCCGCACCCGTTGCTCGTTGGAGACCAGGCGCAGGAGAAACCATTTCTGTTTCTGGCCGATACACAGCGGTTGGCTGTGGGTCCGCACCAGGCGTTGGGGTAAACGATAACGCAACCAGCCGCGGGTGCAGGCAAGAATTTCAACATCATCGCGCTCCAGCCCCACTTCTTCGTTCAGCTCGCGGTACAAGGCATCTTCCGGCGTCTCTTCAGGGTTGATACCACCCTGGGGAAACTGCCAGGCATCCTGGTTGATCCGCCGAGCCCATAGCACCTGCCCAAGATCATTCGTCAGAATGATCCCGACATTGGGGCGAAAACCATCGGGGTCGATCACGGCAGCAACCTCGCAAACGCATGTCACGGCATTGTTCCACAAAGCCCACAAGGCCAGCAACGCGCCTGTTTACCTTATGTGCACCGATGTGAAAAGTCCGTATTCTGTGGGACTTTTCAGATGTTATGCGAGTGACTTCAATGCGCCTGGCTTTATTCGATCTGGACAATACCCTTCTTGGCGGCGACAGCGATCACGCTTGGGGGGACTACCTCTGCGCCCGCGGGATTCTCGACCCAGTGGAGTATCAGAACCGCAACGACGCTTTCTACCAGGATTACCTGGCTGGCAAGCTGGATCTGGCGGCTTACCTGAACTTCAGCCTGGAGATTCTCGCGGCCACCGACATGGCGCAACTCGACGAATGGCATCGCGATTTCATGCGTGATTGTGTCGAGCCGATCATCCAGCCCAAAGCCCTGGCGTTATTGAAAAAACATCGCGACGCTGGCGACAAGCTGGTGATCATCACCGCCACCAACCGTTTCATTACCGGGCCGATTGCCAAGCGCCTGGAGGTGGAAACCCTGCTGGCTACCGAGTGTGAGATGGTTGACGGTCGTTACACCGGTCGCAGTACCGATGTGCCGTGCTTCCGTGAAGGCAAGGTGACGCGCCTGAAGCGCTGGCTGGAAGAAAATGGCTTGAATCTGGACGGCAGCTATTTCTATAGCGACTCGATGAACGATCTGCCGCTGCTGGAGCAGGTGGCCAATCCGGTTGCGGTCGATCCAGACCCGAACCTGCGGGCGGAAGCCGAGAAGCGTGATTGGCCGGTGATCAGCCTGCGCGATTGATTGGCCCCCATCGCCGGCAAGGCCGGCTCCCACAAGGTTATATATGGGAGCCGGCCTTGCCGGCGGTTACAGGCTCGTCGGTCAGACTGGCTTGGCGCCCATCAAACCGGCAATGGCGATAAAGCACACGCCACTGAACACCGCCAACGCCAAGGTAAACTTCGGATTACCCACGGTCGGCGCCGTACGCAGGCGATTGACCCGAGCCAACAACCAGAACCAGCTGAACGCTGCGAAGGTGTAAATCACGCTGGAGCCCAGCACCCAGGTCTGGCCCAGCGGCCAACCGATCAGGTGCACCAGCCACCAGCCTGTGAACGGCATGCTGACCAGGCAAATGCCCATCAGCAACCAGACAAATACCAGTGGCCGTTGCATCAGTCGGCTCGGCGCCGCCGTGTCGCCTTTGCGCCGCGCCAGCCAGGTCCAGATCGCCAGGCCAAGGGCACTGCCCAGCAACAGCACGGTGGCCGCGATGTGCAGGGTCTTGAGAGTGGTCAGGTATTCCATGTCATTGCTTCCTTGTGAACTGCCCTGAGCTTAGTCGCTCAGCCCAGGAACAGCCGGTACGCAGGGTTATCGGTTTCGTCCCAGTACGGATAGCCGATCTTGGCTAGAGCAGCGGGCACCAGATGGCGCTCATCATCCGGGACTTGCAGGCCAGCGACCACGCGACCATCGGCCGCGCCGTGATTACGATAATGGAACATTGAGATGTTCCAACGCCCGCCCAGTTTGTTGAGGAAATTGAACAGTGCCCCCGGACGCTCCGGGAACTCGAAACGCAGCACCAACTCGTCACTGACCCGCGCCGCATGGCCGCCGACCATATGCCGGATATGCAGCTTGGCCAGCTCGTTGTCGGTCAGGTCAGTGACCGGGAACCCTTGCTCGCTAAGGCTCTGGATCAAGGCACTACGCGGATCGGTGTCTGGATGAGTCTGCACACCCACGAAGATGTGCGCTTCACCATCGGCGTGATAGCGGTAGTTGAATTCCGTGATCTGGCGCTTGCCGATGGCCTCGCAGAAGGCTTTGAAACTGCCCGGCTGCTCGGGGATGGTCACGGCAATGATTGCTTCGCGACCTTCGCCCAACTCGGCACGCTCAGCAACATGACGCAGGCGATCGAAGTTGACGTTGGCACCGGAGTCGATCGCAACCAGGGTCTGACCACTAACGCCATAGAGCTCAACATACTTTTTGATCCCCGCCACACCCAATGCCCCGGCAGGTTCAGTGATCGAGCGGGTATCGTCGTAGATATCCTTGATTGCCGCACAGATCTCGTCAGTACTGACGGTCACCACCTCATCGACATAGGTCTTGCAGATGTCGAAGGTGTGCTGACCGATTTGCGCCACCGCTACGCCGTCGGCGAACAGCCCAACCTGAGGCAACACCACGCGCTCACCGGCGGCCATGGCGGCTTGCAGGCAATTGGAGTCGTCCGGCTCGACGCCGATCACTTTGATTTCTGGACGCAGGTACTTCACGTAAGCGGCGATACCAGCGATCAAGCCGCCGCCGCCCACCGGTACGAAGATCGCGTCCAACTGGCCCGGATGCTGGCGCAGGATCTCCATGGCTACAGTGCCCTGCCCGGCAATGGTGTGCGGATCGTCATAGGGATGGATATAGACGAAGCCCTTTTCGTCGACCAGCTTCAGTGAATACGCCAGCGCCTCCGGAAAGGAGTCACCATGTAACACGACCTTGCCGCCACGCGAACGTACACCTTCAACCTTGATTTCCGGGGTGGTCTTGGGCATCACGATAGTGGCCTTGATCCCCAGCTCACGGGCGGCCAGTGCCACGCCCTGGGCATGGTTGCCGGCCGAAGCGGTGACCACGCCACGGGCCAGTTCTTCCGGCGTCAGCTGGGCCAGTTTGTTGTAGGCACCGCGAATTTTGAAGGAAAACACCGGCTGCAAGTCTTCACGCTTGAGCAGGATGTTGTTGCCCAGACGCTTGCTCAGTTGGCCGGCGGTCTGCAATGGGGTTTCGACGGCGACGTCGTAAACGCGCGAGGTGAGGATCTTCTTGACGTACTGTTCGAGCATCGGGAAAGCATCACTGAGCGGTTGGGCGGGGTCTGCGAGTCTACCCCAGCGCCCCGTCGGGCGACCACAGCAAGTCCGGGGTTTTAGCCGCTATACTACGCGCCTTCACGATACTCCTCCCCGCTTCGGAGCCCGCATGACCCAGGATCAACTCAAACAGGCTGTCGCCCAGGCCGCTGTCGATTTCATTTTGCCCAAGCTCGACGACAAGAGCATCGTCGGCGTCGGCACCGGTTCGACCGCCAATTGCTTCATCGACGCCCTGGCCCAGCACAAGGCCGCCTTCGATGGCGCCGTGGCCAGCTCCGAAGCGACTGCCGCACGCCTGAAAGGTCACGGTATTCCAGTATATGAACTGAACACCGTCAGCGACCTGGAGTTCTATGTCGACGGTGCCGACGAAAGCGACGAGCACCTGAACCTGATCAAAGGCGGTGGTGCCGCCCTGACTCGCGAAAAGATCGTTGCCGCTGTGGCCAAGACGTTCATCTGTATCGCTGATGCCAGCAAGCTGGTGCCGGTGCTCGGCGCATTCCCGTTGCCGGTCGAAGTGATCCCGATGGCCCGCAGCCATGTCGCGCGCCAGTTGGTCAAACTCGGCGGTGATCCGGTTTATCGTGAAGGTGTGCTCACTGACAACGGCAACATCATCCTTGATGTGCACAACCTGCAGATCATCAACCCGGTGGAGCTGGAAAGCCAGATCAACGCTATTGTCGGTGTAGTCACCAACGGTTTGTTCGCGGCGCGGCCGGCGGATCTGCTGTTGCTGGGGACTTCCGAAGGCGTGAAAACCCTCAAGAACTGAGTCTCGCGCCCACTCCTGTGGGAGCCGGCCTTGCCGGCGATGGGTGGCGCAGCCACCCTCAACCTTTACTCGGTCGGCTTCTTGAACACATAAAACAGGTTCGGCTCACTGACCAGGTAAATGGTCCCGGCATCGTCCATGGCGATGCCTTCGGCCTGCGGCACGCTCTTTTTCAGGCCCTGAAAGCCCTTGCGCAGCGACAGCGTGCTCAAGGGTTTGCCTTTCACATCCAGCTCCAGCACCAGCTGTGACTCATCCGACAGCGCCAACAGATGGCCGCTGCGCTCATCGAACTGCAAGCTCGACAGATCTCGCACAAACAGTCGCGAATCACGTTTCTGGTCCTGTACCACATGCACCGCGTAAGGCTGCTCCGGATTTTCATGAGGAAAGCCATGCACCTCGTAAATCAGCATCGGATCGCGCTCCTTGGCTACGAACAGACGCTTGCCGGCCGAGTCATAAGCCAGCCCCTCAAACCCCTTGTTGCCGTTCAAGCCGATACCCAGCGTTAACTGCTCAGCATCTTTGGCATCGAGGAATAGGGTGTTGTCACTCAGGTGTACTCGAATCAGGCGCTGCTCGCGCTCGTCGGTAATGACATAACTGCTCGGGCCGACGTATTCCACTGCCTCAGGATCGCCAAAGCCAGTCAGTGGCACCCGACGCAGAATGCGCCCATCCAGCGATAGCTCGATCAGCTCGGAACGCTTGTTGGTTACGGTAAACAGGCTGTTGCGATCAGGATCGAAGGTCAGCGCCGAGATATCGTCATCCAGACCCTCGATCGTCTTCGCCTCGAGTACCACCCGGTACTGATCCAGGCCAATACTCTGCTCGAAGGGCTGCCACCAGGCCTTGAGATTGAACCACCCCCGCTCGTAAAGGCGATAGTGCTGCCCTGCTAAAGCAAGCAATAGCAAGGCAATCAGGCTTACAACCAGAGCAATCAGGGGTAGACGGATGTAGCGGCGCATTCAGAGGGACTCGATAGGTGGCAGTCAGAATCTAACCACACTCTGCTGAATCCAAACTTAACCCGACTATAGGACAAGTATTAAATTAGGGCTTTTTGAAACGGTAGAACAGATCCGGTTCACTGACGATATACAGGGTACCGTGCTCATCCATTGCCACCCCTTCGGCACGCGGGATCCGCTTGTTCAAACCGTTGAAGCCGCCCAACAGGGTCATGAAGCTGACTTGCTCACCCGTCTCGTCCAGCTCCAGCAGCATATTGGAGTCAGCGGACAGTACCAGCATGTGTCCAGTACGGGGGTCGATGCCCAAGGCCGAGAGATTGCGCAGGTCCAGCTCCTCGCTGGGCAATGGCTTCTTGTCACCGGTCAATGAGCTCTGACCGTCGCTGCTCCAGGTGAACAATGCGGGTGGGCGCTCTTCGCCAAGCACAATGCGCTGTTGCTGAGGGTCCCAGGCGACCGCTTCGAAAGCCTTGTTCTGGTTCTCCGAGGGACCGAGGTCGTACTGCGGGAAGTCAGCAATATTCAGTGATTGCGTATCGGCTTTGAGGGTGACAATGGTCATTTTGTGATCACGTTCGTCAACAATTGCCAGACGCCCACCTTCAAGTGCTGCCACCCCTTCTGGGTTGCTCCACCCCACCAGCGGTATTTTGCGCAATACATCGCCGTCGAGGCTCAACTCGACCAGGAAGGGGTTCTTGCCCATGACTGCGAACAGGGTTTTGCTCACCGGGTTGTAGGTCAGGTCAGACGCTTCATCGTCTTCCATGCCTGGCAAAACCTTGGCATCGATATCAACCAGGTAGTCCGGCAACCAAATGCTGGCTTTTTGCTCAACCGGACTTTCAAAGCCCTCCTGCAACCACAACACCCCACGGTCATCCCAGTGCATGGCAATGGCCACGCCATAGCCAATGATCGCCGCCGCGACCACCCAGGTTGACCAACGCAAGGCAAGCCCACGCTTTCGCGCAGACGACAGGGATTTGCTCGAAGGGACGGGAGTGGCCATGGAATAGATGCTCTTTTTTTGCCAGTTAATAACACATTACCGGCACGTTCGCAGAGCCAGATCCGCAAGCATTATCCGGATCGTATGTGAAAAAAATGACAAAACCCGACCACCGGGATCAACAATAGCCACGGCAGCCAGCGGTGCTGGCTGCCGCGGGGATTACAGCACTGTGCTTTCGAAGCGGCTGACGCCTGGTAACTCCAGCACCAGCTCATCGCCCGGGTTGAGCGGGCCGACACCCACCGGGGTGCCGGTGAGGATCACATCACCGGCCTGCAGAGTGAATTGCGAAGCCATGTGCTGGATCATCAGCACGATCGGGTTGAGCATCAGCGCGCTGTTACCGTCCTGGCGCACTTCACCGTTGATCGTCAGGCGGATTCCGATGTCGGCCAGATCTTCGAACGTGCTACCAGCAACGAAGGGAGCCAGTACACAGGCACCATCGAAACATTTGGCACGCTCCCACGGCAGGCCCTTGGCCTTGAGTTCAGCCTGCAGATCGCGCAGGGTCAGGTCCAGTGCCGGAGCAAAGCCGGAAATGGCGTCGAGCACTTCTTCTTCGCTGGGCTCAGGCGACAGGGACTTGCCCAACAACACAGCGATTTCCGCCTCATAGTGCACCGAGCCACGCTCGGCTGGGATCTTGAAGCCGCCGTTTAGCGGCACCACGCAGCTGCCCGGCTTGATGAACAGCAGGGGCTCAGTCGGAATCGGGTTGTCCAGTTCCTTGGCGTGCTCGGCATAGTTGCGCCCGATGCACACCACTTTGCCCAGGGGAAAGTGAATACGCGTGCCGTCTACATACTGGTGCTGATAGCTCATTACCGACTCCTGGCGCTATTGGAAGCTCTTATGCCTTTGACTTACTCAACTGCGAAGATCTTGCCTGGGTTCATGATCCCGTTCGGGTCGAACACCGCCTTCACAGCTTTCATATACTGAATCTCGACGGGCGACCTGCTATAGGTGAGGTAATCACGCTTGGTCATGCCCACCCCATGTTCGGCAGAAATCGAGCCGTTGTACTTCTGCACGATCTCGAACACCCACTTGTTCACCGTAGCGCACTTGGCAAAGAACTCGTCCTTGCTCAAAGCATCGGGCTTGAGGATGTTCAGGTGCAGGTTGCCGTCACCGATGTGGCCATACCAGACCACTTCGAAATCCGGATAGTTTTCTTCGACGATCGCATCGATATCTCGCAGAAATGCTGGCACTTTCGAGACAGTGACCGAGATATCGTTTTTGTAGGGTGTCCAGTGCGAGATGGTTTCGGAGATGTACTCGCGCAATTTCCACAGGTTTTGCAGCTGCTGCTCGCTCTGACTCATCACACCGTCGAGCACCCAACCCTGTTCCACGCAGTGCTCAAACGTGGCCAAGGCCGCGTTAGCCACTTCTTCAGTGCTGGCTTCAAACTCCAGCAAGGCATAGAACGGGCACGGGGTATCGAAAGGCGCGGGAACATCGCCACGGCCCATGATCTTGGCCAGGGCCTTGTCGGAAAAGAATTCGAAGGCGGTCAGGTCGAGCTTGTCGCGAAACGCGTGAAGCACCGGCATGATCGAGTCGAAATCAGGGGTGCCGAGCACCATCGCCGTAAGGTTGTTCGGCGCACGATCCAGACGCATCGTCGCCTCGACCACAAAGCCCAGGGTTCCTTCCGCACCGATGAACAGCTGACGCAAGTCGTAGCCTGTGGCGTTCTTGATCAGGTCCTTGTTCAGCTCCAGCAGATCGCCAGCACCGGTAACCACCTTCAGGCCAGCGACCCAGTTGCGGGTCATGCCATAGCGAATAACCTTAATACCACCGGCATTGGTGCCGATATTGCCGCCAATCTGACTCGAACCTGCAGAGGCGAAGTCCACGGGGTAGTACAAGCCTTTATCTTCTGCAAAGTTCTGTAGCTGCTCAGTGACCACGCCCGGCTGACAGACCACCGTCCGGTCGAACTCATCAAACGCCAGAATCTGGTTCATGTAGTCGAAAGACACCACCACTTCACCATTGGCTGCTACCGCCGCGGCCGAAAGCCCAGTGCGCCCGCCCGACGGCACAAGGGCAACCCTGTGCTGATTGGCCCAGCGCACAATGGCCTGGACCTGCTCGGTGCTCTTGGGAAACACGATAGCCCGCGGTGCCGGGGCGAAATGCTTGGTCCAATCCTTGCCATACGCCTCGAGGGAAGCCGCATCGGTCAGCATCTTGCCGGGCTCAACCAGGGTCATCAGCTCATCAAGCAACGCAGAATCGGTCATCGACAGAACTCTCGAACTATTCATAGTCACCCTGAGCACTCTTCACGTGCCAGGGATGGGCGTATCGGGGGGTACTCATGCTAGCATACGCCCCCCGCTGATCGTGCTTTAGGCCGATGCTGCGAGAGCTTCACTTCCCTGCCATTTTTCTCCGGGACACAGGTTTACGCAGATGAGCAAGACTTCTCTCGATAAGAGCAAGATCAAGTTCCTTCTACTCGAAGGCGTCCACCAATCCGCCGTGGACGTCCTCAAGGCCGCCGGGTATACCAACATTGAGTACCTCACCGGTTCTCTGCCCGACGCCGACCTGAAGGAAAAGATCGCTGATGCCCACTTCATCGGCATTCGCTCGCGCACTCAACTGACCGAAGAGGTTTTCGACTGCGCCAAGAAACTGGTCGCTGTCGGCTGTTTCTGCATCGGTACCAACCAGGTTGACCTGAATGCCGCTCGCGAGCGCGGTATCGCCGTATTCAACGCGCCGTACTCCAACACCCGTTCGGTCGCCGAACTGGTACTGGCCGAAGCAATCCTGCTGCTGCGCGGTATCCCTGAGAAAAACGCTTCCTGCCATCGTGGTGGCTGGATCAAGAGCGCGGCCAATTCCTTCGAAATCCGTGGCAAAAAGCTGGGTATCGTCGGGTATGGCTCGATCGGCACCCAGTTGTCGGTCCTGGCCGAAAGTCTTGGCATGCAGGTATTCTTCTTCGACCCGCTGACCAAACTGCCACTGGGCAACGCTACTCAGGTCACCAGCCTGAACGAGCTGTTGGGTCTGGCCGACATCGTCTCGCTGCACGTACCTGAGCTGCCGTCCACCCAATGGATGATTGGCGAGAAAGAAATCCGCGCGATGAAGAAAGGCTCGATCCTGATCAACGCCGCCCGCGGTACCGTGGTCGAGCTGGATCACCTGGCTGCAGCGATCAAAGACAAGCACTTGATCGGCGCCGCCATCGATGTGTTCCCAGTCGAGCCGCGTTCCAACGACGAGCAGTTCGAAAGCCCGCTGCGCGGCCTGGACAACGTGATCCTGACCCCGCATATCGGTGGCTCCACCGCCGAAGCCCAGGCCAACATTGGCCTGGAAGTCGCCGAGAAGCTGGTCAAGTACAGCGACAACGGTACCTCGGTGTCGTCGGTCAACTTCCCTGAAGTGGCCCTGCCAGCACACCCAGGCAAGCACCGCCTGCTGCACATCCACGAAAACATTCCGGGCGTGCTCAGCGAGATCAACAAAGTCTTCGCCGAAAACGGAATCAACATCTCCGGTCAGTTCCTGCAGACCAACGAGAAAGTCGGTTACGTAGTAATCGACGTTGATGCCGAGTACTCGGATCTGGCGCAAGAAAAACTGCAACAGGTCAAGGGCACTATCCGTTCCCGCGTACTGTTCTAAGGTTTTCTGGCAACAAAAAAGGGAGGCCCTGGTGGCCTCCCTTTTTTATGCTGCGCCGTTTACTTTACGTTCACGGTGATCTTCTTCGATTCAAGGCTTGGCTTGAACGGCACATGAAACTTGTCGCCCAACACAAGTTGCAGCGTGTGTTTGCCTGGGGTCAGGGTCAGTTCAACTTCGGTCTGAGCCTTGCCGAAGTGCAGCACTTGCGGACCGGCAGGCAGTGGCGCCTTGTTTTCCGGCAGCAGGCTGGTTGGCAACACCTGGTCAGCGACCGGTTCCTTGTCGACATCTACCAACAGGTGATGGTGGCCGGTGTGCGGGGTTTGGTCACCCGCGGGTTTGAGCTCCATGCCCTCGATGCCGAATTTGACGGTGAAGGTCTTGTCGACCGTCGCGCCATCAGCCGGGGAAACGATGAAGACCTTGGCGTCTTTCGGTGGCTCCTGGCTCTTCAGGCCTTCGGCGGCTACAGCAAATGCCGACACTCCCATCAACAGGCCGACGACGGCTGCACGCGAAACTAGGCTTTTCATTCACTTCTCCTGTGATTTGTTTCTAAACCTTGCCAGTGAATCAGAGGCAATGGTTTGTAACCATAGATCAATTGCATCAGAAAATATCCGAAATTTCGTACAGAAAATATTTCCTCCAGCGCCTAACATCCTAGCGTCGATGCTGTCCTAAGTTGCGCGCGACCGTGGCATCATCAGAAAGCTACGGCGATGTTTTTCACTGCCAACGAATACAAGGGATTTAGATGCGCTTGACCATAGGGATACTGTTTGCCGCACTGCTCAGCCCGTGGGCACACGCTGAGTTGATCGATGACATGAACGACCGTGGCGAGTTACGCATTGCCATCGAGGCCAATATGGCGCCGTTCAACTTCAAGGATGACGGCAAACTGGCCGGCTTCGAAGTTGAACTCGGCCAGGAACTGGCCAAAGAACTGGATGTGCGTGCCCAGTTCGTGGTCACTACTCGCGACGACCTGCTGCCTGGTGTTGAAAGCGGCAAATATGACATTGCCCTTAACCATATTGCCGCCACTGACGAACTCAAAGAGCGCCTGGATTTCAGCGAACCCTACAGTTACTCCAGCGCCCAGCTGATTGTGCGCAAGGAACAGAAAAACCCATTGAGCACGCTCGAAGCGCTCAAGGGCCACAGCCTGGGGGTTGTTCAGGGTAGTCAGTTCGCCGAGCAAGCACGCGGGGTCGAAGGGGTTGATCTGCGCAGCTACCCGGACGCCAGTCAACCGCTCAAGGACGTGGCTAACGACCAGATCGACGCCGCCATCAGTGATCGCCTGCTGGTGCCGCATGCCATTCGCGACAGTCAACAACCGGTGACTGAAGGCGCTACCGTCGGGCCCATCGTGAGCCTGGCGATTCCGTTTCAGAAGGGTAACCCGGCATTCCACAGTGCTGTGGATAAAGCCCTGCAGCGGATCAAGGCCGATGGGCGCTTGGCAGCGCTGTCACAGAAGTGGTTCGGAATGGACGCCAGCAAGCCGCCCAAGCAGTAATACCGTCTGGTTAGCTGTAGCCGCTGCCGTCAGGCTGCGATCGGCTGCGAAGCAGTCGTGATCCGCCTGTCGAAATAGGCCTGAATGACGGCCGCTTCACGCCCGATCGCAGCCTGTCGGCAGCGGCTACGAATCAACAGCCCCACCATTAGGTAGCTGCTGCAACGCTAGCTCTGCCGCCTCGAGTTCCAGCTCACTGAACACCTGCACCCCTTCGCGGCGCAACAAGGCAGTGGTCACACCCTCACCCGCCACCTTGGTGTCACTGAAGGTACCGTCATAGGTCAGCGCGTTACCGCACGACGGGCTACCGGACTTGAGCACTGCGATCCGAACGCCATGGCGACGAACCAGCGCCAGCGCCAACTGAGCACCGGCGAGAAACTGCGCACTGACATCTTCACCACTGACCGTCAGCACTTGCACCTGACCATCAAGGACATCACGACCCTGCCCTCCCGGAATCTCCGCAGGTGGCCGTGGCGTCGGTAGTCCACCTGCGACTTCCGGGCACAACGGCACGATCCGGCCTTCGCTCTGCCAGCGCTGCAGCAGATCAGGGTGGCCGCTGGCGCGCCCGTCATAACGCACCGGCTGCCCCAGCAGACAGGCGCTGACCAGCACCTTGTGCCGGTTAGAACGGTTCATTGCCACGACGACGGAACCAGCCGGTGACCGACAACCGCTCGCGCCGAGCCGGCAGCACTTCATGGGGAATATCACCAGAAAGGAATACCACCAGGCAGCCTCCAATAGGCTCCACGTCGTGTTCCACGCCGTCTTTAAGGCTCATGCGCAACTGCCCACCATCGCCTGGCAACCAGTCCGGGTTGAGATAGATCACCGCCGATACCGTGCGTCGGTCATCGTCGCGGAAACGGTCAAGGTGCTTGCGATAGAAAGCCCCGGGCGGATACAGGGCAAAGTGGCACTCGAAATCTTCAAGCCCCAGAAACAACCCACGATTGAGGGCTTCACGCAGGCCATCCATCAGTTCAAGGTACTGATCACAGCACTCAGCCTGGCCGGGCTCCAGCCACTGGATATGATCGCCGCGAATACCCTCGCGAACCTCTTGGCTCGCGCCCCGACCTACCGCGGCGGGAGCCAGTTCACCCTCCTCGGCACGTATACGACACTCAGCCGCCAGCGCCAGGGTCAACGACTCTGGAAGGAAGATATTCTGCTGCGACCAGCCACAGGAGGCCAGGTCGTCGACAATGCGCAACAGCAGTGGGTGATCAGGAGATAGGGGCATGGCGCGCATAGTATCCATCTGCTGCGAAAACCAACAGCGCCACTTAGCTGAGAGTATGCAATGGCTTCTCGACAAAGCCCGGCAAGGCCAAGACAATAGCGCCCTGCCGACAGGAGTCCTGAATGCGCCGTTTGTTTTTTTTGCTGATGATGATCTGCACCACGCCTGTCTGGGCAGACAGCCTCGACCAACTTTACAAGGTCGCCGGCTGGCCCGAGCAGCGCGCCCACTTTACCGATGCCCTCGATGCCGCCCAGCAGCGCTATCGCAATAGCCTGCCGCCCGCCGTTTATCAGGCGCTGGTCAATAACAGCAACCAGCGCTTTGAGGCCAAAGCCATGGACAGGCGTGCCCAGGCACAGTTGCGCGCCAACCTGAGCAACCCTAGCCCTGCATTGGTGTTCTTCCAGTCGCCGTTGGGACGCAAGGTTGTCGCCGCCGAGTTGCTGGCTACCCGACGTGACCAGCTGGCCAAAAACGCCAAAGGACTGCCCAAGATGGAGGCCAGTGACAATCGTCTGCTGATCATCGGTCACCTGGCCCAGGCCCTGCCAGCGCGCGAAGCCGGTGCTGAAGTCAGCTTGGCGATTGCCGGTGTTGCTGCCGACAGCCTCAGCCAGATGATTCCCGGCTTGCTCGGCGGCGGCCAGGCTCAAGGTCTGCTTGATGGCCAACGCCAGCGCCTGATGCAACAGATTGGTAGCGAGATGAACAACACCCTGCTCTATGTGTATCGCAACCTGTCCGATGCCGAGCTGGATGAATTCGCCACCTTTGCCGAATCCACTGAAGGCCAGACTTACTACAAGGCGGCCCTGGCCGCCATTCGAGCAGGCTTGGCCGTCGGCCAGAACACCTCAGACTTGAAGTGATCAGCCCAAGCGTTGATCAATGAAGTCGAAATAGCGCTGACGAATCGCCGGCAGCTCGTTGGCTAAATGATGCCGCGCCTCAGGAATCAGCAGTATTTCCGGCGCGGCAAATTTCTCCCGCAATACCTTGAGGTTATACGGCCAGTCCACGGTCATGTCCGACTCGCCCTGGATAATCACCAGTCGCCGCGCACTGACCGGTGCCGCCTCGATGCGTTTGACCCAATCCACCAGCGCCCCGACCCAGGCCGTCGGTAAACGCCGCGGTTGTAGCGGATCTGCCTGCAAAAACGGCAGAAACGTCGGATCGTTGCTGTTTTCACTGAAGCGTCGTTCGATGCCGTTGACGAAGGGCCGCAGTAGCCGATAGCTCAATTTCGACCAGCGCCACGCGCGTGGCCGCACCAATGGCGCCAGCAGTATTACCTGACCCTGGGCTGGGCTTTGCGCGCCACCGTGCAGCAGATGATCGATGACAATCGCCCCACCGGTACTCTGCCCACAAAGATGCCAGGGCTGCGGCAGGTCGAGACTACGCCCCTGCTCAAACAGCGCTTGCAGCACTTGTTGGTACGCGCCGAAATCGTCAATGCTGGCCCGTTCGCCACTGGACAAACCGTGCCCCGGCAAGTCGCAAGCGATCACGGCGTAATCCTGATCCAATGCCCACTCGATCACATGCCGGTACAACCCCATGTGGTCGTAGTAGCCATGCAGCAATACCAGGGTCGCCACAGGTGCCGCGGGCATCCACACCTGGCCGACCAACTCGAATCCCGCCGCCTGGAAACGCCCCAGCCAACGCTGCGGCGTCTCCTTGCGTGCCGGCAGATCCAGCCCGTAGTAGCGCTGGTAGGCCTGGGCCTGACTCGACAACGGCTGGCGTGCCGCCAACGCAGACAAGCTGGCGCGTAACGAATCGGGCTGAAATGACGCAGGCATAGACGATTTTCCATACAGCAAAGGCGAGATATTGACCTAGGATATTCAGCTGTCGCCAGCCGCATGGCAAGCTAGGTGACTTTTAACGGATATTGCCCTCATGCTAGCGCCCACCACCCGCACCCTTTTCGGCCTGTTGATCGTTGCGCTATGCGCGGCAGGTTTGTGGTGGGCCTACGACAGTTTCCAGAGCCGCTACCTACGCACCTTCGACAACCAAACCGCCCTGTTTTCCGGCGACCGCCTGCAACTCCCAGCCACCATCGCCGGGCCTGGGCCGATTCGCCTGGTGCACTTCTGGGATCCGGCGTGCCCCTGCAACGTCGGCAATCAGCAACACCTGGCCGAGCTGATCGAACAGTTCGCCGCGCAGGGTGTGGATTTCTATGTCGTACAGAAACCCGGTAGCCGCGGCCAATTGCCCACCACCCTCAGTGCGCTCAAACCGCTGGCCAATTTCCCCGGTGCCGAGCACCTGCCAGCCAGCCCGGCGGTAGCGATCTGGGATCGCCAGGGCAAGCTGGCTTACTTCGGCCCCTATAGCGAGGGCGCAACCTGCAACTCGAGCAACAGCTTCATCGAGCCGATTCTGCTGGCCTTGAGTCAGGGCCGCGCCGTCAGTGCCACGCATACCATGGCCGTGGGTTGCTACTGCCCCTGGAGCCCTTAACGCAAGCGCGCAGGGTTGCCCACCACCGTCGCTCGGGCCGGCACATCGCGTGTCACCACACTGCCAGCGCCGATCACCGCGTTATCGCCCACGGTGACACCCGGCAGGATGATCGCCCCGCCACCAATCCACACATTGCTGCCGATCTTCACTGGCCGGCCACTCTCCAGGCCGCTGCGGCGGACCTTGGGATCCAGCGGGTGGTCAGCCGTATAGATCTGCACCGCTGGGCCGATCTGACAGTCGTCACCGATGCTGACGGGGCAGACATCAAGGATCACACAGTTGAAATTCATGAAGACATTGCTGCCAAGGCTGATGTTGTAGCCATAGTCGCAATAGAACGGTGGGCGAATCACTGCACCATTGCCGACCGCCGCGAAGTGTTCCACCAGCAGGCCATGACGCTGCTCATTCAGCAGCTCGGCACTGTTGTTGTAGCGCTGCATCCAGTGCTTGTTGGCAATTTGCTCGGCCTGCAGTTCCGGGCAGCTGGCGTGGTAGAGCTGGCCACTGAGCATTTTCTGTTTTTCACTGAGATTCATCTTCCCTCCTTTGGGGCTATCCTCTGTCCTGATTTAGCTTGATCATCGGACCACAACATCCGCTAAAAAGTACAAGGAGTCTTGATGAAGCGCAGCCTGACCTTCCTCGCTGTGGTCATTGCCGCGGTCGCTGGTGGCGGTTACTGGTATGTGCAAGGTAAGTTGCCGCAGCGCGAGGGCGAGGTAGCACTGGCCAGCCTGCAGGCTCCGGTCAGTGTGCGTTATGACGCCCGAGGTGTGCCGCACATCCAGGCCAACAACGAGATCGACCTGTACCGTGCTCTGGGCTATGTGCATGCCCAAGACCGCCTGTTTCAGATGGAAATCATCCGCCGCCTGGCCCGTGGCGAACTGGCTGAAATCCTCGGCAGCAAGCTGCTGCCCACCGACACCTTGTTCCGTAACCTGCGCATTCGTGAACAAGCCGAGCGTTATGTCGAACGTCAGGACAAACAAGCGCCCGCCTGGCTCGCCCTGCAAGCCTACCTCGATGGCGTCAATGCCTGGCAGGACAGCCACCCCAAACCGATGGAATTCGATGTCCTGGGCATCACTGCGCGGCCCTTCACCGCGCAGGACACCCTAAGTATCGCCGGCTACATGGCCTACAGCTTTGCCGCTGCCTTTCGCACTGAACCGGCGTTGACCTTTGTTCGCGACCAGTTGGGTAGCGAGTACCTGAAGATCTTCGACCTCGACTGGAATCCGCAAGGGGCTTTGCACAGTCGCCCGCCGCTGGCAGCCGCGGACTGGAAGAGCCTGGAGCACTTGGCCCAAGTCAGCCAGCAAGCCTTGAGCGAGGCCGGCATTCCCCAGTACGAAGGGAGCAACGCCTGGGCCGTATCCGGCAGCCGTACACGCAGCGGCAAGCCGCTGTTGGCCGGCGATCCGCATATCAGCTTTGCGGTGCCCTCGGTCTGGTATGAAGCCGAATTGTCGGCACCTGGTTTCAACCTCTATGGCTATCACCAGGCGCTCAATCCCTTTGCTTCGCTAGGCCACAACCGTGACTTCGGCTGGAGCCTGACCATGTTCCAGAACGACGATGTCGATCTGATCGCCGAACAGGTCAACCCGGACAACCCAGATCAGGTCCGCATCAACGGCCAGTGGCAAGCCCTAACCATCACCCAGGACACTATCGCCGTGAAGGGCGAAGAGCCAGTGACCATCACCCTGCGCCGCTCGCCTCACGGCCCGATCGTCAACGACGTGATCGGCACCAATGCCGGGCCCACACCAATTGCCATGTGGTGGGCTTTCCTGGAAACCGAAAACCCGATCCTGGACGGTTTTTACCAGATCAATCGTGCCGACTCCCTGGACAAGATGCGAGCCGCTGCCGCCAAGGTCCAAGCCCCCGGGCTCAATCTGGTCTGGGCCAATGCCCGCGGCGATATCGGCTGGTGGGCCGCAGCGCAGCTGCCGATTCGCCCGGATGGGGTGAACCCGGCGTATATCCTCGACGGCAGTACGCCACAGGCTGACAAGCTCGGCTTCTACCCGTTCAGCGCCAACCCGCAGCAGGAGAACCCGGCCAGCGGCTACATCGTCTCAGCCAACTATCAGCCGCCGGCAGCGATGCCAATTCCGGGTTACTACAACCTTCCCGACCGTGGCCAACAGATTGACCGCCACCTGGCCGATCCAGAGACCAAATGGGATACGCAAAACAGCCAGGCGCTCCAACTCGACACGGTCAGCGACTATGGCCCACGAACCCTGGCGCCATTACTGGGGACCCTGCGTGAAGTGGCCAGTGGTGATCGGGAGAAGGAACTGGTTGAACAGCTGGCGAGCTGGACCGGTGACTACCCACTGGACTCGGTTAGCGCCACGCTCTTCAACCAGTTCCTCTACGACCTGGCTTACGCGGCCATGCATGACGAACTGGGCGATGCCTGGTTCCAGACCATGATCAGCACCCGCGCCATCGACGCAGCCTTGCCACGCCTGGCCGCCGACGCCGAATCTCCCTGGTGGGGCCAGCATGGCAGCAGCGAACATGGCAATCGCACAGATACCGTCAAACGTGCCTGGCAAGCCAGCATCGCCCACCTGCGCGAAACGTTGGACAACGATCCAGCCGCCTGGCAATGGGGCACTGCGCATACCCTGACCCACAACCACCCGCTGGGGCTACAGAAGCCACTGAACCTGTTATTCAATGTCGGCGCCTTCGCCGCGCCCGGTACGCATGAGGTGCCCAACAACCTCTCAGCGAAGATCGGCCCGGCGCCTTGGCCGGTAACCTATGGCCCGTCGACTCGACGCCTGATCGACTTCGCCGATGCCAGTCAGGCGCTGACCATCAACCCGGTTGGGCAGAGTGGCGTGCTGTTCGATAAACACTATGCCGATCAGGCTGAGGACTATATCGAGGGGGTGTACCACAAGGCGCAAATGGGGGTGACACCGGCGCAAAGTACCTTGCGGTTGATGCCCCGCAATTAGCTGCAAAATCCTGGAGAGTGTCGGGATCTTTTTGCCATAAATGCTTTCCAACGGCTGCCACTTCCCACACCTCCAGGAAGAAAACAACAATGAACCAGCAAGCCGAGCATGATCCCCAGGACCTGTTGAAACTACTGACTGCGCTGATGCGCGCCATGCAAACCCGCTCCTGAGCCAAACGCAAAAACGCCGACATGGGTTAACCCATGTCGGCGTTTAACAAACAGCGGTAATCAGAACGCCGGCAGTACCGCGCCGCTGTATTTCTTCTCGATGAAGGCTTTCACTTCTGGACTGGTCAGTGCCTTGGCCAGCTTCTGGATGGCGTCGCTGTCCTTGTTGTCTGGACGAGCAACCAGGAAGTTCACGTACGGCGAGTCGGCACCTTCGATGACCAGGGCGTCTTTGGCCGGGTTCAGACCGGCTTCCAGAGCGTAGTTGGTGTTGATCATGTCCAGGTCAACCTGATCCAGTACGCGTGGCAGCATGGCCGACTCAAGCTCGCGGAATTTCAGCTTCTTCGGGTTCTCGGCGATGTCTTTCGGCGTGGCCAGGGCATTCTTCGGATCTTTCAGGGTGATCAGGCCAGCTTTCTGCAACAGCAGCAGGGCGCGGCCACTGTTGCTGCCTTCGTTCGGGATGGCGACGGTAGCGCCTTCCTTCAGCTCGCTCAGGTTCTTGACCTTCTTCGAGTAACCACCGAACGGCTCGACGTGTACGCCAATCACGGTTTCCAGGTGCGTGCCTTTGCCTTCGTTGAAGTTCTTCAGGTACGGCAGGGTCTGGAAGTAGTTGGCATCCAGACGCTTCTGGTCGACCTGTACGTTTGGCTGCACATAGTCGGTGAACACCTTGATCTCCAGGTCCACGCCTTCTTTGGCCAGGGTCGGTTTGATCAGCTCCAGAATTTCGGCGTGGGGTACAGGGGTGGCGGCAACCACCAGTTTTTCGCCAGCCTGGGCAAAACCTGCAACCGACAGAGCGGCCGCCAGAGCAGTGAACAACAGAGCCTTTTTCATGCGCAGTCCTTATTCGAATACACGGCCATCGGTCGACGGCAAACAATGAGTTGCCAGCACTTTGCTAGCTGGCTTGGTAGCGGACAATACCCAGATTTTTTATGCCGTAACAATATCTTTTATTTAGCTTCTTATTCCATTTAGGCATTGATCCGCAACAAGGCTTGTTCCAGCAAGTGCTGCAAGGCGCTGCGTTCACTGGCGACAGCCCGCAGGCACAACTGATCAAGCTGACTGGCCAATGCTTGCAGCGGTGTCGGCAGGTTCAAATGTTCAGGCAAAATCTCCTCACCGCTGCTGACCAGCAAGGCGAAGTGAATGACGTTTTCCAGTTCGCGGGTATTGCCCGGCCAGCTGTGCAGCTCCAACACGCGCTGGGCGGCGTCACTGATCAACGGTACTGGCAGGTTCAGGCGTGGGCTGTAGATACCGACAAAATACTCGGCCAGCGGCAGGATATCGCCAACCCGATCGCGTAACGCAGGCAGCTCCAGATGCCCTTCGCGCAGGTAGTGGTACAGGCGCTCATGGAATTTGCCAGCGCTGACGGCTTCGCCCAAGTCGATACTCGACGCGGCGACCAGGCGCACATCTACAGGGTTAGGTTGCTGGGCACCCACGCGGATGACTTCACGGTTTTCCAGCGCAGCAAGCAATTTGACCTGAATGGCCAAAGGCAAGTCGGCGATTTCATCCAGGTACAGGGTGCCGCCATTGGCTGAGCCGAACCACCCGGCACGGCTGCTGGCGGTGCCACTGTAGGCACCTGCGCTGTAACCAAAGAGTTCGGCATCGGCATAGGTCGGGCTGATTGCCGCACAGTTGACCGACACAAACAGGCCCGCGCGATCACTGGCGCGGTGGATCTGCCGGGCCAGCAGCTCCTTACCGGTACCCGTTTCACCGCGAATCAGCACCGGCAGTGCCAAAGGCGCCAGCAGCTCTAGCTCCTCACGCAATTGCCGCGAGCGCGGATCGACGAACACCAGCGCCTTGGCGCGAATGCTCAGTGGGCTCTTGTCCAGCTCGGGAAACGTCAGCAGCGGCTGACCGAAGGTGTCGTGAATACTCATGGCAAACTCCCGCCCGCAGCATCTGGGGCCGGGCGTTGGCTCTGGAAAAAGGTCAGCGCCTGCAGTCAGGCGCGGCGAAGGGCGTGCTGTTCCAGTCGGTTCTGCAGGCGATACAGGTAGGCAAAGCCCTGCTCCCAGCGACGGTGCCCGGACTTGACGTTGATATGCCCGGCCCCGGCAAGAAAGTCCACCTCGGCGCCCCAGGCTCGCGCCAGTTGCATGGCCCGCGGAGCGCTGATTGCCGGATCGTTGTCAGAACTGACCACTTGGCTTGGGAACGGCAATAACTGCTGGGCGATCGGCGCGAAGTTGCGCAGCGCTGGCGCGCAGGTTGGGCGCTCGACGTCGGCTGGCGCCACCAGCAAGGCGCCGCGTACCCGGCGCAGCAGGGTGGCACTGGCTTGCGTTGCCCAATGGGCGACGGTGATGCAACCCAGGCTATGGGCAATCAGGATCACCGGCGCATCATCGGCGGCCACTGCCTGTTCCAGTGCCCGCACCCAATCCTGGCGTTGCGGCGTCAACCAATCGGCCTGCTCGACCCGTGCGCTATTGGGCAGCACGTGCTGCCAGTGACTTTGCCAATGGTCTTCTGGCGATCCTTGCCAGCCCGGCACAATCAGGTAACGGATCGACGTGTTGCGCATGGGGATGCCTCCTGCTGGGTTTGCTTGAGGCTAAGTATAAGGAGGCGGTTATATCAGTAAAGGAATAAGAAGCTATTTATTAATAACCAAAATGCAATTCAGCGATAAAAAAAGGGGCCAGCCCCTGCCGAGGAATGGCCCCTGAAGATTTTCCTGTGGGTGTTAGATGTTGGCTACTTGCTGCCAAACCTTGGGCTTGAAGAACAGTGTCTCGCCACGCGCCAGGCCACTCAGGCTGTCGTGATCTTTGACCACCTCAGCCTCTATCAACTCGCTCTGACCCTCCACCTTCAGAGTCACCCGTGTGGTTGCGCCCAACGGCCGAATGTCACGCACTTCAGCGGCATGGTGCCCCTCCACCTCATGCCGCGACAGCGACACTTCATGGGGCCGGAACAGCACATGATGACCTTCGCTCAGGTGCAAGCGGTTGGAGTCGCCGAGGAAGTGATAAACAAAATCGCTGGCCGGATTCTCATAGACCTCACCTGGCGAGCCGATCTGCTCGATTACGCCCTTGTTCATCACCACGATACGGTCGGCGACTTCCATCGCTTCTTCCTGGTCGTGGGTCACGAACACCGAGGTCAGGTTGATGTCTTCGTGCAGGCGCGCCAGCCAGCGGCGCAGTTCCTTACGTACCTTGGCATCGAGAGCGCCGAATGGTTCATCGAGCAGCAGCACCTTGGGCTCCACCGCCAGGGCGCGGGCCAGGGCGATACGTTGGCGCTGGCCACCGGAGAGCTGCTCGGGATAACGATCACTGAGCCAATCAAGCTGAACCATGTTCAGCAGCTCGTGGACCTTCTCGGCAATCTTGCTCTCGCTCGGACGCTCGCCCTTAGGCTTCATGCGCAAACCAAAGGCGACGTTGTCGAACACGCTCATGTGACGGAACAGGGCGTAATGCTGGAACACGAAACCGACGTTGCGATCACGCACGTCGTGACCGGAAACATCCTCACCGTGGAAGACAATACTGCCCTGATCGGGGGTTTCCAGCCCGGCGATGATTCGCAGCAACGTAGTTTTGCCGCAGCCGGACGGCCCCAGCAGCGCCACCAGCTCACCGCTGTGGATATCCAGGTTGATGCTGTCCAGAGCCTGGAAAGCGTTGAAGCGCTTGCTGACGTTACGAACTTCGATCGACATGAATTATTCCTCCGCTGCGCTGTGGCGCAGACGGTTAATACGGGACTCGCTCCACTGCTTGAGCAGCAGGATGAAGAGCGCCAGGATCAGCAACAGGCTGGCCACGCTGAAGGCCGCGACATGGTTGTATTCGTTGTAGAGGATCTCGACATGCAACGGCAAGGTGTTGGTCACCCCGCGAATGTGCCCGGAGACCACCGACACTGCACCGAACTCACCCATCGCCCGCGCGGTACACAACACCACGCCGTAAATCAGGCCCCATTTGATGTTGGGCAGGGTCACATGCCAGAACATCTGCCAGCCGTTGGCCCCAAGCAGGCGCGCGGCCTCTTCTTCCTGGGTGCCCTGCTCCTGCATCAGCGGGATCAGTTCACGGGCCACGAACGGCACGGTAACGAAGATGGTGGCCAGGACAATACCCGGCAAGGCAAACACGATCTGGATGTCATGATCCTGCAGCCAGGGCCCGAAAAAGCCCTGTGCGCCAAACATCAGCACGTAGACCAAACCGGCGATCACCGGCGAGACCGAGAATGGTAGATCGATGAGTGTCACCAGGATGCTCTTGCCGCGGAAGGTGTACTTGCTCACACACCAGGCAGCGCTGACCCCGAACACCAAGTTCAGCGGTACCGAGATGGCCACGGCAATCAGCGTCAGCTTCAGCGCTGACAGGGCGTCGGGCTCGAAGATTGCCTCGAAGAAGGTCCCCAGGCCCATTTTCAGGCCCTGGGAGACCACGATCACCAACGGCAACAGCAGGAACAGCACGAAAATCAACCAGCCAAGGCCGATCAGGATTCGCCGTGAGGCTGCGCTACCGCGGCGGGCGGCGTTGGCCGAAGCGCTCGCGCCAATTGAAGATGCAGACATGGAAGTGGTCTCCTTCAAGGGGTTTCGATGCGCCGCTGCAGCAAGTTGATCAGCAGCAACAGGACGAAGGAAACCACCAGCATCAACACGCCGATGGCAGTGGCGCCGGTGTAGTCATACTGGTCGAGTTTGACCATGATCAGCAGCGGCAGGATTTCGGTTTTCATTGGCATGTTGCCAGCGATGAAGATCACCGAACCGTACTCACCGACGCCACGGGCAAAGGCCAAGGCAAAACCGGTCAGCCAAGCGGGTAACAGCGCTGGCAACAGTACATAGCGGAACACTTGCAGAGGCTTGGCCCCCAGGCAGGCGGCGGCTTCTTCGACTTCGCGAGGGATGTCAGCCAACACCGGCTGCACCGTACGCACCACGAACGGCAAGGTCACGAAGGTCAGCGCCAAGGTGATACCCAACGGGGTGTAGGCGATCTTGAAACCGAGGTCGGTAGCGAACTGACCGACCAGGCCCGCAGGTGCATACAGCGCGGTCAGGGCAATACCGGCAACCGCCGTAGGCAGTGCGAACGGCAAATCAATCATCGCCTCGATAACCTTGCGCCCCGGGAAGGTGTAACGCACCAGCACCCAGGCCAGCAATGTACCGATGATGCCATTGATGATGGCGGCGCACAGGGCAGTGCCGAAGCTCAACTTGAGTGCAGCGAGTACCCGCGGCGCACTGATGATGGCCCAGAACTGGTCCCAGGTGAGCTGGGCGGCATGCACAAACATGGCCGCCAGCGGTATGAGCACAATCAGACTGAGGTACACCAAGGTGTAACCCAGCGTCAGCCCGAAGCCGGGTATGACGGGGGAGATACGACGTGACATAAAGGTCCCTGGTTGAACGCACAAGACCCGGGACAGATCCCGGGCCCATGCTGGCTACTGAATGGCGATTATCCTAACGGCCATGCTTCACTGTGCCGTGTAGATCTGGTCGAACACACCACCATCGTTGAAGAACTTGGGTTGGGCAGTCTTCCAGCCGCCGAAGTCTTTGTCGATAGTCACCAAGTCCAGTTTCGGGAACTGCTTGGCGTATTCGGTGGCAACTTTCACATCACGTGGACGGTAGAAGTTGTCAGCGGCGATTTTCTGCCCGGCCGGGCTGTACAGGTATTCGAGGTAAGCCTTGGCGATTTCGCCATTGCCTTTTTTCTCGGCGTTCTTATCGACCACGGCCACCGGCGGCTCGGCAAGGATCGACAACGACGGCACGACGATCTCGAACTTGTCATTGCCACCGTCTTCCTTAAGGGCCAGGAAGGCTTCGTTTTCCCAGGCCAACAGCACATCGCCTTGACCGTTGTTGACGAAGGTGATGGTCGAGCCACGGGCACCGGTATCGAGCACCGGAACGTGCTTGAACAGCTCCTTCACGTATTCCTGCGCTTTGGCTTCACTGCCACCGGCTTTGAGACCATACGCCCAGGCGGCGAGGAAGTTCCAGCGCGCGCCGCCGGAGGTTTTCGGGTTCGGGGTGATGACCGAGACGTCTTTCTTGATCAAGTCGCCCCAGTCCTTGATGCCTTTCGGGTTGCCCTTACGCACCAGGAAGACAATGGTCGAGGTGTAGGGGGTACTAGCGTCCGGCAGGCGGTTCTGCCAGCTGTCTGGCAGGGTCTTGCCGAGCTTGGCTACCTCATCGATGTCGCCGGCCAGGGCCAGGGTGACTACGTCGGCACGCAAGCCGTCGATTACCGCCCGGGCTTGCTTGCCTGAGCCGCCGTGGGACTGCTGGATCTTCACCTGATCGTTCGGGTGAGCCTGCTGCCAATGCTTGATGAACTCGGCGTTGTACTGCTGGTACAGCTCCCGGGTCGGATCATAGGACACGTTCAACAACTCGTAGTCCTTGGCGATGGCGGAACCGGCAAAAACGGCGCTGGCGAGTGCGGCCAGAGCATAACGGCGGATGGACATGGTGAAGCTCCCGATTGGCATATTTTTCTAATTAGGTGGCGCGTTCATCGCGGGGCATGCCCGCGCTCATATCAACCGGGCTTGGTGCCGGGGTTCTGCAGGCGGAATTTTTCCTTGCGCTCGATCTGCACGACCTGAGCGTTGTGCACGGTGATTTCCACCGCACCAAAGCGCAGATCGCGTAGAGCGCTCTGAATTTCGCGCAGAATGGTGGCTTCGTCCTGACCGTCAACGCTACGCAGAGATGCGCTCATGCTCGTGCTCCTGTGAATAAGAGGTGCCGTGCAGTTGCGTATAGAGGACGACTGCGCCTGGCTTGAGGGCAATCTTAGGGGGGCGTGAATATTCTTAAAAATACTATTTAAGAATTTTTATATAACCAAAAATTGACAAACTCTCCGTAGCCGCTGCCGCTAGGCTGCGATCGACGGCGTAGCAGTCGCAAGCCAGACCATTCTACGACCGCTTCGCGGCCGATCGCAGCCTGACGGCAGCGGCTACGCCCTATGTGGCCCTTAGGCCCAGCGCAATTGCTGCGCCGGAACCGGGCGCCCGAACCAGTAGCCCTGGCCCATCTGACACTGCTGGTCGAGAAGAAACTGCGCCTGCTCGGCCTGTTCGATCCCTTCAGCAATCACCTGCAGGCCCATGCTTTTACCTAAAGCGATAATGACTTTCACGATCGCCACATCATCTTCATCACAAGGCAACCCTGCGACAAAACCCTGGTCGATTTTTAGTTTTTGCACGGGCAAGCGCTTTAGCCGCAACAGCGAAGAGTATCCGGTGCCAAAGTCATCAATGGCCAGGCACAGCCCCAGTTCGCGCAGACGGTGCAATTGTTCCAGAGCTACCTCGGGGTCTTCCATCACGGCGCTTTCGGTCACTTCCAGCTCCAACAGCGCCGGGTCCAGGCCAGTATCGTGCAATACCTTGGCGACCTGCTGGTATAAGTCGCGATGGCCAAACAGGCGACTGGAAATGTTCACCGCCACGAACGACAGTGCCCGACCGTCAGCCTGCCACTGCACCATCTGCTTGCACGCCTGATTCAGCACCCAGGTGTCGATCTCTGCAATCAGACCGGTACGCTCAGCAATCGGAATGAACTCACCGGGCGACACTAACCCACGCTTAGGGTGCTGCCAGCGCACCAGCGCTTCGACACCGATCATCGCGCCGCTGCTCAGGTCATGCACTGGCTGGTAATACACCTGCAGTTCTTCTTGCTCCAACGCCCGGCGTAACTCGCCAGCCGTCTCGACTCGCTGCTGGGCGTGGGCGGTCAACTCTTCGGTGTACAGCGCATAACCTGCACGACCGCTGGCCTTGGCCTTGAACAAAGCCGAGTCGGCATTGCGCAGCAATTGTTCGGCACTCAGGGCATCGCTGGGAAACAGGCTGATGCCGATACTGGCGCTGACAAACAGGCGCTGATTCTCAAGTTCGAAAGGCTGCTTCATCACATCAATGAGGCTTTGCGCCAGCGCCGCCGCCTGGCCGACCTGCGGACATTGCTCGGTCAACACGGCGAACTCGTCGCCGCCTAGGCGCGCCAAGGTCACACCACTGCCCAACAGCGCCTTGAGGCGCTCGCCGACCATTTTCAGTAACTGGTCACCGACATTGTGCCCAAGGCCGTCGTTAATGCTCTGGAAATGATCCAGGTCCAGCAACAGCAGGGCACAACCACGCTTCTTTGCCTGGGCCGCTGTCAGCGCTTGTTCGGCGCGATCGTTGAACAGCAAGCGATTGGGCAAATCCGTGAGCGGATCATGATGGGCCAGGTAGGCCAGTTCGCGCTCACTGTGCTTGATCGCACTGATATCGCTGAACACGGCCACGTAGTGACTCAGCTCGCCGCTGTCATCACGGATAGAGCAAATGGTCTGCCACTGTGGGTACACCTCGCCACTTTTGCGCCGGTTCCAGATTTCACCGCTCCACTCGCCCTGTTGCGCCAGTGTTTCGTAGATCGCCTGATAAAACGCTGGCCCATGGCGCCCGGATTTGAACTTGCTCGGACGCTGGCCGATGACTTCGTTCTTCTCGTAGCCGGTGATCTGCATGAACGCGCGGTTCACGTGCACGATCACCCCATCACGGTCGGTTACCAGCACACCCTCAAGCGTGCTGTCGAACACTGCCGCAGCCATGCGCAAACGCTCGCGGTCCTCCCGGCGCAGACGCGCGCCAACACCGATAAAGTTCAGCAGGCGGGCACGGGAATTGAAGATCAGCACTGCGCTGCACAGTACCCACACATAGGCGCTGCACAATTGCCACCGGGCCAGTTGCTGAGGATTATCGAAAAGACTGCTCAATAATTGATCGGTCAGTGCCAACCAGAGCACGGATAACACTAGATAGAGCGCAGCCATGCGCATGGCGTCTCGAATGGAAGCAGACATAAGGTCCTGACAAGCCCACAAAAAATATTGGGGGATTATAGGGTAGAAACATCCCGTGACCTCCTATCTAAAAGGCCGACTGGTTTTATTTAACCGTGCAGGGATAATGCTTCCCAGCTGTTCCTTATGTTCTAGAGGGCCCTATCGCCTATGTGGTACCAAGGTTTGCTCAACTTGTCAGCCTGGCAACTGCTGGCAGTTACCCTGGTCATGACCCACGTGACCATCGTCAGTGTCACTGTTTACCTGCACCGTTATTCAGCCCATCGCTCGCTGGAACTGAACGCCGGGCTCAAGCATTTTTTCCGTTTCTGGCTGTGGCTGACCACGGCGCAGAACACCCGCGAGTGGACAGCCATCCACCGCAAGCACCACGCCAAATGTGAAACCGTCGATGACCCGCACAGCCCGGTGATCAAAGGCCTGTCCACGGTACTGCGCAAAGGTGCAGAGCTGTATCGCGAAGAGGCGCAAAACCCGGAAACCCTGCGCATCTACGGCAAGAACTGCCCGGAAGACTGGATCGAGCGCAACCTCTACTCACGCTATAAGCTCGGCGGTATAGCCCTGATGGCGGTGATCGACTTGCTGCTGTTCGGCACCATCGGCATCACCATCTGGGCCGTGCAGATGATGTGGATTCCCTTCTGGGCTGCTGGCGTCATCAACGGCCTTGGCCACGCCGTGGGCTATCGCAACTTCGAATGCCGTGATGCGGCCACCAACCTGGTGCCTTGGGGCATCATCGTTGGCGGCGAAGAGCTGCACAACAACCATCACACCTACCCCAACTCAGCCAAGCTATCGGTCAAGCGCTGGGAGTTTGACATGGGTTGGGCCTGGATCCAGCTGTTCTGTTTCCTGCGTCTGGCCAAGGTGCAACGCGTTGCGCCGATCGCCCATCGGGTTGAAGGCAAGGGCCAGTTGGACATGGACACCGCTATGGCGATCCTCAACAACCGCTTCCAGATCATGGCGCAGTACCGCAAGCTGGTGATCGCGCCGCTGGTCAAACAGGAACTGGCACGGGTCGATGACTCGGTACGCCATCAGTTCCGTCGTGCCAAACGCCTGTTGTCGCGGGAAACCAGCCTGCTTGAAGACCGCCACCACCTGCGCATCCAGACCATGCTTGAACACAGCCAAGCACTCAAGACCATCTACGAGAAGCGTCTGGCTCTGCAGCAAATCTGGCTGCGCACCAGCGCCAACGGGCATGACATGCTCGCCGCCATGAAAGACTGGGTCCATGAGGCCGAAGCCAGCGGTATCCAATCGCTGCGCGACTTCGCTGCCCAACTGAAAACCTACTCGCTGCGCCCTGCACTGACCTGATGCCGTTGATCGGTGCCCCCCTGCGCGGGGTGCACCGCTCGGAACTTCACCGCCTATTCTCACTCTGACTGGCACAAGCCCGCGTGGCGGGCCGGGTCGTGGCCGCCCGCCTCTGTGTGAGAAGTTCCGTGCAAATGGTCAATAAGAAACCGACGTCTCAACCCCACAGTGCGCCACCTGAAGCCGCCCAGACTTTTCTGGCGCTGATGCACGCTCAAGGCGAAGTCGCCCGCCTGAGCGAACGTGAGCAGCTGTTCAGCTCGCTGCTCGAAAGTGTTAACGCAGTACTCTGGGCGTTCGATTGGGAATCGCGCCAAGTGCTCTATGTCAGCCCAGCTTACGAGCGCATCTTTGGCCGCCCAGCCGGCCTGCTACTCGCTGACTTCAACGAATGGCGCGATAGCATCTACCCCGATGACCTCGACTATGCCGAACGCAGCCTGGCTGAAGTGCTGGTCAAAGGCGCAGTGGAAGACCGTGAGTACCGCATCATCGACGCCAACGGCCAAGTTCGCTGGCTCAGCGACAAATGCTTCATCAACCAACAGACCGATAGCAACCAACGGGTGATCGTGGTTGGCATGGCCGAAGACATCACCGAAAAGAAACGCCTCGAAGGCGAGTTGCAGCACCTGGCCACCACTGATGTGCTGACCCAGAGCAGCAACCGTCGGCATTTTTTCGACTGTGCTCAAACCGCCTTCGAAACGGCACGACTGGAGCAAACGCCGTTGTCCTTCCTGTTGTTGGATATTGATGACTTCAAACAGATCAACGACACCTACGGCCATCAGGAGGGCGACTACGTCCTGCAGCGCATCGCCGATACCGGCAAAGCCGTGCTACGCCGTGGCGACCTGTTCGGGCGTATTGGCGGTGAGGAATTTGCAGCGGTATTTCCCGGCTGTACGCCACAGATCGCCCAGCAGATCGCCGAGCGTTTGCAGCGGGAAATTCAGCGCTTGGGCTTCAGTCATGAGCAGAGCACATTTGGCGTGACGGTGAGCCAGGGGCTGACGGGCATCACTGAAACGGATGAATCGCTGGACAGCCTGTTTGCCCGAGCGGATACGGCGATGTACCAGGCCAAGCGTCGGGGCAAGAATCAGATTGTGACTGGCTGAGAACGCGGTCTGGCCTATCGCCGGCAAGACCGGCTCCCACAATTTGCTGCCCACACTGTTCCACTGTGGGGCTGGCCTTGTCAGCGATAGGTACTTACGCCTTACGCAACCGTCCCAGCTCCGGCATTCCCACCTTCAGCAATCTGGCCGTTTTACTCTCGGCCAGCGCTTCCAGCCCCTGGTCCACCGGCAACCGCGCCAGCTGCCCAGCCAGGTTCATCACCAGCGCTTCACGTGAATACACTCCACCACCCAACTGGTAGATCGCTGCAATCAGCTCACGCAGCTCCAATGGCAAGCGCCAGCGGGTGCGCAATGCCGAACCAAAAGCCGCGCCAAACTCATTGAGCGAAAGCTCAATGTCATCCTCATCAAGCTCGCCCCCGGACAGACGCCATTCCTGCAGGCAACGCAGCAACGCCAAGTCACCCAGGCAATGCAGCAACCCGGCGCAGTAACAACGCTCCTGGTCCAGTTCGAGCATCCGCGCCAAAGTTCGCGCGTATTCGGCGGCGTGTAATGACAACGCCCAGAAGTGCTCGGCGCGCAGCGACAGCAGTGGATCACTGAGCTTGGCACTGCGCTTTAGCGTCAGCCCCAGGATCAAGTTCATGCTCTGAGTGGTGCCGAGCTTGTTCAGCGCTTGCAATAAGGTCTGCACAGCGCCGTCGCGATGCAACGCGGCGCTGTTGGCCGCGGCAATCAGCACCGCAGTAACCTGCGGGTCGTTGCGGATCTCTTCTTCCAGAGTCTTGAGATTGAGCCCCTGCGGATTCAGGCTGCGCTTGATCGCCTGCTGCACATCGGCCAGCAACGGGCCGCCATCTGCCGTAGCCCGGCGGCCTTCAAGAAAGCGCGGCAAAGTCATGCCCGGTTGCAACGGCGGCACCGGACAGGCGATCTCCTCACCGACCTTGAGCAGCAGCTCTTCCAGGCGATGACGCAAGGATTCCATATTCAACGGCTTGCTCAGATAAGCCGTAGGCGCAAACGGCAACGCCTCGCGCACACTGGTGCTGTCGCTGCGATTGCTCATGAGGATGAAGGGCAACGACGGTTGACGACCTTTGGCGCGCACGTTGCGCAAGAGATCCAGGCCATCACCACCAGGCAACTCACGAGCGGCAATGATCAGGTCGGGTTGGCACGACAGCGCCGCGAGTGCCTGAGAGCCATCGGCGCAGACTTGCACACGTGCATCACAGCGCACGCTGAGCAACATCTGACTGAGCATATCCCGCACCCAGGGGTCGCCTTCGGCAATCAGCACACAAGGTGCCTTGGCTGGGTTGGTACTGCTCATACTCGACTCTCCGCTAGTTCACGACGCGCCATCCCGCGCACCTTCCAAGTTTCTCCTTAGTGGCTACCTTAGCCCGCTTGCCTTCCTTTGGCCGAAAAAAAACCCGCCGAAGCGGGTTTTTCTTCTAGTGCGTCACAGTTTACGCGAGTTCTGCGAAGCACTCTTCGATGATCGCCAGACCTTTGTCCAGTTGCTCATCAGGGGAGGTCAGCGGAACCAGGATACGCAGGACGTTGCCGTAGGTACCGCACGACAGCAGGATCAGACCCTTGTCACGCGCCTTGGCAACAACCGAGGCTACTGCGGCAGCGTTCGGGGTGTGCGAACCGGCTTTGTCGAAGACTTCAACAGCAATCATCGAACCCAGGGCACGCACGTCACCGATGATCGGGTGCTTGTCTTGGATCTTGCGCAGGCCAGCAACCAGACGCTCGCCAACAGCCTGGCTGCGTTCCAGCAGTTTTTCTTCTTCGAATACTTCCATCACGGCCAGGGCCGCGGCGCAAGCGATCGGGCTACCGGCGTAGGTGCCGCCCAGGCCGCCTGGAGCGATAGCGTCCATGTATTCCGCCTTGCCGCAAACACCGGCCAGTGGGAAACCACCGGCGATGGATTTGGCGAAGGTGGTCAGGTCTGGAGCAACGCCCATTTGTTCCATGGCGAAGAAGGTGCCGGTACGGCCAGCGCCAGTCTGCACTTCGTCAGCGATCAGCAGGATGCCGTGCTGGTCGCACAGGGCGCGCAGACGCTTCATGAACTCTTTAGGTGCGACGTAGAAACCACCTTCGCCCTGAACAGGCTCGAGGATGATTGCGGCGATGTCGCGCGCTTCGGCGTCGTTCTTGAAAATGCGCTCGATCGAAGCGATCGAGTCATCAATGCTGACACCATGCAGTTCGTTCGGGTACAACGCACGGAAGATGCCGCCTGGCATCAGGCCCATGCCGGCCGAGTAAGGTACGACTTTACCGGTCAGGCCCAGGGTCATCATGGTACGACCGTGGTAAGCACCGGTGAAGGCGATCACGCCAGCACGGCCAGTGGCGGCGCGAGCGATCTTGATGGCGTTTTCAACGGCTTCGGAACCGGTGGTGACCAGCAGGGTTTTCTTGGCGAAGTCGCCTGGAACCTTGGCGTTGATCTTTTCGCACACTTCAACGTAAGGCTCGTAAGCCAGTACCTGGAAGCACGTGTGGGTCAGTTTGTGCAGTTGGGCTTCAACGGCAGCGATGATCTTCGGGTGCACGTGACCGGTGTTCAGTACCGCGATACCGCCGGCGAAGTCGATGAACTCGCGGCCTTCGACGTCAGTAACGGTAGCGTTTTTAGCCGAGTCAGCGAAGATCGGGTGGATCTGGCCAACACCGCGTGGAACAGCGGCAACACGACGTTGCATCAAAGATTCGTTGGTCTTGCTCATAGTGTCCTCAATTCGCCACACATAAGATGGCGCGATTCAAGTCAGAGTGGCCGGTATTCAACTGCGGGCAGCATGCGTTGATCGACTGCTGCAGGGGCCCAGGCCACTGGATGTACGGTGTAAAAAGGCCAGCGGGACGTCGCTCTCGCGCCCCGCTGGCAGAGGTAAAGCCTTACGCTGCGATCAGACGCTGATGCACAGGTATTTGATTTCCAGGTAGTCTTCGATGCCGTACTTGGAACCTTCGCGGCCCAGGCCAGAGGCCTTGATACCGCCGAACGGCGCGACTTCGTTGGAGATCAGACCGGTGTTGATACCGACCATGCCGTACTCCAGCGCTTCGGCAACACGGAACACACGGCTCATGTCACGGGCATAGAAGTACGAGGCCAGACCAAACTCGGTATCGTTGGACATGGCAATGACTTCTGCCTCGTCCTTGAAACGGAACAGTGGAGCCAGTGGGCCAAAGGTTTCTTCCTTGGCCACGGCAGCATTCTTCGGCACGTTGACCAGTACGGTCGGTTCGAAGAAGTTGCCTTCGATCAGCTTGCCGCCGGTCAGGATCTGAGCGCCTTTGCCAACGGCGTCAGCGATGTGCTCCTGGACCTTGGCTACTGCTTTCTCGTCGATCAGCGGACCGGTGGTGGTGCCGTCTTCCAGGCCGTTACCGATTTTCAGCTTGGCCACAGCGGCCTTGAGCTTCTCGGCGAAGGCATCGTAGACGCCGTCCTGAACGTAGATACGGTTGGCGCAGACGCAGGTCTGGCCGTTGTTGCGGTACTTGGAGATGATCGCGCCTTCGACGGCCTTATCCAGGTCAGCGTCGTCGAACACGATGAACGGTGCGTTACCGCCCAGCTCCAGGGAAACCTTTTTGATGTCCTTGGCGCATTCAGCCATCAGCTGGCGACCGATTTCGGTCGAGCCGGTGAAGGACAGCTTGCGAACGATCGGGTTGCCGGTCAGCTCGCTACCGATGTCGCCAGCGCTGCCGGTGACCACGCTCAGTACACCAGCCGGGATACCGGCACGGTGTGCCAGCTCAACCAGGGCCAGCGCCGAGTACGGGGTTTGCGAAGCAGGCTTGAGCACCATGGTGCAACCAGCGGCCAGAGCCGGGCCGGCTTTACGGGTGATCATCGCGGCCGGGAAGTTCCACGGCGTAATCGCGGCGGTCACACCGATTGGCTGCTTGATCACGATCAGGCGCTTGTCTGGCTGGTGGCCAGGAATGGTGTCACCGTAAACGCGCTTGGCTTCTTCAGCGAACCACTCAATAAAGGAAGCGGCGTAGGCGATCTCGCCCTTGGCTTCAGCCAGCGGCTTGCCTTGTTCGGTGGTCATCAGGCGCGCCAGGTCGTCCTGGTGTTCGATCATCAATTCGAACCAACGACGCAGCTTGCCCGCACGTTCTTTGGCGGTCAGCGCACGCCAGGCCGGCAGCGCCTTGTCGGCGGCCTCAATGGCGCGGCGGGTTTCGGCAGCGCCCATCTTCGGCACAGTGCCGATGATCTCGCCGGTGGCCGGGTTATTGACCTTGATGGTCTGACCGTTGTCCGCGTCCAACCACACGCCGTCGATGAAGGCTTGCTGGCGGAACAACTGGGCATCTTTAAGCTGCATGTCGGCTTCCTTAAAGGCACCGTGCAGGCACGGAGCGAATTATTGATTGTAGAAAAAGGAGAGCGTTTGAAATCTCAAACGAATCCTAGGAGCAACGAGGAAAAAGGACAATAGGGTGTTCGAAAAAAAGAACAAAATGCGCTATACGGCGGACTTTTTCAGATCAACGTCACTTATAGACTGCCATGTGTGCAAAATCGAACACAGCCATACTGACGATGGACGCCGACAGTCTAGATGGGTATCATGGCGCCCGCGCTGCACTCGTAGCTCAGCTGGATAGAGTACTGCCCTCCGAAGGCAGGGGTCGTGGGTTCGAATCCCGCCGAGTGCGCCATCTTCTTTCTGTTTGCTCGCAAAGAGCCGGCGTTTCACGCCATCTTCCGCTTACCTGCCTTTCAATAGGCCCTCGCCTGCTCCCGCAGACGCCCGAGTCCTTATTACCAACCGCTCTAACTAAATCCCCTATAAGTCCTGCTGGCTTTACCTGGCTTAAGCTATCCGCTTACAATGATGGCAATATGCCCACCATCAATGGATTGCGGCGAAGGTTACCCACACCCTCCAGGGAATTTAGGAATGAAAATGCTGAAACACTGTCTGGCTTTGACCGTTGTCGCTTCTCTCGTTGGCTGCCAGGCGACTGGCGAGCAGTATGAATCCGATGTGTTTGACGCCAGCCAGGTGAACACTCAGCAAGAAGCCAAGACCGTGAAGATCCTCACCGTCTCGCCGACCAAGATCAAAGTCAGCAACGAGAAGAACAAAAATGCCGCGATGATGGTTGGCGGTGTTCTCGGTGCACTGGGTGGCGCAGCTCTGGGTGCTGGCAAAAACACTGACACCGCTATTGTCGGCGGTGTTGCCGGTGGTGGTGCGGGCGCTCTCGCCGGCTCCATGGTCAACGACACCACCCTGGTTCCAGGCGTGCTGATCGGTTACTCCGAAAGCGGCAAGATCTACACCTCCGCTCAGGTAGGTCGCCCTTGCAACTTCGAAGTCGGTGGCATCTCCTTGATGGTCATGACCATGAGCAACGAGACGCGCATTCAGCCGAATGCTACCTGCCCAGAACCTAAAAAGAGCTGAGGCAAGCGGACATGAAGCATATTGTTCTGGGCACCGCCCTCGCACTGTCTGCCATGACCGCCACAGCAGGCCAGTTTGATCAGCTTTACCAGATCGAACAGCAGACCAAACAGACTGAAGCCAACCTGGAAGCCGAACGCCTACGCCAGGCCGCCGCCGCCCAGCAGCGCGCCGAATCTCGCGAAGCTGCTGCCCGTCAGCAGCGCGCTGCCTCGCAGCGTGCTGCCGCGCAAGCCGCCGCCGAACGGCAGCAGGCGCAAGCCACCGAGCAGAAACGCGTTCGCACCCGTGAAGAAGGCTTCGAAGACGAGCTGCGCGCACTGGAGCTGGAAGAGCGTCGCCTGCAACTGCAAGCGAAAAAAGCTCAGGTTGCACGGGCCAACGACTACATCGATGCCGAGCTGCGCGACAGCGCTGCGCGCACCGACGTGATCCAGTCCAACGCCGACTCCGCACGCAACGTGACCTCGGGCACCAAGTCCTTGCTCGAAGACGCGGGCAAGGCCGAGGTCAATCGCTCCAACAGCCTGTTCGGCAAGTAATCATCACAGGCCTGCCCCGGCGTTTTGCCGGGGTCGACCTTTGCGGAGACAACATCATGCTGCGTCTGTTTATGCTGGTAGCGGCTGGTCTGCTGCTGAGCGGCTGCTTCAAGGAAGAAGCCGAGTTTCCTACCGTCGACCTGCATGGCCGTCTGGTGGTGAACCAGGAAATGACCGCCTCGCGTCAGGCTCAGGGCATCCAGGGCGAATACTTCAAACGTGTGCTGAGCGTTAACGGTCAGGACATGGACTTTGGCGATTTCGTCAAACAGTACTGCCCAGACAGCAACACCCGTAATGAAACCTGCATCAAGGCCTTCCGTATCAAGAAGATCGATGATGTAAGCGGTGCGACCCGGTTCTTGCCCAACGGGCTTTGAACATAAGTTGTAGTGCCGAAGGCTCCGGTGAAAACCTGGGCCTTTTTTGTTGGCCGCACCACCACTTGCTGTAGCCGCTGCCGAGGCACGAGACTGCGATTGACTGCTGGGAGCACGGGCACCTCGGTGGGCCTGACGAATCGCGGTGGCCAGGTTTTGCGGCCGCTTCACCCCCGATCGCAGCCTCACAGCTGTGGCTACAAGGAGCCAGTCAAGACCGCTGGCACAAGTGTCAGATTTTGTTTCGAGATGCCGGAAAATGCTGGCTGATAACACCGGCTACAAAGCCTTTGATGACATCGACTCAGCCAGCAAGAATTTTCTCTGGTCGACCCTGCATTCGGCGGAAATGGCCAAAGGGCTGGTGGAGACACTGATCAATGGCGTCGCCGCCTTTGAATACCCCCTCACGCGCGAAGTGCCATTATTTTGCCGTCAAAGAATTACTTGGTAAACTATCCAGCTGACTTCAACTGCACATGCACAGCAGGAACTATCAAAAGGATTTGTCATGGCAATGGTGTTTTGCCGCGGTTGCGCCAAGCAGATACATGAAACGGCGCCTTCCTGCCCACAATGTGGTGCGCTCCAGCATCTGCAGGCCGCCACACAGCCTGCCAATCCGCCCTCCCCGTGGATGGGTATTGTCTCCCTGACACTCGGGATTCTCTGCACACTTTCCCTGTTTGATAGCGCTGACTGGGACGGTGATACGGTGCTCGGATTAAGCCTGTTTGCAATCATCAGCCTGGTCTTGGGTAGCATCAGCATCTTGCAGCAAAAGCCTGGAAGCAACATGGGCATTGCCGGTGTTGTCATGTCAGGTATTTCGCTGTTTGTGTTTATAGGGTTTTCAGTTAATTAACGTGAGGGATAACAAATGAGTATGGTTTTTTGCCGTGGCTGCGCCAAGGAAATCCACCAAAGCGCCATGGCCTGCCCGCAGTGTGGGGCACCTCAAGGCGTTGCGCCGGCTGCCGCTGTTGCAACCGCTGCGCCTGAAGCCACAGGTAACTGGTATTTTGCCGTACTGAAGAAGTACGCTGTGTTCGCCGGTCGTGCGCGCCGCAAAGAATACTGGATGTTCTTCCTGATCAACTGCCTGATTGCCTTTGGCATTGGTGTAGCCGAAGGCCTGGCAGGTACTAATGGCCTGTTCTCGAACGTGTACTCCCTGGCATTGCTTATCCCTGGTATCGCCGTCGGCGTCCGCCGTATGCACGATACCGATCGCAGCGGCTGGTGGCTGCTGCTGCCCATCGTCAACATCGTGTTCCTGTGCCAGGACAGCACCCCAGGTGCTAACCGCTTCGGCCCGAACCCGAAGGGAATCGCTTGATCAAACATTGATCGAGTTCTGACAAAGCGGCCATTGTTGGCCGCTTTTTCGTTTATGGGCCAGTTCATGACGTTTTTCAATCGCCTCGATGCCGCTTTCTCCCTTGCCCTGCGGCGATCTGTACACGATTCTTTAGGTATCTGCCGTCATCAACTCCCAGCATCGCAGAGGCCTTTATGAAAACCGTGGCACAGCTACTGAAAACCAAAGCCCAGCAGCACCATCAGGTACATACCATTGGCCCCGGCCAGATGGTCCTCGATGCCCTGCGGCTGATGGCCGAGAAGAACGTCGGTGCCTTGCCGGTGGTCGAAGGTGGCCAAGTAGTGGGAATCGTCAGTGAGCGTGACTATGCGCGCAAGATGGTGCTCAAGGGCCGTTCATCAGTGGGCACCCCGGTCAGCGCGATCATGAGCGCGCCGGTGATCACTGTGGATCCGCACCAGAACATCGAGTACTGCATGAACATGATGACCAACAGCCACCTGCGGCACCTGCCGGTAGTGGAGAACGGTGAGCTGTTGGGCCTGTTGTCGATCGGTGACCTGGTCAAAGAGGCCATCGCAGAACAGGCCAACATGATCCTGCAGCTGGAGCAGTACATTCGCGGCGATTGAACCACCGCGAACACTCTCAGCGGTATTCGCCCTCCAGCTCATCGAGCTGGTGGTCGAAGCTGCGCAGACGCGCCGACCAAGTGTAGACCAGCACTTCCAGATCCCGATTGAGCACTGCGCCCCCTCGCCCGCTACTTTGCTGCGAATCGCACAGGTCCAGTTGATAGCGCTCGCGGGCCATGGCGGTGGCCACGGTAGAGAGCTCACGGGCGTTATCCAGCCAGTGCCGGCGCAGGTCATGGGTTTCCTTGTCCAGCTCCCGACATTGGCGTTTGAGGGCCTCCAGGCTTTGCTCAAGTGGCGTGCCTTCAAGCTCCCCCATAACTTCCTGAAAGGTGCGCCCCGGCTGCCAGTAGCTGCCCCAGAAATAACGGTCGAACACAGTTTCGACTCGACGCAAGGCAACCTTGGTGTTCCAGATCGCCACCAGAGTGCGCCCCTGGGCCAACTGGCGTTTGCTGACCCTTAGTTGCTGCCAGGCGATCCAGGCCAGCGCCGTCAGCGCCAATGCCCCGATCACGCCACCGGCGGCATAGAGAAACACCAGGGCCTGGTTGAGTTGATAGGTCTCCTTGACTCCATAGAAATAACCGACGGTCAGCAAACTCAAAGCAGTCACGGCACACCAAAAACCAACGGCATAGGGCTCTTTCATTGGCGCTGTCCCCTGTTGTTTTTTTCTGAGCATAGCAACGCCGAACGCCGGTATCAGGTGCCGCTCGGCGTTTATTTTTTCGGGTTACGCAAGGCTTCGTTGAGCTGGTCGAACGGCACCGCCCAGTCGGAGTCTTCAGTGACACTCTCTTGGAGAAAAGCCTTTTGAGACGGCGTCCAAAAGGGTGCGTCGACCAGTTTTATATCGCCCTTTAGTGGCGAATGACTGGTAAGGAATTGATCGATGCCGACTGGATCGTCGGGCAGACCCAGCTGTTTGAACAAATCTGAAAACTTATGGGTAGGTGCTTCCATGGGTCACTCCTTTAGGCCAGGCCGGTCGTCCACGACGCCAGCCTGGCAGTGGGTTGATCATCAGCAAACCTCACGCACTTCAGCGTTAGGCACCAGTTTCAGGTACTGCGTCATGTTCATGTGGATCAGGTGATCGTGATCGCCGGCTTCGACATAGATATCGCCCTGACGGGTCAGGGTCGGGTCAACCAGCATCTTGATCGAATAGGCATCGCCCATGGCCGGGATAGCACCGCGTTCGCAGTCACCAAACAGGTGTGGCAGGTTGCTTTCAGAGGTCATATGCCATTGCCCGGTAGCTTGTACCTTGCTCATGTCCAAGTGACGGTTGGCCGGCAATACAGCCATCAGGTAGTTGCCGTGGCGGTCGTCGAGCATGACTGACTTGGCTACCCGCTCAGCGGGTACTCCGGCCATGCGCGCCGACTCAAGGCTGGTGGATGAGTGCGCGTGAGGAACGATGTCGTAGTCGCAGCCGGCCTTGTCCAGGCACTGCTGCAGGGTTTTTGCCATACGCATGGTGCACCTCCGTATAGAGCTAGCCCCCACTTGTGAAGTTTAGGCCGTGCTGCCCGAGGCAGCCGACTAAACTTATTGGACACATACAAGACGGGTGAATTCAGGTGATCGCTCGTTGGTTTCGGCACCTGCTGGTAATGCTCTGGCTCGGCGCAATTTCGAGCGGCCAGGCTGCGCCCGGCCAGCCAGTGCTGGTACTGAGTATCAACGACGCCATTGGTCCGGCCAGTGCCGATTATCTGATTCGTGGTTTGGAGCACGCCAAAGCCGAGCATGCACAGTTGGTGGTGATCCGCCTCGACACTCCTGGCGGACTGGACAGCTCGATGCGCGAGATTATCAAAGCAATTCTCGCCAGCCCCGTGCCAGTGGCCAGTTACGTCGCCCCCAGTGGCGCCCGGGCGGCCAGTGCCGGCACCTACATCCTCTACGCCAGCCATGTCGCAGCCATGGCCCCCGGCACCAATCTCGGCGCTGCCACGCCGGTGCAGATTGGCGGTTTACCCGGCCCTCCCAAGGACCCAGCGGCGCCACCGGCAGCGCCGACTGGCGACAAGCAATCACCGCAGATCGAACAAGACACCATGACCCGCAAGCAGGTCAACGATGCGGCGGCCTACATTCGCGGCTTGGCTCAGTTGCGCGGGCGCAACGCCGACTGGGCCGAGCAGGCGGTGCGCGAAGCCGTCAGCCTGCCCGCCAGCGATGCCCTGCGCCTGAAGGTGATCGACCAGGTTGCCAATGACCTGCCTGACCTGTTGCGACAGCTCGACGGCAAAACCGTCGACGTCGCTGGACAACCGCTGCAACTGAACACGGCTGGCGCGGCGGTGATCGAGCGCCAACCCGACTGGCGCACCCGTTTGCTGGCAGTCATCACCAACCCCAGTGTCGCTCTGATCCTGATCATGATCGGTGTCTACGGTCTGATGTTCGAGTTCATGAGCCCAGGTTCCGGGGTGGGTGGGGTGATCGGCGGTATCTGCCTGTTGTTGGCCCTGTATGCCCTGCAGTTGTTGCCAGTGAGCTATGCCGGTATCGGGCTGATCTTGCTTGGCGTGGCATTCATGATCGCTGAGGCGTTTATGCCCAGCTTTGGCGTGGTTGGCTTCGGCGGCATCGTCGCCTTTGTGGTCGGCGCGGTGATTCTAATGGACACCGACGTGCCCGGTTTTGGCATCCCGCTGGCGCTGATCCTGTTCCTGGCGCTGGTCTCGGCATTGTTACTAGGCGGTGTGCTGGGCATGGCCATAAAAGCACGCAGGCGCGCGCTGGTCAGCGGTGACGCCGGGCTGGTCGGTAGCCTGGCGACGGTAATGGCAGTCAATGACAGCGACCCCTATATCGGTTCGGTGCAGGCGCAGGGTGAACAGTGGCAGGCGCAGTGCCAGACGCCGCTGCAGGTAGGTCAACGCGTCCGGGTGATCTCACGCAAGGGCGTACTTCTGGACGTCAGTGCCGCGGCAGACGCTGTGGTGCAAGGAGATTGAGCATGTTCTTCGAACTGGGTTTTGGTGCGCTGGTGGCGCTGACCGCAGTGCTGTTGCTGTCAGCGTTTCGCATCCTGCGCGAGTACGAGCGGGGCGTGGTGTTCCAACTTGGGCGTTTCTGGCGGGTCAAGGGGCCCGGTCTGGTGTTGTTGATTCCAGGTGTCCAGCAAATGGTTCGGGTCGACCTGCGCACCATCGTGCTCGATGTACCACCACAGGATGTGATCACCCGCGACAACGTTTCGGTCAAGGTCAATGCGGTGCTGTACTTTCGTGTGCTTGATCCACAGAAGGCGATCATTCAGGTCGAAGACTTTCTCATGGCCACCAGCCAGTTGGCGCAGACAACCCTACGCGCGGTGCTCGGCAAGCATGAGCTGGACGAATTACTGGCTGAACGCGAACGCCTGAATCTGGATATCCGCGAAGTGCTTGATGCACAAACGGACGCCTGGGGCATCAAGGTGGCCAATGTCGAGATCAAGCATGTCGACCTCAACGAGTCGATGATCCGCGCCATTGCCCGCCAGGCGGAGGCCGAACGCGAACGGCGAGCCAAGGTGATTCACGCCGAAGGTGAATTGCAGGCCTCGGAGAAACTGATGCAGGCGGCAGAGATGCTCGGGCGCCAGCCGGGGGCCATGCAACTGCGGTACATGCAGACCCTGGGCAGTATTGCCGGGGACAAGTCGTCGACCATTGTCTTTCCGTTGCCGATCGAGATGCTCAAGGGGTTTGTGGACAAGTGAAACTGCAGCGGCGGCCTATCGCCGGCAAGCCCGGCTCCCACAGGGTTTCGATGCAGGCCGCAGCTGTGAGGCTGACGTTACCAGCCGCCACCCAACGCCAGGAACAAGCCGATCTGCCCCATCGCCACCTGCGTGTTGGCCATCGCCAGTTGCGCGCGCATGTCGGTATAGGTCCGCGTCGCCTGCAGATCCGCCAGGAATGACTCACGCCCAGCCTGATAGAAGCGATGGGTCTGGTCAGCGGCCAACTGCGCCGACTTCTCCGCCTCCGCCAAGGCATCACGGCGCTCAAGCAATGCACTGTACTGCGCCAGGCTGGTCTGGGTTTCGCGGATGGCATTGAGCACCACCCCATCAAAATGCGCCAGCGCCGCCTGAGTTGTAGCTTCGGCCTGGCGAATACGTGCACGCGAGCCGTTGGTCGGCACCGTCCAGGTCAGCAGCGGGCCAAAGCCCCAACGGTTGGTCGCTGGCTCGCCGAGGTTTTCCAGGATACCAATGGTGCCGACCTGGGCACCGATGCTGATGTCTGGATACAGTTGACCGGTGGCCACACCGATGGTCGCCGTTGCCGCCGCCAGACTTCGCTCAGCCTGACGTACGTCCGGACGCCGCTTGAGCAGCGCGGCGCCATCCCCCACCGGTAGCACTTGCGCGATGTGCGGTAGTTCAGCGCAGTCGGCGGTACCGGCTGGCAGCTGTGCCACGGGTTTGGCCAGTAACATCGACAGGGTATACAAGCCCGCCTCACGTGCAGCCTGGTAGCGCGGCAGCTCGGCGCGCAGTGACTTGAATTGGGTCTGCGAACGGGTGACCTGAGTTTCGTCACCACGCCCAGCGTCGCGTAGGCGCTGGGTCAAGGTCACGCTCTGCTCTTGCAGGTCCAGGGACTCACGGGCGATGTGGTACTCCTCGTTAGCAGCACACACCTGAGTGTAGGCGCGCACAACATCGGCGACCACGGTGATTCGTGCGGTATCGGCAGCGGCTTGGGTAGCATCGGCATTGGCCTGAGCAGCTTCGACACCACGCTTGAGGGTGCCCCACAAGTCGAACTGGTAGGACGCGCTGATGATCGCTTCACCAATGTTCGCCACCGGCACCTTCTCCGGCAGCAGGAACGCTTCGCCGGACTCCTGCAAGCGCTGGGCCCCGAGTTTCACGCCGCCATTGAGCCCACCCTGGGCTTCAGCCTGCTCAACCTGGGCACGGGCACGGGCGATATTGGCAGCAGCGACACGCAGTTCGGTGTTGGCCGCAAGGGCCTGGCTGACCAGGGTGTTGAGGCGCTGGTCGTGATACAGGTGCCACCAGTTCTGCGGCACCGGCGCCGACACTACGCTATTGGCATCCTGACGCAGCTGACCCTGTAGGTCGGCACGCTGGATCGCGCCGTCCTTGGGCAATTGGTAATCCGGGCCGACCATCTGGCAGGCCGACAGCAACAGGCTCAGGCCAAGCAGAGACAGGCGTTTCATTGATCTTTACCGTCGATAATCGACACGGTCGCGGTACGTCCGGCAATCATGCGAAAGTCCGCTGGCACTTCATCGAACGCGATCCGCACCGGAATCCGCTGAGCCAGGCGCACCCAACTGAACGCCGGATTGACGTTAGGCAGCAGGTTGGCACCGCTGCTGCGGTCACGGTCTTCAATACCGGCAGCGAAGCTCTGTACATGCCCACGCAAACGGGCGTTGTCGCCCATTACGCGGATATCCACCGCCTGACCGATATGAATGCCAGACAGCTTGGTTTCTTCGAAGTAACCATCAACGTGGTAGGAGCTGCTGTCGACCACCGAGAGCACGGCTTTGCCAGCACTGACAAATTCATGGGGGCGCGGCGCGCGGTCGTTCAGGTAGCCATCGACCGGGCTGCGCACCACTGAACGGTCCAGATTCAACTGCGCAGCGTCCACCGCGACCTGTGCCTCGGCCAGCGCCGACTGCGCTCGGGCCTCGCGGGACTGGCTCTCTTCCAGTTGCTCCTGCGCCACCAGATTGCCCAGACCACGGTTACGGCGGGCTTCTCGGCTGGTCTGGGCCAGGGTTTCCTTGCGTTCGGCCAAGGTCGCCTGAGCATGGCGCAGGGCTAGCTTGAAGCGGTCTTGGTCGATGGTGAACAGCACGTCGCCGCGCTTGACCACCTGGTTGTCACGCACTTCAACCTTCTGGATCAGGCCGGACACGTCAGGGGCAATCTGGATCACGTCGGCGCGGATGTGCCCGTCGCGAGTCCAGGGAGCGAACATGTAGTACATGACCATCTGCCAGACCAGTACGGTCGCCAGCGTCACTACCAGCAGGGTCAGGACCACGCGGCCCAGCGTCAACAAGGGTTTTTTCATGGCAGCATCAGGTTTCGGCAAAAGTGGTCGACCGTGCCGAGCAGCACGGCGTAGAGAGCAACGTTGAACAACGCCCGGTGCCAGACCAGGCGATAGAAATGCACACGGGTGAGCACGGCATGCACCCCGAGAAACAGCAGGTAGGTGAGGACCATCATCACCAGCAGCGTGGGCAGGAACACCCCGCTGATATCCAATTCACCGATCACAGTGGGGCTCCATCGATGCCATAGGGCAGTTGTGGCGGCTCATCAGACGGCTCCAGCACCACCTCAACCCCAGGCAGCAGGGCCAGGCGCAGGCCGCTCAACGCGTGCAGCAATTGCAGCCGGGTTTCGGCGTTGTCGGCCAGGTCTTCAAGATTCAGGGCACGGCGGGCGCGCTCCATGTTCTGCAGCAAAGCCGGCGGCGCATGCAGACGCTGACGGGCGTCCAGACAGGCCTGAAAGTGCTCGCCGACTTCTTCAACCACCCGCTCCAGTGATGCCCGTGTCTGCGCGCCAACCCGTGGCATATAAGCGAGCAGATCAAGCAGGTTCAGGCCCGCACGCAGATCGCGCAGGGCGGTGCCGGTATCCTGGCCGGTCTGGATCAAGCGCGGCAGAAGTTGCATCAGGCGGTCGAGCATTTGCACGCCAAGGCGCCGGTGTTCGGCCAACGTTGCCGGGCGGGTCATGCCGACGATGTCGCGCCAGCTGAAGCGGGTCAGACGCTTGGCCGCCAGTTCGACACCGAATGGGCGCATCACCAGGGTCCAGATGAAGGCAAACAACAACCCTACAGGACCTGCCAGGTTGGAGTTGATGAAGGTCAGGAAGTTGGCGTCGTAGGCGCCCTGGATGCTGATGAACGAAGCGGTGTTGACGATGGTCAGCAGGGTGCCGAGGTAAAACTGAGGCTGTACCGTGAGCGTGCCCACACAGATGAACGGCACGGCAAAAGCCAACACCAGCATCGGGAAGTCATGAAGGTTCGGTAGCACCAGGAACAGGTACAAGCTGGCAAACACCACCGATACTGCGGTCCAGAAGAAGAACCGGTATATCTGCGGGGCCGGGTCGTCCATGGCGGCGAAGAAGCTGCAAGCCACAGCGGCAAGAATCACCGCACTGCCGCCATCGTTCCAGCCCGAGAGGATCCACAACGTGGTGGCGGCGATGATCGCCGTGACGGTGGAAAACACGGAGTAGAGCATCAGACCACGGTCGAAGAACGGCGTCAGCCGCCCCAGGCGCCAGTGCCGATACACCGCACGCCATGGCGACTGGTCATCGTTGCGAATGGCATGTTGCAGGCTGCAACAGTCTTGCCACAGATCGACCCATTCGGCCAGACGGTAGAGGGCATTGGATAGCAACAGCGAAGCGCGTTCATCGAGTGCCACGACGCTCGGCTGCAGGTGTTCGAGCTGCGCCTTCAAGGTCGACCAACGGCCCGGTGCAGCGTCGCTGGCGGTGCTTTTTAGCCAGTCACGCGCCTGCTCCAACAGCGGTTGCAGCTGTTCTGCCTCTGCCGGAGCGCGGGCCTCCAGGGCCAACAGCGCATCGTCGAGGGCGTCGACCACCGGCAACAGATGAATCATCCGCCCGCGCAATTCGCGGGCATTTTTGACCGTCTGCGGCCGCGCGCCTTCGTGGGACAACTGGCCAATCATCAGCTCCAGCGAGTTGAAGGTAGTCACCATTGAAGCGCGCAAGGCGCCAACGGTATCGGCCGACGTCTGGCGAGCCAGGAACGTATCACTGTAGCGGATTGCCTCGTTGAACCAGTTACCGGTAGCACCGACCAGCACCGGGGTCAGCCGACGCGGCCAGAAGATCGCACCGACCACTGCGGCACAGACAATACCCAGGCAGATTTCCTGGGCCCGCGAGGAAGCGATGTCGAACACCCGTAGCGGGTCGTCGACCACCGGCAGGGCAATCATTGGCAAGGTATAACCAGCCAGCATCAAGGCATAGCTGTTGGCGGTACGCAGGTGCAGCGACAGGAACAACAAGGTGCCGGTCCACAAGGCAATGGCCACTGTCAGCAGCAAGGGTGTCTGCACCAGCAATGGCACCAGGAACACCGCTCCAGCGGCGCCCAGCAGCGTACCCATAGCACGGTACAGCGCTTTGGAGCTGGTCGGCCCAACGAATGGGCTGGAGACGATATAAACAGTGGCCATGGCCCAGTAAGGCCTAGGCAACTGCATGAGCAAGGCGATGTACAACGCGATCATCGACGCGGCGAAGGTGCGCACGCCGTAGAACCAGTCACGGGCAGGCGGCAAAGTGCTGAAGAAGCCCTTCATGAAGGCACGCCCGGCGTGCGCTGTGCGGCAGTCTCGAAGGCGCGCAATACGCGCAGGGTCGCCAGCAGATCAGCTTCGTCAATACCTTGCAGGATCTCTTGGCGCAGGCGTACCAGCTCGCCCTCGATGGCTTCAGCCACCTCCCGACCACGAGGGGTCAGGCTCAAGGCCTTGGCACGGCGGTCCACCGGGTCTTCCGTCCGGCAAACGAGCCCTGAACTGCACAACTGGTCGAGCAGGCGCACCAGCGATGGGCTTTCAAGCCCTGCAGCCTGGGCAACCGCCACTTGGTGCACACCGTCGCCCAAGCGCACGATAGTCAGCAGCGGCATGGCGCAGGCCTCGGAAATACCATAGCCGGCCAGCGTCGTCTGACAGATCCGGCGCCATAGCCGACTGGCCACCACCATGCCGGTGCTGATGTTCAGGTGCAGCGCTTCGAGAGTCATGGGGGACGGGCCGTTGTCATATTCATAGTTTGCTAACTATCTATATTCTTCGATCCACGCCCCCGCCGTCAAGCGCGGCTGACGGGCGCCACCTTCACGGCTGTATTTGATCCTCCAGCTTCATAGTCAGCGCCAGCGAGCTTCCCATGACGATGGCCTGGTCCCGCCAGAACAGGTAGCGCAAGGCATTCTGGGAAATGCTGAAGTGCACCGCCAGCTCTTCAGCCGCCTGCATCACCCCGGCGACGGCCGCCAGCTCCAACCAATACACGCCCGCTTTGTGGTCAGCCGCTACGCTCTGTCCGTGTAGCAACCGGTAACCGACTTCGAACCGGCAGCGCGCCTCGCCCCTCTGGGCACCGCGCAAGAACCAGCGGTAGGCCTGTTGCAGGTCGACCACCCACTGCTGCTCGTCGCTGTCGCAGATCTCTTCCTCGTAGAGATCGCCCAACGCCGCGGCAGCTTGCTCCAGGCCGCGCTCAAACGCTTGCTGGTAGTACTCGGCCGCGGAGGCATAGGCAACATCCACCCCTTTGCCGAAATAGTACTGTTGACCCAGGTTGAACCAGGCCGGAGCACTGCCTTGCAACGCCGCCATACGCAGCAAGTGGCCGGCCAGCGTCGGATCGGCACGCCAGTATTTACCATTGAGCCAGATCCAGCCCAGGTCGTTGAGCGCCGCAACATTCCCGTCCAGGGCCTGATCGCGCAGATCGTTGTACAGCGCCTGCAGGTCCGTGGCCTCTTCCAGACGGCTGATCAGGATGAAGCTTTCGCCCAGGGCCGCACGCTGGCTGGGCATCCCCACACCGTTGTACAGCCGCTCCCGCTGACCACAACGGCCAGGTGCCGGAATGATGCGCTCAGGTAACAGGCGCTCGAGCAGTGGGTAGATGTTGCTGGCAGCTGACATGTTCATCCTCATTGAACAACCCCCCGAACCGATGGCGGGTGTGATGAGGCGTGATTCTGCGCAGAGCCACGACAAAACCTGTCGCGAACGATTCGGTTGAGGCAAATCAACTGCTTCATCCTTGATTTGATAGATAAATGGCCAATTGCCATATCTTTCCACTAGGACCATGCTACAACCGCAAGACTAGACAAGGACGCCACCTTTTGCCCTCCGCCACGACCCGCGCCACCCTCAGCCGTCAATGGGAGTTGCTGCGCCAATTGCCCAGCCGCTCGCCAGGCATCACCAGCGCCGAGCTGGTGGGGCGCCTGCAAGACGCCGGCTTTTCCATCAGTAAACGCAGCATCGAACGCGACTTGAACGAGCTGTCACTGATTTTTCCGCTGGAACGCAATGACAAGAGCATTCCCTATGGCTGGCACTGGGCGACCAATGCCTGCGTTGAATTGCGCGGCATCAGTATCAATGAGGCGCTGAGCCTGGCATTGGTCGAGGAAGCCGTTCGACCGTTGTTGCCCAGCAGCATGCTCAAGGTGCTCGATGCGCGTTTCAGTCATGCCCGGCAAAAGCTTGAACACCTGTCCAGCGCCAACAAGGCAGCACGTTGGCTGGATAAAGTCGCCAGCGTCCGAGCGGACATGAACATGCAGGCCCCGGAAGTCCCGGATACGATTCTGGAGACCCTGCAGCATGCCCTGCTTGAGGAGTACCAACTGCGCTGCCAGTATTACTCGGCGCACAACGACAAGATCAGTGAGATGACCCTCAATCCACTGGCGCTGATCCAGCGTGGCCAGATCAGCTATCTGATCGCTACTGCTGCGCCTTACAGCGACATTCGTCAGTTTGCGGTGCATCGCTTTCGTCACCTGCGCGTGCTCGACAGTGCCACCGAGGGCTTGCACGACTTTGACCTGCAGGCTTACCTACGCAGCGATGCCCTGCAGTTTGGCGATACCGACAAGATCGAACTGCAGGCCTGGATAAGCGACAACCTGGCACGCCTGGTGCGGGAGACGCCGCTGTCGGCGGACATGCAACTGACCCCGCTGGAACAAGGCCATTGCTTGCGGGCGACGGTAAGCAACAGTTGGCAGTTGCGCTGGTGGTTACTGAGTCAGGGAGATGGCTTGATCGTCGAACAGCCCTTGGTCCTGCGCCAGCAGATTGCCGAAACCCTGAGCAATGCGGCAGCGCAATACCAGACGATCTGAGTCCATCAGCGTTGCATGCCCCAGCGGCGCACGGTGATGCGCTCCAGATTGTTGAACACTAAGCTTTCCACCAGCAGGCCGATCAGAATTACCACGGCAAGCCCGGCGAAGACTTTGTCGGTGTACAGCTCGTTACGGTTCTGGAAGATGTACCAACCCAGTCCGCCTTTGCCACTGGTGGCGCCGAACACCAGTTCGGCGGCAATCAGGGTGCGCCAAGCGAAGGCCCAACCGATCTTCAGGCCCGAGAGAATCGACGGCAGCGCGGCCGGGATCAGAATGTGCAGCACCAGCCGAAGACCGCGCAAGCCGTAGTTGCGCCCGGCCATGCGCAAGGTTTCGCAGACGCCGAGGAATCCGGCATAGGTGTTCAGGGCCAAGGCCCAGAGCACCGAATGCACTAGAACGAAAATCAGACTGTTGTCGCCCAGGCCAAACCAGAGCAGGGCCAGCGGCAGCAAGGCAATGGCTGGTAACGGGTTAAACATCGAGGTCAATGTACTGAGCAGGTCGCGGCCGAATTGGGTCGAGACAGCCAGGCTGGTCAAACCAAACGCCAGCACGATACCCAGCAGATAGCCCTTGAGCAGCACCACCAGGGAGACACCGACCTTAGCCGGCAGCTCGCCGCTAAACAGGCCGTCATACAAGGCCGCTGCCGTTTGCAGGAAACTGGGCAACAGCAAGTCGTTGCCCTGATAACGGGCAATGGCTTCCCACGCCGTGGCCAGCAACAGCAGAATCAGTCCCTTGCGCAACCAAGCCTGTTGCCACAAGCGCTGGCCCAAGGGCAGTTCGCGCTCAATCGGAACACTGATCAGCGGTTCGAGGACAACTTCGTATTCCTGACGCGGCGTAACAGATGTAAGCATGAGAAAGCTCCCGGTCAGTAGGCGATACGGATGTCGGCAAAACCCCATGCCGGGTCGTGCTCGGCTGGAGCGTCATCGTTGAACAGCAAGCGATGGATACGTAGCGCCGAGGCCTGAAAGTCACTGGCGCCAAGGCTCTGCAGGTCGTACTGATGGCTATGGATTTCGGCACGCACCCGCCCTGGATGAGGTGACAGCAGGAGAATGCGATTACCCACCACCAGCGCTTCTTCGATCGAGTGGGTGACAAACAGCAAGGTGAAACGCACCTCTTCCCATAGCAGCAGCAATTCTTCCTGCATCTTGCGCCGGGTCAGCGCATCGAGCGCGGCGAAGGGTTCGTCCATCAGCAGGATTTTCGGCTGCATGGCCAACGCACGGGCGATGGCGACCCGAGCTTTCATGCCGCCCGACAAGGTATGTGGATAAGCATCGGCAAAGCCGCTCAGGCCGACTTTCTCCAAATATTGAAAGGCACGTGCTTCGGCCTCCTTGCGCTTGAGCGTGCCCGACGCCAGCAATGGGAACATGACGTTTTGTTTGACGGTTTTCCACGGTGGCAGTTGGTCGAACTCCTGGAACACTACGATCCGATCCGGCCCCGGGCCATGTACCGCCTGGCCCTGCAAGCGGATCTGCCCCTCCCGCGGCTCGATAAAGCCGGCGACCGCCTTGAGCAAGGTGGACTTACCGCAACCGGAGGGGCCAAGCAGGACAAAGCGATCCGCTTTGTCCACTTCGAAACTGACCTGGTGAGTGGCCCGCACCACGCTCTGCGCAGTGCGGTATTCCAGACTAACGTTATCCACCTGCAGTAGCGGCGGCGTAGCGACGCGGCTCAACTTGCTGACCGTGTGGCCTTGCAATGGGGTGTTCATCCGATTCAGCTCCCTTGCAGCGGCTTCTCATCCTGGAAGAAGTAGTCTTTCCAGGATTCTGGTTTGTGTTTGATCGCGCCCACGCGGTAGAGGAACTCAGCCAGCGGGTAGGTATTTTTCGGCGTTACACTGAACTCGTACTGCGGGTTGTCGATGATCTTGAGCAGTGCTTCACGGTCGATCTTGGCCTTGGTCACACGGATATACGTGTCGGCTGCGGCGGCCTTGTCGTTCTGGGCGAAGTCTGCGGCCTCAGCCAGGGCGTCAACGAAGGCCTTGTAGGTCTTGGGGTTGTCCTTGCGGAATTTCTCGGTGGCGAACAACACGGTTGGCGAGTTAGGCCCGAGCAGGTCGTAGGTATTGAGCACCACATGCACGTCCTTGTTGGCCAATACCTGGTCCTGGAACGGTGGGTTGGAGAAGTGCGCGTTCAGCTCGGTGCCACCTGCCAGCAAGGCGGCGGTAGCGTCTGGGTGCGGAACCGCCAGTGTGTACTTGTCGAGACGATTGAACGCCTCGTCGCCCCACTGTTTGGCGGCAGCGTACTGAAGGAAGCGCGACTGCACCGATACGCCCACCGCTGGCAGCGCAATACGGTCCTTCTCGCTAAAGTCGGCGATGGTCTTGACCTTGGGATTGCTGCTGACCAGGTAGTACGGGAAGTTGCCCAACGAAGCCACGGCCTTAACGTTCTGGCGCCCCTGAGTGCGGTCCCAGATCGTCAGCAATGGGCCGACCCCCGCGCCAGCAATGTCCACGGAACCGGACAACAGCGCATCGTTGATTGCCGCGCCGCCGGACAGCTGCGTCCAGTCGACCTTGATCTCGATGCCCTGCTCTTTACCGTACTTCTCGATCAGGTTTTGATCGCGCACAACGTTGAGCAGCAGATAGACAATGCCGAACTGTTCGGCAATGCGAATTTCACCTTCGGCCTGAGCTGTTGCAGGGGCTACCAGACTGCCGGCGAGCAGACTGGCGCCTAGACCGATACTGGCCGCCAAGCGGCTGATTGACTTGCGCATGCTGTACTCCTGGAAACGTGTCAGAACGGGGCATCGCCCTGGATGGTCGTGCGGTACAGCTTGCGGCGCAGGTGCGCGGGGCAGCCGGCCGCCAGGTGGATCAACGAGCGGTTGTCCCAGAACACCAGATCCCGGGGCTGCCACTGGTGGCGATAGATGTTCTGTTCCAACACGCTATGGGCATAGAGCTCGGCGAGGATCTGCCGGCTTTCATCTTCGGGCAGGCCAACGATGCGGGTGGTAAAGCCTTCACTGACGAACAAGGCCTTGCGACCGCTCTGCGGGTGGGTCCGCACCACGGGGTGAATCACTTCCTGCACCTGGGCCAGTTGCTCAGCAGTCAGCGCAGGACGCCAGTTGCCTTCGAATTTGGTTTCGCTGTACCGCGCGGTGTAGGAGTGAGCCGCGCGACGGTCTTGCACAGCATTGCGCAGAGCGTCAGGCAGTCGGTCCCAGGCTGTGTGCATGTCCGCGAACAGAGTGTCGCCGCCTTCGCTTGGCAGCTCCTGGGCATGCAGCATCGAACCCAGGCTCGGCAGCTCCTTGTATGACAGGTCCGAATGCCAGAACTTGCCAGCATCGCCCAGACCGATGTTCTGGCCGTTTTCGACGATATTGGAGACGATCAGGATTTCCGGGTGACCGGCCAGCAGAAACTGTTTGAGCACATGGATCTGCAGCACACCGAAGCGGCGGCTGAAGGCAATCTGTTGTTCAGGGGTTATGTGTTGGTCGCGAAAGACTAGGACATGATGGTCGAGATGGGCGCGATGAATGTGGGCGAAATCCTCGGCATTGACTGCACGGGACAAGTCCAGCCCGATGATTTCGGCGCCGACGACACCAGAGAAAGGACGAATTTCAAAGCGTTGTTGTTGTGCGCTGTCGACAAGCGACAAAACGCTAGAGGCCGCTGACATGATTCACTCCCACGCAAAGCGCGCCCAAAGGTGCGCGCATCGATCAGAAACTCACGGGGATTCCGTGTTGGTTCGGTCGTGCGGCGCGCCGATTGGTCGGCAGGTACGCAGGGGATTAACTATAAAGTCATAAGAGATATATTTTAAATATCTTTATTGAATAAGCATATCATCGCAGGCAATCCCATCGGCAACGCTGTGGGAGCGGCTTCATCCGCTCCCACAAAAAGCCTGCGATCCTTCGTGCAGGCTTGCCCCGATGCTGTTAACGCTCGCGCAAGGCCTCTGCCCGGGCGCGGATGATCGGCTTGAGCAAGTAGCTCAGCACACTCTTCTTGCCGGTAATGATGTCTACCGAAGCCACCATCCCTGGAATGATCAACAACGGATTCTCGTCGGTGCCCAGGTGGCTGCGCTCGGTACGCAGTTTGATCACGTAGAAGGTGTTCTTCTCTTCATCGGTAATGGTGTCTGCACCGATCTGCTCGAGCTTGGCTTTCAGACCACCATAGATAGTGAAGTCATAGGCGGTGAACTTGACCATGGCTTCCTGGCCAGGATGCAGGAAGGCGATGTCTTGCGGGCGAATTCGCGCTTCGACTAACAGGGTGTCGTCCAACGGTACGATTTCGACCAGGTCGCTACCCGGCTGGATTACACCACCGACGGTGTTGACCAACAGTTGCTTGACGATACCGCGCACCGGTGAGGTCACCAGGGTTCGGTTAACTCGATCATCCAGCGCTTTACCGGTGGCCTGGGCTTTGCTCAGGTCGGTACGCGCTTCATTGAGCTGCATGAGGGCATCGCTGCGGAATTTGCCGCGGGTCTCATCGATTTTGCGCTCGACTTCCTTGATCGCCGATTCGGCGCGCGGAATGGCCAGCGAAGTGGCGTCCAGTTGGCCGCGGTTTTCCACTTCGGCGCGCTTGAGGCGCAGCACTTCTACCTGGGAGATCGCCCCCTGAGCCACCAGTGGCTCGGACATGCTGATCTCCTGGCGCAGCAACTGCAGGCTGTTGCGGTACTGCCCTTGCTTGGAGCTGAATTCACGCAACTCCTGCTGACGCTGCACCAACTGCTCCTGCAAGCCGCCGATCTCGTCCTGTAACTGCTGACGGCGGCTCTGGTACAGAGCCTCTTCGTTGGACGCCTGGCTTGGCGCCGCCTTGCGGATTTCCTCGTCGATCTTCAACGGCCGGTCATCGACTTCGGCACTCAAGCGCTCCACACGCAGGGCCATGGCCAAGCGATCGGCTTCAGTCTCACCTACGTTAGAAACAAAACGGGTATCGTCCAGACGCAACAGGGGCGCGCCCGCTTCAACGATCTGGCCTTCTTTGGCATAGATCTCGGCGACGATACCGCCTTCCAGGTTCTGGATCTTCTGCAGCTTGGACGACGGAATGGCCTTACCTTCGCCGCGGGTGACTTCGTCGATGATCGCAAAGTTGGCCCACAAGCCCATGAACAGAAAGAAGGCGAGTACCCCCCAGATGGTCAGGCGCACGATGCGTGGCGCATCTTCGATCAGCGCTTTGTTCACCTCAGGCAGGGGCTGACCGCTGAGCGACTCCGAGCCTTTGAAGTATTTGCGCAGGCTTTCCTTGAACTGACCCATATCCAACTTATGCAACACTGATCTGCCCCTTCTTCAGCGCATCCATAACGGCGGCTTTCGGGCCATCCGCAACAATCTGCCCACGGTCAACGACAATCAGTCGGTCGACCAGTGACAACAACGATGCACGGTGGGTGACCAGCACCACAGTCTTGCTTTCAATAACCGCCTGCAGGCGTTGCTTGAGACGTTCTTCACCCGTGTTGTCCATGGCGCTGGTGGGTTCGTCGAGCAGCAGAATTTGCGGATTGAGCAGCAGCGCCCGGCCCAGAGCAACGTTTTGACGCTGGCCACCGGAGAGGTTCTGACCGCGTTCACCGACCTGCAACTCATACCCCTGCGGATGCAGGCGGGCAAACTCATGGACCCCTGACAGTTCGGCGGCCTGCAGGACCATTTCGTCCTCGACATAACGCGCGCCGCTGACCAGGTTGTCGCGCAATGTGCCGGCCATCAACTGGATATCCTGAGGTACGTAACCGATGTTGTGGCGCAGCTCGCTGACGTCGACCTGGCGGATATCCACGCCATCGACCAACAGCGAACCACCGTCGGCTTCGTAAAGACCAACAATCAGCTTGGCCAGCGAGCTCTTGCCCGAGCCGCTACGGCCGATGATGCCGATTTTCTCACCTGGACGAATGGTCAGGCTGACACCTTTGAGTGCCAGGTTCTGCTGGTTCGGATAGGTGAAATCAACGCCGCGGAACTCGATGGCGCCCTGCAGCACCTGACGGCTCAGCGGACGCTCTTCGAAGTTGCGCTCTTGCGGCAGCTCCATCATCTGGTCGGTCGAGACCATAGTGACCTTGGCCTGCTGATAACGGGTCAGCAAACCGGACAACTGCGCCAGCGGTCCAAGGGCACGGCCACTGAGCATGTAACAGGCGATCAGGCCGCCCATGCTGAGGTTGCCGGCAATGATCTGGTAGACACCGGCACATATCAGCGCCACACCGGCCAGTTGCTGGATCAGCAGGGTGACGTTCATCGCCATGCCCGAGAGCACTTTGACCCGCAGCTCCAGACGGCTGAGGGTGCCGATGGTCTGCTCCCACATGTACTGGCGTTCGCTCTCGGCGTTGTTGACCTTGACCGCGTCAAGGCTGGCCAGGGTTTCGATCAGGCTCGACTGGCGCTCGGAGGCCAAAGCCATGGTCCGCTCCAGCGTCGCCACCAGGGGCTTCTGCAGGGCATAGCCGATACCCAATGCCAGCGGAAAGGCAACGATCGGAATCCATACCAGGTGGCCGCCAATGATGGCGATCACCAGCAGGATCAGCAGGGTGAACGGCAGGTCGATCAGGCTGGTCAGGGTCAATGACGCGAGGAAGTCGCGAAGCCCTTGGAATTCATGGATGTTCTGGGCAAAGCTGCCGACCCGCGCCGGGCGATACTTCATCGCCATGCCGACGATGCGCTCGAACAAGGTGGCAGAGATGATCAGGTCGGTCTTTTTCCCAGCAAGGTCAAGGCACAGACTGCGCAAGCCCTTGAGGATCAGGTCGAAGATGTACGCACCGGCGATACCGATCGCCAGCACCCACAAGGTCGCGGTCGCCTGGTTGGGGACAACGCGATCGTAGACGTTCATCACGAACAGCGGCGCGGCCAGGGCGATTAGGTTGATCACCAGGCTGGCGGCGATGGCATCGATGTACAGCCAGCGACTGCGCTTGAGGGTGTCACGGAACCAGGAGCGCGCACGCGGAATCAAGTTGCCGTGATTGACGTCGAACTTGTGCTGCGGCTGGGCGAAGAATACCCGCCCACTGTAGTCGCTCTGCAGTGCTTCGCGACTGACATGCACCTCGCCGCCGTCGCTCTCGCTGAGCAACAGCCGCGCAGTGTCATCATTTTCCCAACCGAGCAGCACCGTGCTGCGACCATCCTTGAGCAGCAGCATGGCCGGCATGGCGATAGCCGGAATCTGCTCAAGCTTGCGCTGCAACAAACGCCCCTGCAAGCCAGCACGGGCTGCTGCACGTGGCAGCAGTTCTGGGCTCAGGCGCTGGGCCGGCAGCGGCAGGCCGGTGGTCAGCATCGCCCGGCTGGCGGGCTTCTGGTGCAGCACACAGAGGGACAGCAGGCTGTCCAGCAACGGGTCGTCGTGCTGACTGCGTGGATCATGGCTGAGTTGGACTCGACTGACTTCTGATTCCACGCGGCTTCTCTTGATAATTGCGGTTGGTGATTAAGCTGAGCCTCAGTTCATCCCTGGCAGGCTCACTTGGGGTTTCATATCGTTCTGCACAACGGATGCCATCGGTGCCACAACACCCTGGCTCTTGAGCAACTGGCCAATGGTCGCCTTGATTCGATACTGAGTAAACACTTGGATGTTCTTCACTTCGGTCAGACGACGCTGGGCGGTGAAGAGTTCGTTCTCACTATCGAGCAAGTCGAGCAAAGTCCGCTCGCCCAAGCTGAATTGCTTCTGGTAAGCGGAGCGCACGTTGTTGCTGTAGTCGACATATTGCTGGGCAATAGGCAATTGCGCGTTGGCGTTGTCCAGAGCATTCCATGCCAGGCCTAATTCCTCATTGAGCTGGCGCAAGGCATTGTTACGAATGTCTAGCGCCTGGTTGGTCAGGTACGACTTGGATTCCAAGTCGGCCTTGTTGCTACCACCGGCATACAGGTTAAAGCTCATACGAAGCATAGCCTGCCATTCGTTATTGTGGCCGTTCATGCCATCAATATCGTTATCGGCCGTCCGTCCGAGTTCTGCATCGAAACGTGGATAGAACGTAGACTTCGCCGCCTCATACTGCTTTTCCGCCGCCGCAATATCAGACTCCGCCGAACGCAGGATCGGGCTGCTTTCGATCATTTGTTGACGGGCTTCATCGAGGTTGGCCGGCAACAAATCGATGAACGGAGCAGGCGGGCTCAACTCATCAGGCATTTGGCCAACCACGCTCAAGTAGTTGGTCTTGGCGTCGGCCAGATTGGTTTGCTCGGTGATCAGGTTGTTACGCGCCTGGGCCAAGCGGGCTTCGGCTTGGTCAAGGTCAGCTAGACGCCCAACGCCGCGGGAGGTACGCAGCTTGATCTGATCGTAAATACGCTCGTGGCTGCGCAGGTTGTCTTCAGCCAGACGCACCATTTCGCGGCGGGTGAGGACGTCCAGGTATACCTGGGCTACGGTCAGTGCGGTGCGCTCGGAGGAGCCCAGCAACGAGTAAGCGCGAGCGTTAACGGTGGCTTGTTGACGCCCTACTTCGCTGGACGTGGCAAAACCGTCAAAAACCATTTGCCGCAGGCGCAGGCTGGATTCACCCCGGTTGAGGGTCTCCCAACGGTTGCCAGTGCTCGGACTGTCGGTCCCTTCGCGGCCATAACCTGCCAGCACATCGACCCGCGGCAAATAGCCGCCCTTGGCGGCACGCAGTTGGTAGTCAGCAGCAATACGGCTGTTGACCCCGGCCTGGATCTCAGGATGGACCTCAAGGGCTTTCTGCATGGCCTCTGGCAGGCTTTGTGCTTGAACGAAACTGGCAGCGAGGGCGAAAGGAAGAGCAGTGAACAGTGACGCGCGCATTTAACTTTTTTCCCAGGGACCTCTTGTCCCAAATCACAGCAAAAATCGTTGCTGCATTCGAAAATGGCAACCGGTTGACCTTATGTCGGAAAACATCCGAAGGGGTACTGGAACGTACGCAGGAAGGGTGGAAGCCGCTCAAATATCAATGTGACATTACGGCGGTGATTGTTTAGGATGACAAGCATAAGGTCAATACTTTGGCATAAAACTAATAGCCAATAGTTATTGACGTAAAATTGACGAAACAAAGCGTCAAATATCTATAGATACATTCCATCGGAAGCGGCAATTCAGCGCCAGCTTGGCATGGAAGCCAAATTGAACGGGTATACCGGAGAGTCCAATGAGCAGCGTTGTTGCTATCGTCAAAAGCATTATTGGCCAAGTTATCGCCGTATCCCCGGAAGGGGCGCGCCGCGTACTGATCGAAGGTGACCGCCTGTTCGCTGGCGAACAAGTGCTGACCGGCCTCGCAGGTGCCGTAACCCTGGAACTGGCCGACGGCCGCACCCTGGACCTGGGCCGCGATACCCAATGGAGCGCCGACACACCAGACAGCATCACTGATCTGGCGGCAGCGACTGCCCAGGCTGCCCCTTCGGTTGAAGAGCTGCAACAGGCCATCGCCGCCGGTGCTGACCCTACTACCGAACTTGAAGCTACTGCGGCAGGCCCTTCGGCCGCAGGCTCGGGTGGCGCTGCCGGTGGCGGCCACAGTTTCGTCATGCTTGATGCCACCGCAGGCTCGGTCGACCCGACCATTGGCTTCCCCACCGGCCCCATCGGTTTTGCTACCGATAATGGCCGTGAAGAGCTGGGTGGTCTGGATAACAGCAACAACCTAGCGCAAGCCGTCCCCACCGGGTTGACCTTGAGCGCTACGCCATCGATCACTGAAGCCGGTGGCGTGATTATCTACACCGCCACTATCGGTCAGCCGCCGCTGACTGACCTGACCGTGACCCTGTCCAATGGCCAGGTCATTGTCATCAATGCCGGCCAAACCAGCGGCAGCGTCAGCGTGACCATCCCGCCGAACGACACGGTTTATCTAGATGCCAGCGAAATCTCCGCGACCATTACCGGCACCAGTGGTGGCGGTGGCGTGGTGATTACTCCAGACACTACCCCGGCGGTCACACAGATCACTGATACCATCGATGCCACTACCGTGTCGGTCACTGCAGAGCCGGCGAAAGAAGGCGACGCTAACGTTACCTTCCACTTCCAGCTGAGCAATCCGCCCCAGGGCGCGACCACCCTGACCGTTAACGTCGGTGGTCAGAATTACACCGTGAACGTTGATGCCAGTGGTAAGGGAACCTTGTCCGTTCCGAACACTAACGGTGAAGACGTCTACAAAGACGGTACTACCGTCGATGCGACCGTTACTTCGGTGAACGGTGGCAACTACGAAGCCACTGACCTCACCGATGCCAACGTCACCGTTGAAGTTAAAGACACCACTGACACCACTACCGTGTCGGTCACTGCAGACCCAGCGAAAGAAGGCGACGCTAACGTTACCTTCCACTTCCAGCTGAGCAATCCGCCCCAGGGCGCGACCACTCTGACCGTTAACGTCGGTGGTCAGAATTACACCGTGAACGTTGATGCCAGTGGTAAGGGAACCTTGTCCGTTCCGAACACTAACGGTGAAGACGTCTACAAGGACGGTACTACCGTCGACGCGACCGTTACTTCGGTGAACGGTGGCAACTACGAAGCCACTGACCTCACCGATGCCAACGTCACCGTTGAAGTTAAAGACACCACTGACACCACTACCGTGTCGGTCACTGCAGACCCAGCGAAAGAAGGCGACGCTAACGTTACCTTCCACTTCCAGCTGAGCAATCCGCCCCAGGGCGCGACCACTCTGACCGTTAACGTCGGTGGTCAGAATTACACCGTGAACGTTGATGCCAGTGGTAAGGGAACCTTGTCCGTTCCGAACACTAACGGCGAAGACGTTTACAAAGACGGTACTACCGTCGATGCGACCGTTACCTCGGTGAACGGTGGCAACTACGAAGCCACCGACCTCACCGATGCCAACGTCACCGTTGAAGTCAAAGACACCACTGACACCACTACCGTGGCCGTCACCGCTGACCCAGCGAAAGAAGGCGACGCTAACGTTACCTTCCACTTCCAGCTGAGCAATCCGCCCCAGGGCGCGACCACCCTGACCGTTAACGTCGGTGGTCAGAATTACACCGTGAACGTTGATGCCAGTGGTAAGGGAACCTTGTCCGTTCCGAACACTAACGGTGAAGACGTCTACAAGGACGGTACTACCGTCGACGCGACCGTCACCTCAGTTAACGGCGGCAACTACGAAGCCACTGACCTGAAGGGTGCTAACGCTACCGCTGAAGTCAAAGACACCACCGACACCACTACCGTGTCGGTCACTGCAGACCCGGCGAAAGAAGGCGACGCTAACGTTACCTTCCACTTCCAGCTGAGCAATCCGCCCCAGGGCGCGACCACCCTGACCGTTAACGTCGGTGGTCAGAATTACACCGTGAACGTTGATGCCAGTGGTAAGGGAACCTTGTCCGTTCCGAACACTAACGGTGAAGACGTCTACAAGGACGGTACTACCGTCGACGCGACCGTCACCTCAGTTAACGGCGGCAACTACGAAGCCACTGACCTGAAGGGTGCTAACGCTACCGCTGAAGTCAAAGACACCACCGACACCACTACCGTGTCGGTCACTGCAGACCCGGCGAAAGAAGGCGACGCTAACGTTACCTTCCACTTCCAGCTGAGCAATCCGCCACAAGGCGCGACCACTCTGACCGTTAACGTCGGTGGTCAGAATTACACCGTGAACGTTGATGCCAGTGGTAAGGGAACCTTGTCCGTTCCGAACACTAACGGTGAAGACGTCTACAAGGACGGTACTACCGTCGACGCGACCGTCACCTCAGTTAACGGCGGCAACTACGAAGCCACTGACCTGAAGGGTGCTAACGCTACCGCTGAAGTCAAAGACACCACCGACACCACTACCGTGTCGGTCACTGCAGACCCGGCGAAAGAAGGCGACGCTAACGTTACCTTCCACTTCCAGCTGAGCAATCCGCCACAAGGCGCGACCACTCTGACCGTTAACGTCGGTGGTCAGAATTACACCGTGAACGTTGATGCCAGTGGTAAGGGAACCTTGTCCGTTCCGAACACTAACGGTGAAGACGTCTACAAAGACGGTACTACCGTCGATGCGACCGTTACTTCGGTGAACGGTGGCAACTACGAAGCCACTGACCTCACCGATGCCAACGTCACCGTTGAAGTTAAAGACACCACTGACACCACTACCGTGTCGGTCACTGCAGACCCAGCGAAAGAAGGCGACGCTAACGTTACCTTCCACTTCCAGCTGAGCAATCCGCCCCAGGGCGCGACCACCCTGACCGTTAACGTCGGCGGTCAGAATTACACCGTAAACGTTGATGCCAGTGGTAAGGGAACCTTGTCCGTTCCGAACACTAACGGTGAAGACGTTTACAAAGACGGTACTACCGTCGACGCAACCGTTACTGCGGTCAATGGCGGCAACTACGAAGCCACCAGTGTGGACGGCGCCTCCGCGACTGCCGAAATCAAGGACACTACCGACACCACCACTGTGGCCGTCACGGCTGACCCAGCCAAAGAAGGCGACGCTAACGTCACCTTCCACTTCCAGCTGAGCAACCCACCACAGGGCACTACTACGCTCACCGTCAACGTCGGCGGCAAGGACTACACCGTCAGCGTCGATAAGGACGGCTACGGCAAGCTGGACGTCCCGAACACCAACGGCGAAGACGTTTACAAAGACGGTACTACGGTCGACGCGACCGTTACCTCGGTGAACGGCGGTAACTACGAAGCCACCGACCTCACCGATGCCAACGTCACCGTTGAAGTCAAAGACACCACTGACACCACCACCGTAGCGGTCACGGCCGATCCAGCCAAAGAAGGCGACGCTAACGTCACCTTCCACTTCCAGCTGAGCAACCCACCACAGGGCACTACTACGCTCACCGTTAACGTCGGCGGCAAGGACTACACCGTCAGCGTCGATAAGGACGGCTACGGCAAGCTGGACGTCCCGAACACCAACGGCGAAGACGTCTACAAGGACGGTACTACCGTCGACGCAACCGTTACTGCGGTCAATGGCGGCAACTACGAAGCCACTGACCTCACCGACGCCAACGTCACCGTTGAAGTCAAAGACACCACTGACACCACCACCGTAGCGGTCACGGCCGATCCAGCGAAAGAAGGCGACGCTAACGTCACTTTCCACTTCCAGCTGAGCAACCCACCACAGGGCACTACTACGCTCACCGTTAACGTCGGCGGCAAGGACTACACCGTCAGCGTCGATAAGGACGGTTACGGCAAGCTGGATGTTCCAAACACCAACGGCGAAGACGTTTACAAAGACGGTACTACGGTCGACGCGACCGTTACCTCGGTGAACGGTGGTAACTACGAAGCCACTGACCTGAAGGGTGCTAACGCTACCGCTGAAGTCAAAGACACTACCGACACCACTACCGTGGCAGTCACCGCTGACCCAGCCAAAGAAGGCGACGCTAACGTCACCTTCCACTTCCAGCTGAGCAATCCGCCCCAGGGCACCACCACCCTGACCGTTAACGTCGGTGGTAAGGACTACACCGTCAGCGTCGATAAGGATGGCTACGGCAAGCTGGACGTTCCAAACACCAACGGCGAAGACGTTTACAAAGACGGTACTACGGTCGACGCGACCGTTACCTCGGTGAACGGCGGCAACTACGAAGCCACCAGTGTGGACGGCGCCTCCGCGACTGCCGAAGTCAAAGACACTACCGACACCACTACCGTGGCAGTCACCGCTGACCCAGCCAAAGAAGGCGACGCTAACGTCACTTTCCACTTCCAGCTGAGCAACCCGCCTCAGGGCACCACCACCCTGACCGTGAACGTCGGTGGTAAGGACTACACCGTCAGTGTCGATAAGGACGGCTACGGTAAGTTGGATGTTCCGAATACCAACGGCGAAGACGTTTACAAAGACGGTACTACCGTCGATGCGACCGTTACCTCGGTGAACGGTGGCAACTACGAAGCCACCAGTGTGGACGGCGCCTCCGCGACTGCCGAAGTCAAGGACACTACCGACACCACCACCGTAGCGGTCACGGCCGATCCAGCGAAAGAAGGCGACGCTAACGTCACTTTCCACTTCCAGCTGAGCAATCCGCCACAAGGCACCACCACCCTGACCGTTAACGTCGGTGGCAAGGACTACACCGTCAGCGTCGATAAGGACGGCTACGGCAAGCTGGACGTCCCGAACACCAACGGCGAAGACGTCTACAAGGACGGTACTACCGTCGACGCAACCGTTACTGCGGTCAATGGCGGCAACTACGAAGCCACTGACCTCACCGACGCCAACGTCACCGTTGAAGTCAAAGACACCACTGACACCACCACCGTAGCGGTCACGGCCGATCCAGCGAAAGAAGGCGACGCTAACGTCACCTTCCACTTCCAGCTGAGCAATCCGCCCCAGGGCACCACCACCCTGACCGTTAACGTCGGTGGTAAGGACTACACCGTCAGTGTCGATAAGGACGGCTACGGCAAGCTGGATGTTCCGAACACCAACGGCGAAGACGTTTACAAAGACGGTACTACCGTCGACGCGACCGTTACTTCGGTGAACGGTGGCAACTACGAAGCCACTGACCTCACCGATGCCAACGTCACCGTTGAAGTTAAAGACACCACTGACACCACTACCGTGGCAGTCACCGCTGACCCAGCCAAAGAAGGCGACGCTAACGTCACCTTCCACTTCCAGCTGAGCAACCCGCCTCAGGGCACCACCACCCTGACCGTCAACGTCGGTGGTAAGGACTACACCGTCAGCGTCGATAAGGACGGCTACGGCAAGCTGGACGTCCCGAACACCAACGGCGAAGACGTCTACAAGGACGGTACTACCGTCGATGCGACCGTTACTTCGGTGAACGGTGGCAACTACGAAGCCACCGACCTCACCGATGCCAACGTCACCGTTGAAGTTAAAGACACCACTGACACCACTACCGTGGCAGTCACCGCTGACCCAGCCAAAGAAGGCGACGCTAACGTCACCTTCCACTTCCAGCTGAGCAATCCGCCACAAGGCACCACCACCCTGACCGTGAACGTCGGCGGCAAGAATTACACCGTCAGCGTCGATAAGGATGGCTACGGCAAGCTGGACGTTCCGAATACCAACGGTGAAGACGTTTACAAAGACGGTACTACCGTCGATGCGACCGTTACCTCGGTGAACGGTGGCAACTACGAAGCCACCGACCTCACCGATGCCAACGTCACCGTTGAAGTCAAAGACACCACTGACACCACTACCGTGGCAGTCACCGCTGACCCAGCCAAAGAAGGCGACGCTAACGTCACCTTCCACTTCCAGCTGAGCAACCCGCCTCAGGGCACCACCACCCTGACCGTCAACGTCGGTGGTAAGGACTACACCGTCAGCGTCGATAAGGACGGCTACGGCAAGCTGGACGTCCCGAACACCAACGGCGAAGACGTCTACAAGGACGGTACTACCGTCGACGCAACCGTTACTGCGGTCAATGGCGGCAACTACGAAGCCACTGACCTCACCGACGCCAACGTCACCGTTGAAGTCAAAGACACCACTGACACCACCACCGTAGCGGTCACGGCCGATCCAGCGAAAGAAGGCGACGCTAACGTCACCTTCCACTTCCAGCTGAGCAACCCGCCTCAGGGCACCACCACCCTGACCGTCAACGTCGGTGGTAAGGACTACACCGTCAGCGTCGATAAGGACGGCTACGGCAAGCTGGACGTCCCGAACACCAACGGCGAAGACGTCTACAAGGACGGTACTACCGTCGACGCAACCGTTACTGCGGTCAATGGCGGCAACTACGAAGCCACTGACCTCACCGACGCCAACGTCACCGTTGAAGTCAAAGACACCACTGACACCACCACCGTAGCGGTCACGGCCGATCCAGCGAAAGAAGGCGACGCTAACGTCACTTTCCACTTCCAGCTGAGCAACCCACCACAGGGCACTACTACGCTCACCGTTAACGTCGGCGGCAAGGACTACACCGTCAGCGTCGATAAGGACGGTTACGGCAAGCTGGATGTTCCAAACACCAACGGCGAAGACGTTTACAAAGACGGTACTACGGTCGACGCGACCGTTACCTCGGTGAACGGTGGTAACTACGAAGCCACTGACCTGAAGGGTGCTAACGCTACCGCTGAAGTCAAAGACACTACCGACACCACTACCGTGGCAGTCACCGCTGACCCAGCCAAAGAAGGCGACGCTAACGTCACCTTCCACTTCCAGCTGAGCAACCCGCCTCAGGGCACCACCACCCTGACCGTCAACGTCGGTGGTAAGGACTACACCGTCAGCGTCGATAAGGACGGCTACGGCAAGCTGGACGTCCCGAACACCAACGGCGAAGACGTCTACAAGGACGGTACTACCGTCGACGCAACCGTTACTGCGGTCAATGGCGGCAACTACGAAGCCACTGACCTCACCGACGCCAACGTCACCGTTGAAGTCAAAGACACCACTGACACCACCACCGTAGCGGTCACGGCCGATCCAGCGAAAGAAGGCGACGCTAACGTCACTTTCCACTTCCAGCTGAGCAACCCACCACAGGGCACTACTACGCTCACCGTTAACGTCGGCGGCAAGGACTACACCGTCAGCGTCGATAAGGACGGTTACGGCAAGCTGGATGTTCCAAACACCAACGGCGAAGACGTTTACAAAGACGGTACTACGGTCGACGCGACCGTTACCTCGGTGAACGGTGGTAACTACGAAGCCACTGACCTGAAGGGTGCTAACGCTACCGCTGAAGTCAAAGACACTACCGACACCACTACCGTGGCAGTCACCGCTGACCCAGCCAAAGAAGGCGACGCTAACGTCACCTTCCACTTCCAGCTGAGCAATCCGCCCCAGGGCACCACCACCCTGACCGTTAACGTCGGTGGTAAGGACTACACCGTCAGCGTCGATAAGGATGGCTACGGCAAGCTGGACGTTCCAAACACCAACGGCGAAGACGTTTACAAAGACGGTACTACGGTCGACGCGACCGTTACCTCGGTGAACGGCGGCAACTACGAAGCCACCAGTGTGGACGGCGCCTCCGCGACTGCCGAAGTCAAAGACACTACCGACACCACTACCGTGGCAGTCACCGCTGACCCAGCCAAAGAAGGCGACGCTAACGTCACTTTCCACTTCCAGCTGAGCAACCCGCCTCAGGGCACCACCACCCTGACCGTGAACGTCGGTGGTAAGGACTACACCGTCAGTGTCGATAAGGACGGCTACGGTAAGTTGGATGTTCCGAATACCAACGGCGAAGACGTTTACAAAGACGGTACTACCGTCGATGCGACCGTTACCTCGGTGAACGGTGGCAACTACGAAGCCACCAGTGTGGACGGCGCCTCCGCGACTGCCGAAGTCAAGGACACTACCGACACCACCACCGTAGCGGTCACGGCCGATCCAGCGAAAGAAGGCGACGCTAACGTCACTTTCCACTTCCAGCTGAGCAATCCGCCACAAGGCACCACCACCCTGACCGTTAACGTCGGTGGCAAGGACTACACCGTCAGCGTCGATAAGGACGGCTACGGCAAGCTGGACGTCCCGAACACCAACGGCGAAGACGTCTACAAGGACGGTACTACCGTCGACGCAACCGTTACTGCGGTCAATGGCGGCAACTACGAAGCCACTGACCTCACCGACGCCAACGTCACCGTTGAAGTCAAAGACACCACTGACACCACCACCGTAGCGGTCACGGCCGATCCAGCGAAAGAAGGCGACGCTAACGTCACCTTCCACTTCCAGCTGAGCAATCCGCCCCAGGGCACCACCACCCTGACCGTTAACGTCGGTGGTAAGGACTACACCGTCAGTGTCGATAAGGACGGCTACGGCAAGCTGGATGTTCCGAACACCAACGGCGAAGACGTTTACAAAGACGGTACTACCGTCGACGCGACCGTTACTTCGGTGAACGGTGGCAACTACGAAGCCACTGACCTCACCGATGCCAACGTCACCGTTGAAGTTAAAGACACCACTGACACCACTACCGTGGCAGTCACCGCTGATCCAGCCAAAGAAGGCGACGCCAATGTCACCTTCCACTTCCAACTGAGCAACCCGCCTCAGGGCACCACCACCCTGACCGTGAACGTCGGTGGTAAGGACTACACCGTCAGCGTCGATAAGGACGGCTACGGCAAGCTGGACGTCCCGAACACCAACGGCGAAGACGTCTACAAGGACGGTACTACCGTCGATGCGACCGTTACTTCGGTGAACGGTGGCAACTACGAAGCCACTGACCTCTCCGACGCCAACGTCACCGTTGAAGTTAAAGACACCACTGACACCACTACCGTGGCAGTCACCGCTGATCCAGCCAAAGAAGGCGACGCCAATGTCACCTTCCACTTCCAACTGAGCAACCCGCCTCAGGGCACCACCACCCTGACCGTGAACGTCGGTGGTAAGGACTACACCGTCAGCGTCGATAAGGACGGCTACGGCAAGCTGGACGTCCCGAACACCAACGGCGAAGACGTCTACAAGGACGGTACTACCGTCGATGCGACCGTTACTTCGGTGAACGGTGGCAACTACGAAGCCACTGACCTCTCCGACGCCAACGTCACCGTTGAAGTTAAAGACACCACTGACACCACTACCGTGGCAGTCACCGCTGATCCAGCCAAAGAAGGCGACGCTAACGTCACCTTCCACTTCCAGCTGAGCAATCCGCCCCAGGGCACCACCACCCTGACCGTTAACGTCGGTGGTAAGGACTACACCGTCAGCGTCGATAAGGATGGCTACGGCAAGCTGGACGTTCCAAACACCAACGGCGAAGACGTTTACAAAGACGGTACTACGGTCGACGCGACCGTTACCTCGGTGAACGGCGGCAACTACGAAGCCACCAGTGTGGACGGCGCCTCCGCGACTGCCGAAGTCAAAGACACTACCGACACCACTACCGTGGCAGTCACCGCTGACCCAGCCAAAGAAGGCGACGCTAACGTCACTTTCCACTTCCAGCTGAGCAACCCGCCTCAGGGCACCACCACCCTGACCGTGAACGTCGGTGGTAAGGACTACACCGTCAGTGTCGATAAGGACGGCTACGGTAAGTTGGATGTTCCGAATACCAACGGCGAAGACGTTTACAAAGACGGTACTACCGTCGATGCGACCGTTACCTCGGTGAACGGTGGCAACTACGAAGCCACCAGTGTGGACGGCGCCTCCGCGACTGCCGAAGTCAAGGACACTACCGACACCACCACCGTAGCGGTCACGGCCGATCCAGCGAAAGAAGGCGACGCTAACGTCACTTTCCACTTCCAGCTGAGCAATCCGCCACAAGGCACCACCACCCTGACCGTTAACGTCGGTGGCAAGGACTACACCGTCAGCGTCGATAAGGACGGCTACGGCAAGCTGGACGTCCCGAACACCAACGGCGAAGACGTCTACAAGGACGGTACTACCGTCGACGCAACCGTTACTGCGGTCAATGGCGGCAACTACGAAGCCACTGACCTCACCGACGCCAACGTCACCGTTGAAGTCAAAGACACCACTGACACCACCACCGTAGCGGTCACGGCCGATCCAGCGAAAGAAGGCGACGCTAACGTCACCTTCCACTTCCAGCTGAGCAATCCGCCCCAGGGCACCACCACCCTGACCGTTAACGTCGGTGGTAAGGACTACACCGTCAGTGTCGATAAGGACGGCTACGGCAAGCTGGATGTTCCGAACACCAACGGCGAAGACGTTTACAAAGACGGTACTACCGTCGACGCGACCGTTACTTCGGTGAACGGTGGCAACTACGAAGCCACTGACCTCACCGATGCCAACGTCACCGTTGAAGTTAAAGACACCACTGACACCACTACCGTGGCAGTCACCGCTGATCCAGCCAAAGAAGGCGACGCCAATGTCACCTTCCACTTCCAACTGAGCAACCCGCCTCAGGGCACCACCACCCTGACCGTGAACGTCGGTGGTAAGGACTACACCGTCAGCGTCGATAAGGACGGCTACGGCAAGCTGGACGTCCCGAACACCAACGGCGAAGACGTCTACAAGGACGGTACTACCGTCGATGCGACCGTTACTTCGGTGAACGGTGGCAACTACGAAGCCACTGACCTCTCCGACGCCAACGTCACCGTTGAAGTTAAAGACACCACTGACACCACTACCGTGGCAGTCACCGCTGATCCAGCCAAAGAAGGCGACGCCAATGTCACCTTCCACTTCCAACTGAGCAACCCGCCTCAGGGCACCACCACCCTGACCGTGAACGTCGGTGGTAAGGACTACACCGTCAGCGTCGATAAGGACGGCTACGGCAAGCTGGACGTCCCGAACACCAACGGCGAAGACGTCTACAAGGACGGTACTACCGTCGATGCGACCGTTACTTCGGTGAACGGTGGCAACTACGAAGCCACTGACCTCTCCGACGCCAACGTCACCGTTGAAGTTAAAGACACCACTGACACCACTACCGTGGCAGTCACCGCTGATCCAGCCAAAGAAGGCGACGCCAATGTCACCTTCCACTTCCAACTGAGCAACCCGCCTCAGGGCACCACCACCCTGACCGTGAACGTCGGTGGTAAGGACTACACCGTCAGCGTCGATAAGGACGGCTACGGCAAGCTGGACGTCCCGAACACCAACGGCGAAGACGTCTACAAGGACGGTACTACCGTCGACGCAACCGTTACTGCGGTCAATGGCGGCAACTACGAAGCCACCAGTGTGGATGGCGCGTCCGCGACTGCCGAAGTCAAGGACACTACCGACACCACCACCATCAGCATCGGCGGCTCCACCTCGGTTGCCGAAGGCGATCTTGCCAACTACACCGTGACGCTGACCAACAAAGCGGAAACCGACGTCACCATCAAGCTGAGCTACACCGGCACAGCCACTGATGGTAAAGACTTCACCGGTGTAGCCTACGTGACAATCCCGGCAGGCAGCAGCTCCGCCAATTTCAGCGTGCCGATCCACCGTGACGGTCTCGCCGAAGGCTCCGAGAGCTTCACCGTGAAGATCGATTCGGCCACTGGTGGTAACTTCGAACACCTGGCAGGCGTCGGCAGCGAGGTCACCACCACCATCCAGAGCAACGAAGTTCCGGTTGCCGCCGGTGGCGCCGCGACCGGTACCGAAGACACCGATCTGGTACTGACCTGGGCCAACTTCGGCATCACCGATGCCGACACCCCAGCTGCTAACCTGGGCCTGACCATCACCAAACTGCCCGCTGATGGCGTATTGCAGTACAAGGATGGCAACGTCTGGAAAACCCTGACCGCAAACGATGCAGGCAAGGTCTTCAGCAAAGCCGACATCGATGCCGGCAAGCTGAAGTTCGTGCCAGACCACAACGAGTCGGGCATCAACGCCAACGGCGGCAGCGGCGTGGGCAACAAAGAAGCCGACTACGCACAGCTCCAGTTCAAGCCAACTGACGGACAGGGCCTGGGTAACGAGTCGACCGTGAAGATCGATATCACCCCGGTTGCCGACAAGCCAGACCTGAACATCGGCAGCAACAATGTGAACTCGGTGGGCTTGGTCAAGGAAACCTGGAACAGCCTTAACGGCCTGGGCACAAACGGCAACGGCATCACCGGTGACGCGTTGAAGAATGTCTTCGATAACGCCGGCAACCCCAATAGCACCTCAATGGTCACCAACGCCCAGTCCAACGGCAGTGTGACGGGTGGCTCGGGCTCTAAGACCTCCGGCCTGATCTACCTGGAAGCCGGCAAGACCTACAGCTTCAGTGGTACAGGTGACGACAGCCTGCTGATTACCATCGGCGGCAAGAATGTGGCTTCGGCCACCTGGGGCGCCGGTGGCGCTATCAGCGGTTCGTTCACGCCAACCAGCAGCGGTTATTACACCCTGGACATCTACCACGCTAACCAGAGCGGTCCGGGCAGCTATGACGTCAACCTGTCGGTCAATGGCAGCGCACCGGTCGACCTGAGCAACAGCAACATCCCGATGTACCCAAGCGTGAGCGACCTGAACAACGCTGGCGTTACTGTCGGCGACTTGCACGGCAACAACGGCGAAGGTTACTACCAGGGCTACAAGCTTAATGAGGGTGCAGAGAATGGCACCGTCAAGCTGGTGGGCATCTCGACCAATCTGACCGACACCGATGGTTCGGAAAAACTCAGCGTCAAACTGGGCGGTATTCCGGAAGGCTCGGTCCTCAGCGATGGCGCCGGTCACACCGTGACGGTTGGCAAAGGCGAAATCGATGTCACCGGCTGGAATCTCAACGGCCTGAGCATCAAGCCGCCGGCTTACTACCATGGCCAGTTCGACGTTACCGTCACCTCGACTGCGACAGAAAAAGCCAACAATGACAACGCCTCCAGCCAAGGCACGATCAAGGTCACCGTTTACCCGGACACCTACAACACCAGCAACCTGACCGCCGAAAACGACACGATGTCGCTCGGTAGTGGAAACGACATCAACGTTGCCGACGTCAACGGCCTGCATGTAACGCCTGGGCAGGACTATAACCTGGCGTTCATTGTCGATACCTCGGGCAGTATGGGTGATCGTGGTGTGGACGCTGCGAAGAAATCTCTGGAATCGGTGTTCAAGACCCTGGCCAACAGCGTCAATGGCGCGCAGTCCGGCACGGTGAACATTCTGCTGGTGGACTTCGCCAATCAAGTCAACGCCACCGTCTCGATCAATCTGGCCGACGACGGTGCGTTGAAGTCGTTGCAAACGGCACTGGACAAGCTCAGATCTGGTGGCGGTACCAACTACGAAGATGCATTCAAAACCACCGCCAACTGGTTCCAGAACCTCAAAGATGCTGGCAGCACCGGCGATAACCAGACGTTCTTCATCACTGACGGTCAGCCGAACGTCTATCAGATTGGTGAGCAGGCCAACCCGACGTTCAAGTACTCCAGCTACACGATGGATACCGAGCTGAGCAGGCTGAATTACAAGCTGGGCGACGTGCTCAACAAAGAAATGGTGGGTAGCGACAACCGGATCAGCGTCAACAAGAATGGCTACCTCACCGCTGAGTATCGTTGGGGCAATGAATGGCGAGTCGACCGCGATGCTTCAGGCGAATTGCACGCCCAGGGCGACGGCACCTATGAATTGTCGTATGCAAGCCAGGGTTGGAACGTCACCAGTAACTCCAAAGAGTCGTTCCTGTTGTTGTCAAACCTCTCGAGCGTCGAAGCAATTGGTCTGAACAACGGCGTCAATGCCAACGACCTGAAGCCATATGACACCGACGGCAAACCGCAGACCAACATCGATCCGAGCAAGCTGGCCGAAGCCATTCTTGGCCATACCGAAGCCACTAAACCGGGCAACGATGCGGTCAGTGGCGGCAATGGCAATGACATCCTTTTCGGTGACCTGGTCAGCTTCGACTCGATTGCCGGCAACGGCGTCGAGGCCATGCAGGCCTATGTCGCTGGCAAGCTGGGTGTACAGCTGGGCGATGTCGATGGACGTGTACTGCACAAGTACATCACCGAGCACGTCAGCGAGTTCGATGTATCGCGCGCCAATGATGGTGCCGACACCCTGCTCGGCGATGCCGGTAATGACATCATCTTCGGCCAGGGTGGCAACGATTACATCGATGGCGGTAAGGGCAATGACATCCTGCTCGGCGGCGATGGCATCGACACCCTGCTCGGCGGTGAGGGTAATGACATTCTCACCGGTGGTAGCGGCGCCGACACCTTCGTGTGGAAAGCCGGCGACACGGGTAAGGATGTGATCAAGGACTTCAAGCCTGCCGAAGGTGACCGTCTGGACCTGAGCGATCTGCTGCACGGCGAGAAGGCCAGCACCATCGACAACTACCTGAAGATCACCACGGTCAATGGTGAGTCGACCCTGCAGGTCAGTTCCGAAGGCAAGCTCAACGCCACAGGTGGCTTGGCCAATGCCGACGTGACGATCAAGCTCGAAGGCGTCAACTGGGCCAATACCACAATCAACTCGCTGGTATCCGGTGCTGATCCGACCATCAAGATCGACCACTCCAACAGCTGATAGCCCTCAACCGCGGCAGCCTGACCACGGCTGCCACGGTCAAGGCTTGGCCTGTAACCTGTTCACATTGCATACTCGCTCGCCGGGCCCACAGCCCGGCGAGCTTGGCCTATGCTGCTGACTGCGGTGATGGACTCAATTTAACGAGGGATACCCCATGTTCTACGTGCAACGTGATGCACAAGGCCAGTTGCTTCGGGTAGAGGCCGCCGCCTTCGACGGCTGCACGGAGGAACTGCCAGCCGACCACGCTGAAATTCAGGAATGGTTTGCCGACGACGTTGTCGAGAACAGCCTCAAGCAGCTCAAGCAGAGCGATCTGGACATGATCCGGGTGCTTGAAGATTTGATCGAAGTGCTGACCAGCAAAGGCGTGATCAGCATCACTGACCTGCCTGCCGGCGCTCAGGCAAAGCTGCTCAATCGTTCCAGTGCGCGTGAAGCCCTGGGCGGCTTGAACAACTTGATCGATGACAGTGAAGACAGCGGTCTGATTTGAACCGCAGCGGGCCGCTCTGCGGCCCGCTCATCCTTCCTCAGCGCCAAGGTGCGGGTTCGCCGACCAGCCTGCCCTGCACGCCCTGAATACCCATCTCTCGCAGCACCTTGAGTTCACCTTCAGTTTCCACCCGCTCGGCAATCAGCGGCAGGTCGATGCTGTGCGCGGCGCGCTGGATCGCTTCGATGAACAAGCGCTTGTGCTGCTCTTGATCGATTGCACGGATGTAGCTGCCATCGATCTTCAGGTAGGCCAGCCCCAAATGCGCCAGGTTGCCGATCATACTGAAGCGCCCACCAAAACGTTGCAGACTCAGGCTGAAACCCAGCCCACGCAAACGCCGGGTCAATTGCTCCAGCACTGCCTGGTCTGGTAGTTGTTCTTCGCCGATTTCCAGGGTCAGGCGCGGCCCCAGCGCCTGACTCTGGCCAAGCAACTCATACACCCTCTGCAGTGCAGCAGGATCGGCCAAGGTAGCTGCCGAGAGGTTCAAGGCCAACGACTCGGTGTGGGTCTGCATGTGCTTGAGCACCTGCTCAAGCATCAGCACATCAAGCCGCGCCGACCAGCCAAAGCGCTCCAGCCAGGGTAAGAAACGTCCGGCAGCAATCGCCTGGCCTTGATTGTCCAACACCCGCGAGATGACCTTAAAGTGCAATACCTTCTCGGGTGAATCGCTGGCCACCACCGGCTGGAAAAACAACTGGAAGCGCCCTTGTTGCAGCGCCTCATCCAGCAACTGGTGCCAGGCATGGTGAGTATCACCGGCCTGAGGGGCAGTTCCTTGCTCAAGGCAGACCCAGCCGGGCTCAACTTGGCTCTCGGCCCGTGCCAGCGCCTCATCCGCCAGCTTCAGCAAGGCCTGAGGAGCATCGCCAGGGCTGTACGGGGCCATACCGATGCAGGCCACGGGCGTGACATCGGTGGCTCCGGTGTCGGCCAGACTTTGCAAGGTGACTTCCAGGGCTTGGGCCAACTGAACCGCTTCCTCATGCACCAGGCCTGGCGCCAGCACGGCGAATTCACCGCCACGGCTGCGCGTGATCAGGTTGTTGGTCTCCGGATAATTGGCGCAAGTGCGCTGCAGTTGCTGGCCGACGGCCTGGAGCAATTGGTCGGTACGTTGACCGCCGAGGCGCTGGTTGAGCCCGGCGAGGTCTTTGACTCGCAACAGCAACAAGTAGCCCGGCCGGGCTTCTTCGATATTGCTGACCTGTGCATTGAGCTGCATTTCGAAATAACGCCGATTGGCCAGGCCTGTGAGGCTGTCCTGATAGGACTCAACACGCAGCTTTTCGCTGCGCTCAGCCTGCTCCTTGAACAGCGCCTTGAGCTTCTCGACCATCTGATTCATGGCCTGGACCACCCGGCGCAACTCTGGGGTGCTCGGCAGGTCAGGCAGGCTGAGAAACTCGCGACGAGCAATGGCGTGGGACTGCGCCACCATGTAGTCCAACGGCTTGAGCTGCCGACGCAGTAATAACGCGCCGAGCACCGCGCTCAAGGCCCCGCACAAAAGCAACCAGCCCAGGCTACCCAAGGCGCTCTGCCAGAGTTTGGCCAGGGCGAACATCGGATGGCTGACCACTTCGACTCGTGCCGCCTGCTGCCAACCCCGGCTGACGATGGCATCGCCACCAGCAGGCTCAAGGCCGATCAGGCGAATGAACCAGCCTGGTACACCGTTGGCTTCAGCTTCGGCGTGACGCTCAACCAACACGGCATTAGAGCCCAGGTCGATGACTTTGATACTGGAGTAATAACCACTGTCGAAAATCGAGCTGACCATCAACTCAACCATCGCCGGGTCATCGATGTTGGGCGTCAGCGACAGTGCCAAGGCAGTCGCCGCATCCTGGGCGTGCGAGCGCAATTGGTTTACATATTGGCTGCGCGAACTCTCCAGACTGACCATGAAGCTGCCGCTGAAGGCGACCACCAGAAACAGGCAGATGGCGAGCAGCAATTGTTTGAACAGTGACATCTGTGCTCCTTTAGTAAACCGGTTCGGCCGGGAAACCTTCGGCCTGCATCTTTTTCAGTAGATCCTGCCAGCGCGACAAGCGTTTGGTATCGCCGACCTTCTTGTTGCCCGTAGCGCCGGTCAGCCACAGCCCCTCACCGTTGAAGGAGTAGACCGGCAGCAAGTCGGTACGCTCGCTGGCGGGCTTGATCGCGTCCATCAGGCTGTCGAGCACCAGCGGCATGGCGTTGGGGCTCGAATAGTAGGTCAGGACCATGTGCGCACGGTTCTGCCGTAGCGCCTTAACGTAAGTGATCCGCAGCTTGTCAGCCGGCACGCCCATGCGCCTGAGGCTGAAGTACTTGGCGACAGCATAGTCTTCGCAATCACCCTGGCCCTTGATCAAGGCCTGTATCGGCGTTGCCCAGTAATCGACCTCGCGCCACAGGTCGATATCCTCGACATAGCGCAATTGGTGATTGAAGAACTGGTTGACCCGTTTGAGCTGCTCGGCTTCGCTGCCCTGCTTTTGCGTCGTCAGCAGGTTCTGCCAAGCATCGATACGGCCTTGCCCTGCCCCCAAAGGCCCATACAGGGACTGGGCACGGCGGCTGATCTGGGAAAAATCCCAGTCGGCGTGCAGGCTGCCCAGCAACAGGCAGCCGAGCACTACGGCAAGGCCCAGCCGGCGCATGGTCAAGTGAACAGCCCAACGTATCGCCAATGCGAAAAACCTGCGCAGACCTATGGAAAAACACCGATGGTGCGGCCTTACCCATGAAAAAACAATGGCACCGTGCAATCACCCATCATCCGCTTACTGACTATTGGGGAAAGTGCCAGTGGCCAGTACGTCGGCTCAGCTTCCCTTGGAGAAAAACTTCATTCACGATAGCAACTACCGTTACGCCTGCAGTCAGCCGACAGGGTCAGCACTCGAGGTCGTTGTGCGCGGTTTGACAAGTGCTCACCCGCTGACTAGGGTTATTGGATCCAATCGTCAAAACATCCCGACATTAAGGACAGAGTAAAGCGTGACCGAAAAATCCAAATCCTTGAGCGAAATACTGGGCAGCGAGCAAGTGCCGCCGCACCTGGCTCGTAGTGTGATTGAAGAGCGGTTGCGCAGCGCTATCCTTGATGGCCGCCTGGCACCTGGCCGGGCCCTGCGCCAACAGGAGTTGGCGACGCTGTTCGGGGTCAGCCGTATGCCAGTACGTGAAGCCCTGCGTCAGCTTGAAGCGCAATCCCTGCTGCAAGTGGTGGCACACAAGGGCGCTGTGGTAGCACCGCTGATTGGTGAAGATGCCGTGGACACCTATGCACTTCGAGTGATTCTGGAATCGGAAGCACTGCGCCAGTCGATCCCACTGCTCGATGCCGATGACATTGCCCTTGCCCGCGGTTATATCAAGCAATTGGAAAAAGAAACCCGACATGCTGAAATCGGTCGCCTAAACCGGTTGTTTCACATGAGCTTGTACCACAAGGCCTCAAACAAGAAGCTGTTGCGCCTGATTGAAATCGAGCTCAATGAAGAAGAACGCTTCCTGCGCTTTCACTTGTCCTCGATGGGCCTGGGCAAACTGACCCAGGACGACCACAACGGCCTGGTGGATGCAGCCAACGATAAATCCGTCGATGACGCTATCAACGTTCTCGAGCGCCATCTGAACACCGCGGCGAAAACCATCAAGGCTTATCTGAACGGTCGAGCGGCAGAGTAATTCCGCGCCCCAGTGGCGCATCAGCCCCGCTATCTATTTGTATCAATCTATGACGGCCTCCAGCCGTTTTGCGCTCGTCATTGCGCTGTGATGAGCGCGCGCCCTCTCAATTCGCCCTCCTCCTCCTGAACGCAGCCATGGCAGCGTGTGCGTTTTCGGCACACTCTAGTTCGCGCAGCGACCGCTGATCGTCTTCAGACGGGCCAGGTCGGCTGCCTGTCCAGAACATACAGAAGGAGTCCAGCGCCGGGCCAGGTCCAATATCGATCAGCTGCCCACACAATTATTGCCGTGATAATTCCGTCCTTCAGTAGTACTCCGAGTGAGGCATTCACTCATCATGCTTTTATTCTGACTCGTTATTGTCGGAAGGAGTACTTACATGCCAATAAAACTCTCAAAAGATGTTTTATAAGACCAACTTATTCGCAAAATAATAAGAGCGCAAATATATTTACAAAGCCCATTGCAAGACCCCAGGAAGTTGTTCTAACTTTTTAAACGCCAGCTACCGGCGAGCCACTCAACGCTCAGTTAAGCCCTGAATACCAGCCTCTCAACGGGCCTGGCTACACAACCAAAGCATTTTATCGACTTTGCAATCGAGGCATTTACTCGCCGCAAAGAGATGGAATTCTTTACCCACTATCGCGCCATGTACACATTAAGCACTGATGAGGGAACATTATGGCCACCTATAAATCAAGACTTGCACAATACAAAGAGAAACTTGCCACTCACCCTATATTTTCCGAAATCGATTCACTGCCGGTACTTCAACGCTTCATGGAAACCCATGTATTTGCCGTCTGGGACTTCATGTCACTGACCAAGCGCCTGCAACAGGAGCTAACCTGCGTTCACCTACCCTGGCTGCCACCGCAAGACCCGCAAGCCGCCCGCCTGATCAATGAAATCGTGCTGGGCGAGGAGTCGGATGATCGTCTTGATCGGGGCCACTACAGCCACTTCGAGCTCTACCTGGACGCCATGCGTGAGGTCGGTGCCAGCACCACGGCCATCGAGCAGTTCGTCCACCTGCAACGCCAAGGCATCGGTTACGCCAACGCCTTGCAACAGTCCGAGGCCAGTGAGGCCGCCAAACAATTTGTCTGCAACACCCTGGACGTCGCCCTCAATGCCCAGGCGCACAGCGTTGCCGCAGCGTTTCTGCACGGGCGCGAAAGCGTCATCCCGACCATGTTCCAGCGCATCCTGGATGACTGGGGCATCAGCGCTGAACAAGCACCGACGTTGCGCTACTACCTGCAACGGCACATTGAAGTCGACTCAGAGGACCACGGCCCGGCCGCCGAAGAGCTGCTCGCGCGTCTGGTGAATCAAGACCCACAGCGTGAACAGCAAGTCTACGAAGCCGCGATTGCCGCAGTACAAAGCCGTATCGCTCTGTGGGATCAACTGCGTCTGTCGATGCGCATCGGCCAAGTCGAGGTCCGCGCATGAACGCCATCGACTACCAATCCTTTGCCGATACCTGGGAGAGCCGGGCCACCATCCGCACCCGTCCGCGGCGCTTGGTCGAAGATGACCAGCGCCTGATCTATCCACTAAGCCGCCAGCCGCTGGTGCTAGCGCAGACTTTCGAGCGCGAGTGCCCGCAACTGCGCGACTTTGCCTTGGTACAAAGCCTGTACAAGTTCATCAATGACGTAGTGATCTTCGAAACCGAAATCGTCGACCGCACCGCTCGCAGAATCGCCAAGGATCGCTTCGCCATTCGCTTCCCGTTCGCCTGCCGCTACGACGCCATGACCGTGGTAGTCGATGAGGACTACCACGCCTTGGTAGCGATGGATTTCATGCAGCAAACCATCGCGCTGAGCGGTATCGAACCGATTAGCTTGCCAGCAGAAATCGAGCTCAGCCGCGCGATTCCAGCGGCCCTGGCCCTAGCCCCAGCGCACTTGCAGGATGCTCTGGAACTGATTTGTGTCGGCATTGCCGAGAACACCCTCACCGACGATGTCGCCGCCTTCGCCCGTGACGACACGGTCAAACCGTCGGTGAAGGGCCTGATGGCCGATCACCTGCTGGATGAGGGGCGCCATTCAGCATTCTGGGCGCGGCTGACACGCATTTACTGGCAAAGCGCTTCAGAGGCTGACCGCCAATGTCTGGCAGCAATTCTCCCAGTATTCCTCAACCAGTACCTGACCAACGACCTCCAGAAAGCCTTCGACTTCGAACTGATCGCGCACCTGCCAGTCGCCCCCCTCGTTCGCCAGGCACTACGTGAAGAGGTTCTGGGCATGGCCTATCCAATAAACAGCCAGCATCCGTTACTGAACAACATCCTGCGCTTTTTTCGTAGCAGTTCAATGCTCGACTCACCCTGCGTACAACACGCACTGGCGCACTACCTGCCCCAGGCAAGGAGAGCGCCATGAGACGTCTCGACATCCTGTTGATCGGTAATAGTCCGGCGCTGACACTAATCAATCAAGAGATTGAGCAGTATGGCCACGCAGTAGCCCAGGTAACCTCCTCCCAGGCCATGGCGCAGCTCCCGTGGCACCCGCCGCACCTGGTGATCGACGATGGAAGTCTCACGCTCGACCCGAGCGACTGGCAGGTATGGAAGAATTGCCCGCTGCTGAGTCTTCGCCTGGGTGTCTACCAACAGCCAAACAGTGACCTGCCTGCAATAGAGCTGTTGTGCTGGACTGGCAGCTTCACCGCGCAACGGCTGATCGAGCGCCAGCAAGTGGCGCCAGTCCTGTCGGGCAATGGCCAGCAACTGCGTCAACAAACAATCGACGTCCTGCTGGAAACACTTGCTCTACAGATCAGTCGCTTTTCACGGAATCCGGATCACCTGCTCGAGCTTGTCGCGATCAATCCGGGCCCGCATGACCACGAGCAAAACCTAGGTTGGCTTGAACAGCTGGCATTTGTTCATCGTTTCAACCAAACGCGATCCCCCGAGCTGCTGCGCCAAGCCGGCATCCCGTTGATCGAACGGCTGGATCAGAGCCTGCGCCGTTACGCACACAAGCCAGCGCTGAACCTGGATGGCCAGCGTATGGACTATCACCATTTACACGCTCAGGCTGTCGCCATCCAGCAACAGTTGCTACCACTGTTACCTGCGGCCGTGAATCCCACGCAAGCTGTTGTAGTGGGTGTCTGCATCGGCAAGTCACCAGCGCTCTATGCCAGCCTCCTGGCCGTTCTGGGCTGCGATGTGGTGTATCTACCGCTTGACCCGAACCAGCCGGCGCAACGGCTGCGTCAGATCCTGGGCGATGCCAGAGCCTGTGTGTTGCTGCACGATGGACAGTTCGTCTATGAAGGGCCAAACCTGACGGCGCTGGACGTGCGCCAGTTGCCCGCCGTGAAGCAAGCCCCACTACCGGCGTTAATGCTGCAACGTCCGGCGCTGGATAACCCATGCGTGGCGATCTACACCTCCGGCACCACTGGGCAGCCCAAAGGCGTGCTGTTAAGCCAACGCAACCTCAGCCATTTCCAGGCGTGGTACAGCGCACATGTGCAGCTATCACAGGATTGCCGGGTCTTGCAGTTCTCGACCATCGGCTTTGACGCCTCACTGTTGGACATCTTGCCGACCTGGATCTGTGGCGCCGAGCTAGTGGTACCCAACGAGGACCAACGTCGCGATCCGCAACAACTGCTCACGCTGATTCACCAGCAACAGGTTAGCCACGCCTTTCTGCCACCTGCGCTGTTGAGCATTCTGCCGCTTGAGCGGGGTTTGGGCCTGACCCACTTGATCACAGGTGGCGACGTGTGCGAGCCAGGGGTGATCACTCAACTGGCCGAGCGGTGTCAGTTGCATAACATCTATGGCCCAACGGAAACCAGCGTACTGGCGACCACTCGGGTATTACGCCCAGGCGACAACCCGCGCAACCTGGGGAGACCGATCGCTAACACCCAAGTATTGATTCTCGACCAGGACTTGCTGCCGGTCGCTGAGCAACAACCCGGCGAGCTGTACATCGACGGCCCCGGCGTGGGCCTGGGCTATTTGAACAATCCCCAGCTCAGTGACGAGCGCTTCGTGCAGATCAATTTGGCTGACGGCTCCCGTCGGCGCCTGTACCGCACTGGCGACATTGGCAAATGGACCGCTGATGGCATCGAGCTGTGTGGCCGGCGGGACAATCAGGTGAAGATCCGCGGCTTTCGCGTCGAACCGGAAGAGATCGAGCATTGCCTACGCACCAGTGGATTGTTCCGCCAACTGGCCGTGGTCATTGATGAACAGCGTCGAATCCTCGTCTTTGCCGCGCATCCCACCAGCGAGGGCGCTGAGCAGGCCTTGCGAGAGCATGCCGAGCGAAATCTGCCCGACTACATGCGCCCGACCTTGTACCGACGCGTAGCGCACATGCCCTATACCGCAAACGGCAAAGTCGATCGTCACTCGCTGATGCAACTGCCACTGGAGTTGCCGCAGAACAACCAGCGCCGCGCTCCCGCCAATGCTATAGAGAAACAGCTGCTGAGGGTGTGGAGCATGCTGCTGGAGCTACCGGAGGAAGACATCTCCACCGATGACAGCTTCTTCAATCTGGGTGGGCATTCCATTCTTTTGTCTCGCCTGCTGTTGAGTGTCCGTGAGCAGTTCAGTCGCGGCATCCCCATCAATCGCTTCATTGAAATGCCAACCCTATGTCGTCTGGCGCAACTGATTGGTGGCGACGCCAATCAAGCAGGTGAAATCGATCCCCAGGCTGAGCAAGACTGTCGACGTGAGCTGGGCCTGACTATCCGGCCCTTGGCGCAACTGGGCGATGTGCACAAGGTGATTGTCACCGGGGCCAACAGCTTTCTCGGCGTACACCTGGTCGAAGCATTACTGGCATGGGGTGCCAGCGAAGTAGCCTGCCTGGTTCGACGCAATGCCCACCAGTCAGCCAGCGAGCGCTTCTATCAGGCGCTGGAAGAAAACCAGTTAGGTGCCTTGGACCTGGCCCGGGTGAAAGTATTTGACGCCGACTTGCGCCTGCCGCAACTAGGCCTGAGTGCTGCCGACTACGACTATCTCGACAACCACTATGGCGCGCTGCTGCACAACGCAGCGCAAGTCAATCACGTACTTGATTACCAGACCTTGGCCCGCGACAACGTCGAACCGCTGTTCGAGTGCCTGCGCTTGTGCGAAGGCCGACGCAAGAAGGTGGTCAATTTCATATCGACCTTGTCTGCCTGCAGTGCCATCGACAGCGACGGCCTGGTGCTTGAACAGGGTCCAGCGAACACTCCACCGATCTACCTGCGCAATGGCTACAACCTGAGCAAATGGGTCGGCGAACGCATCCTTCAGCGCGCCCGCGCCGAGGGTGTATGGGTCAATCTGTACCGCCCAGGCAATATCAGCTTCAACAGCCGTACCGGTGTCTGCCAACCTCAGCGCAATCGACTGATGCTGATGCTCAAAGGCTCGCTACAGCTGGGTCAGGTTCCAGCCCTGGAGCTGAACTTCGACCTCATGCCGGTGGACTTCCTCGCCCGCTTCATCGCCTTCCACAGCAGTCGTTATCAGGACGCGCAAGCCGTGTTCAACCTCCACAACCCAGAGCCGCTGAGCTGGCGCAGCTATGTCTCGGCATTTCGCGACCATGTCTGGCCGTTCGAGCTGGTCAGTGTCGAGCAATGGCAGCAACAGTTACAGCGGGTCGACCGCGATAACGCCTTGTTCGACGTGCTGGGGTTCTACCTGGACGGCTTCGAAGAAGACATCGGCGACATCTCCAACATCCAGCACGCCAACGCCCGCGCTGGCGTCAAGCGCATGGGCACATGTTATCCGGCCAAGACCCCTGAGCTACTGCAGCGCGGTCGCCAGTACCTCCACCAGATCGAATTCCTCTGAACCCTTCAACCCACGCAGGAGATCCACACCATGCAAACACTTCAACCCGACACCCTGATCCGAAACCCTGATGGCTGCCAGGTAGTCGCCAGCGTCGAGATTGCCGCAGACGCGGCGAGTGTCTGGAACATCGTCGGCAACTTTGCCGGCTTTCCCGTGTTCATTCCGGCGCTTTCGCACATCGAAATGAGCGGTAGCGGCGTCCGTTCGGTGCGCAAGAAATTGTTCAAGGATGGCAATGTGGTGATCGAACAACTCAATGCTCGCAATGACCAGGCTATGTGCATGACCTGGAGCCTGATCTATACCAGCCTGAACATCGGCAACCTGTGGGCGGCCATGCAGGTCGAGGCGCTGGGCGAACATCGTGCCCGCGCGGTATGGACTATTCAGGCCGAACCTTACACAGGCGGTCGCGATGCGTTGCCTGGGTTTCAGGCATTTCTTCAGGGGTTCGCTGATGATGCTATGAACAACGTGCGCAATTTGCTGGAGTGATTTCGCTATAGCGGCACAATCTCGCTCCTACAAGGCCGGTAGGAGCGGGCGTATCGGGCCTATCTGGTTGCATTGGCACACTTGCCTGAAGCTGCAGTACCTTCGCTTGAAAACCGTGAGCTGCCGCTTCGCGTCCCATCGCAGCCTAGCGGCAGCGGCTACCAACTTGACCTGTCATAGCAGGTGCCGGGCCCTAGAAAGACAAAACCCCTGTCTGCAGTGCAGACAGGGGTTTTGGAATTGAATCTTGACGATGACCTACTCTCACATGGGGAAACCCCACACTACCATCGGCGATGCATCGTTTCACTGCTGAGTTCGGGATGGGATCAGGTGGTTCCAATGCTCTATGGTCGTCAAGAAATTCTGTGTGCCGGTCCGTCTGTTGCGACGTGCCAGCGAATTCTTGATGCTTCTACTCTAAAGACAAAACCCCTACCTGCATACGCAGATAGGGGTTTCGGAATTTAATCTTGACGATGACCTACTCTCACATGGGGAAACCCCACACTACCATCGGCGATGCATCGTTTCACTGCTGAGTTCGGGATGGGATCAGGTGGTTCCAATGCTCTATGGTCGTCAAGAAATTCTGTTGCCAGAAGGTCTTGTTAGACACTCCAGCGAATTGGGTATGTGACAGTTTGTGGTTTTACGAACTTTCGGTTCATTTCGTCTTCACCACCACAATCTGCGTTGCAGATTGCTTGGGTGTTATATGGTCAAGCCTCACGGGCAATTAGTATTGGTTAGCTCAACGCCTCACAGCGCTTACACACCCAACCTATCAACGTCGTAGTCTTCGACGGCCCTTCAGGGAGCTCAAGGCTCCAGTGAGATCTCATCTTGAGGCAAGTTTCCCGCTTAGATGCTTTCAGCGGTTATCTCTTCCGAACATAGCTACCCGGCAATGCCACTGGCGTGACAACCGGAACACCAGAGGTTCGTCCACTCCGGTCCTCTCGTACTAGGAGCAGCCCCTCTCAAATCTCAAACGTCCACGGCAGATAGGGACCGAACTGTCTCACGACGTTCTAAACCCAGCTCGCGTACCACTTTAAATGGCGAACAGCCATACCCTTGGGACCGGCTTCAGCCCCAGGATGTGATGAGCCGACATCGAGGTGCCAAACACCGCCGTCGATATGAACTCTTGGGCGGTATCAGCCTGTTATCCCCGGAGTACCTTTTATCCGTTGAGCGATGGCCCTTCCATACAGAACCACCGGATCACTAAGACCTACTTTCGTACCTGCTCGACGTGTCTGTCTCGCAGTCAAGCGCGCTTTTGCCTTTATACTCTACGACCGATTTCCGACCGGTCTGAGCGCACCTTCGTACTCCTCCGTTACTCTTTAGGAGGAGACCGCCCCAGTCAAACTACCCACCATACACTGTCCTCGATCCGGATAACGGACCTGAGTTAGAACCTCAAAGTTGCCAGGGTGGTATTTCAAGGATGGCTCCACGCGAACTGGCGTCCACGCTTCAAAGCCTCCCACCTATCCTACACAAGCAAATTCAAAGTCCAGTGCAAAGCTATAGTAAAGGTTCACGGGGTCTTTCCGTCTAGCCGCGGATACACTGCATCTTCACAGCGATTTCAATTTCACTGAGTCTCGGGTGGAGACAGCGCCGCCATCGTTACGCCATTCGTGCAGGTCGGAACTTACCCGACAAGGAATTTCGCTACCTTAGGACCGTTATAGTTACGGCCGCCGTTTACCGGGGCTTCGATCAAGAGCTTCGCGTTAGCTAACCCCATCAATTAACCTTCCGGCACCGGGCAGGCGTCACACCCTATACGTCCACTTTCGTGTTTGCAGAGTGCTGTGTTTTTAATAAACAGTCGCAGCGGCCTGGTATCTTCGACCGGCATGAGCTTACGGAGCAAGTCCTTCACCCTCACCGGCGCACCTTCTCCCGAAGTTACGGTGCCATTTTGCCTAGTTCCTTCACCCGAGTTCTCTCAAGCGCCTTGGTATTCTCTACCCAACCACCTGTGTCGGTTTGGGGTACGGTTCCTAGTTATCTGAAGCTTAGAAGCTTTTCTTGGAAGCATGGCATCAACCACTTCGTCGCCTAAAGGCAACTCGTCATCAGCTCTCGGCCTTAAGATCCCGGATTTACCTAAGATCTCAGCCTACCACCTTAAACTTGGACAACCAACGCCAAGCTGGCCTAGCCTTCTCCGTCCCTCCATCGCAATAACTAGAAGTACAGGAATATTAACCTGTTTTCCATCGACTACGCTTTTCAGCCTCGCCTTAGGGACCGACTAACCCTGCGTCGATTAACGTTGCGCAGGAAACCTTGGTCTTTCGGCGTGGGAGTTTTTCACTCCCATTGTCGTTACTCATGTCAGCATTCGCACTTCTGATACCTCCAGCAAGCTTCTCAACTCACCTTCACAGGCTTACAGAACGCTCCTCTACCGCATCACCTAAGTGATACCCGTAGCTTCGGTGCATGGTTTGAGCCCCGTTACATCTTCCGCGCAGGCCGACTCGACTAGTGAGCTATTACGCTTTCTTTAAAGGGTGGCTGCTTCTAAGCCAACCTCCTAGCTGTCTAAGCCTTCCCACATCGTTTCCCACTTAACCATGACTTTGGGACCTTAGCTGACGGTCTGGGTTGTTTCCCTTTTCACGACGGACGTTAGCACCCGCCGTGTGTCTCCCATGCTCGGCACTTGTAGGTATTCGGAGTTTGCATCGGTTTGGTAAGTCGGGATGACCCCCTAGCCGAAACAGTGCTCTACCCCCTACAGTGATACATGAGGCGCTACCTAAATAGCTTTCGAGGAGAACCAGCTATCTCCGAGCTTGATTAGCCTTTCACTCCGATCCACAGGTCATCCGCTAACTTTTCAACGGTAGTCGGTTCGGTCCTCCAGTCAGTGTTACCTAACCTTCAACCTGCCCATGGATAGATCGCCCGGTTTCGGGTCTATACCCAGCGACTAAACGCCCTATTAAGACTCGCTTTCGCTACGCCTCCCCTATTCGGTTAAGCTCGCCACTGAATATAAGTCGCTGACCCATTATACAAAAGGTACGCAGTCACCTAACAAAGTAGGCTCCCACTGCTTGTACGCATACGGTTTCAGGATCTATTTCACTCCCCTCTCCGGGGTTCTTTTCGCCTTTCCCTCACGGTACTGGTTCACTATCGGTCAGTCAGTAGTATTTAGCCTTGGAGGATGGTCCCCCCATATTCAGACAAAGTTTCTCGTGCTCCGTCCTACTCGATTTCATGACTAAGAGATTTTCGCGTACAGGGCTATCACCCACTATGGCCGCACTTTCCAGAGCGTTCCGCTAATCTCAAAGCCACTTAAGGGCTAGTCCCCGTTCGCTCGCCACTACTAAGGGAATCTCGGTTGATTTCTTTTCCTCAGGGTACTTAGATGTTTCAGTTCCCCTGGTTCGCCTCTTGCACCTATGTATTCAGTACAAGATACTCAGCTTATGCTGAGTGGGTTCCCCCATTCAGAGATCTCCGGATCAAAGTCTGTTTGCCGACTCCCCGAAGCTTATCGCAGGCTACCACGTCTTTCATCGCCTCTGACTGCCAAGGCATCCACCGTATGCGCTTCTTCACTTGACCATATAACCCCAAGCAATCTGGTTATACTGTGAAGACGACATTCGCCGAAAATTCATGAAAACTCACAAATTTTACCTTAGCCTGAACAAACACCAGTGAAAGTGCTGTCCAGTCTATCTTTCTATCACATACCCAAATTTTTAAAGAACGATTCTGAAAAAGTTCAGAAATCAATATTCGATGCGAATATTCATTTCTAAGCTTTGACATGGTAACAAGGGGGTGGTGGAGCCAAGCGGGATCGAACCGCTGACCTCCTGCGTGCAAGGCAGGCGCTCTCCCAGCTGAGCTATGGCCCCAACAAGAAACTGGTGGGTCTGGGCAGATTCGAACTGCCGACCTCACCCTTATCAGGGGTGCGCTCTAACCAACTGAGCTACAGAC